>JAJPJO010000365.1 GCA_021324135.1 Pseudomonadota bacterium
CACAAGCGAGCTGACCACCCCTCCTGAAGCCCCTCCTCCAGGCAATGGCGCAGCCACGACTAGCCAGCTGAAACGGCGAACCAAAAAGAAATCAGGCATAATGCGTCTTCTTTTATTTGCCTGGCTGCCTATATCCTTTGTTCTGCCGTGCTTGTTGACGTATGACGTTGCCGTCCAGCAGTACGTTGAGATCCCTGGTCGAAGCAAGTTCACCAAAGACCCAGACTTCAGAAAAGCCGAGGATGCACAGAATCAGGCGGTGCGGTCGGGCGCCATTGGAGCACTGGTGGCGATCTTGATTTTTGCGCTCTGGCAGCTCGATTCTTTTAATCGAAAAGACAACGACCTGAAGGAACGCTGGGCAAAAGTCGTCGTGGTGGCGCTTGCGGCGCTGTTGTGGCTGGTTTGGACCTTTATGATATATGGAATGTTCCGCGCCTACGATTCTGTGTATGAAGCACCGCCCCAACTGCCAGGACTTGACAGCCCTTAGAAGCAATAACCCATGCCAATTTCTACTTGGTCAAGGTGTAGTGAATTTCCACAAAAAATCTCACAGATATACCTCTGTTAGATTTTCCTGGAAAATTCTCTATAGGTAGCTGGGGCAAAAAAGGGACCTGCTTATTCCCCAACGCCCTGCAACCCACCGTTCCTTCAGCGTCCGGTGTGCGGGTGAAAAATATGTCGGAGCATTCACGTATTCTGATGCCTGAGCCGAAATCTTATATTATAAGGATTCATTGGCATGTCGGCAGGCTGATCGGAAGTGCTCTCAAGCAAAACCAAGTTAGAGGAAATCGTCTCGCTCGTTCCTGAGTGGGCGTCGCATCTGGAGAGGTTACAGCAGCAGTCCGGCGCATCGCAGCCGGTGGATTTGTTTCAGGCCCTGGGTGCCAAAGCAATGTTCGCCAAGCTTCGAAGCCAGAAGCAGTCAGCCGAAAAAGAGCGATTGATCCTGTTAATTCGCGACTGTTACTTCCAGCCACTCCTGGCAAAGATGTTGGAGAGCAATAGCAATCTGCGCCGCTTCTGGGTTCAGCGGCATCTGATGCGAGACGAGCAAAAACAGCATGCCGTATCCATGTCTCTGGATCTGGCTGAGAAGTTGCAACAAGCACTGAACAAACAACTGTCGCAAGGCGCCGAGGATGGCTTCAAAGTCCTGCTCCCGGCATACATTCAGCGATCTGTTCACAACGCTGCTGTCGACCATATCAGGAACGAATGGCAGTGGGAGAAAGACACACTGCAAGATCTGAATCTTGATCCCGATCAGGTAGATCCGCGTATCAATGTCGCCGACGATCCGAAGTACTGTCCCGAGAATGTTGCCCTTTCCGGTGAACAAGTCGGTCAGCTCAATCAATTGCGCGAACGACTCGCTACGATGCTCGAGCAGAAAAACATCCCTCAAGAACCGCTGGTGGTCGTCGATTGTATGTTCGGCCTGGGTCTGACTGAAAAGTCGAAGACCGGTGTTGAGATGACTATGCGCGAGTGCTGCGATGTTCTGAACATCCAGGGAGAGACGCAAGCGCGTAAAATAGCTCGCTGTCAGGTCCTTCTCGATAAAGGTCTCGATATGATTCGCGAGATGATTCGCCTCGACATGCCTGGAGTGGCGGACTCATGGCAATCGGACATAAACGTCAACACAGCCTCCCGACGCGAGCTGAATCATCATCTGGGCTTAACTGAAGGTGAGGTGGATCGGCTCATCGCCGGGCGCCAGTATTATACGCTCCAGGAACTGGTCGACAGACGCATTCTGCAAGCCAATCGTTTGTCCGAGGTGGCCGAACGCGGAGCTGTTGCGGCTTTCGTTCCTGTGGATTTGAACTCCGCTACCAAACGCGATCTCGTCGATATCCTCGGCGCCGATAAAGATGCCGCCAAAAAGCTTGCTGAAATGCGTCCGTTCCACAACCTCAATGAGATTGTCGAGCGCGGTATCCTATCCAGAAAGGATATGGAGAAATTGATTGCTAATGGCGCAGTCCTTCGTTCGCTGGGGAACGGCGAGCATCGAGTCAGCCTCAACCACGCCACCAAAGAAGAATTATTGTCACTTGGCTTCTCTCAGGATCATGCCGCGAGATTGATTCGGGCTCGCCCCTTTGGAACCTGGAATGAACTAGAAGACTTCCTTTGTCTAGAGGGTGACTCCTGGAGGAACATTAGAAACAAATCCTGTTTAACAATTCTTTCACGCTAATTTTCCGAACCTCGAACGTAAGTCATCTTGTAAGGAGCTCTGTCCGGTTTTCCAAATGGTGAGAATTATGAGCAATCGAGTTGAACTTAGCCCAGAAATCGTCAGATTGGCGCAAGCCAGAGTGGCGGAGACCGGCTCGTCATTCAGCGACGAACTGGCTCGCCTGGCGGTTGATGAGGTTGTGATGAACGCCGACCCTGAGCATGCTCTTGTAATCGACTCTGAAGACGCGCTCAGCAGCATAGACTCCGTCGTCGCGGCCGTGGGCGCCAGTGACATTGTGGTAAACGGCAGACGCATCGACGTTAGGGCAATCGATGAGCAAGGCTATGTTACGCTTCCGAAAAAAGCTCTTGCAGGTACGCCTGCGCTTTCTGCAGGCACTCTGGTTGTCTCACTTGATGGCACCACATCCGCTACCATCGTAGCGCACGTCAAGCCAGGCCAGTGGTTAAATGCCGAGGAGAAGGTCGGTGATTACGAACCAGTAAAAGTCAAGGTGGATGCTTCCTCAGACTTAGATGCTGTAAAAACGATTCTGAGCATTAGTGAAAGAGTTCAGATCTCACTGGATAAGGCGGTCAGCCGTGTCCCCGATGAAAAAGAACTCGAGCAATTCTTGAGCAATCCTGACAAATTCATTGTCGCTAGACAAAAGCAGATTGTCACAGCGCTCTGCGCCAGGCAAGAATTGCGTGAGATGGCGCGCCAGATCAAGATTGGTATCACCCGTGGTGATGTCCAGAGCATACTGCGGGCGGAGTCCGTTCTCAATCGTCGCACTGAGGAGATGGTGGACAAGCTCTCCGGCAACTTCGATCAATTGTCGCGAGATGAAGTGAAGCGCCATGTCAGCCGCACGGCCGAAATGCTCGGCGGTCAAACTGAAGCGCCCGCCTTCAGAAAGGCTGTGCTCAAAAGATTGACAGGTGAGCAACTCGCTCGACAGTTCGGCGGTGCAGCCCTTGCTAAAGTACAAAAGATTTACGAGCAAGTGTTGAACGGCAAATCAGCTGCCGATGCGGTCAAACAAACTGTGAAAAATCAAGTCGCCGTAGATATCGCCATGGCAATCAAGCAACAGCGCAGTAAAGTGGAAGGCTTTGTCGCCGCCACAGCAGAAGAGATCGGTCAAGCCTTTCAACAATTATCGATACAACCCGCATATGCAACGCACAGCAAGGGCGATGATGGCGTTGAAGCAATCAATGAAGCTCTGCACCTTCTTGAAGCAGCCGAGCTTGCCGAACGAGTTCGCGAAGCTGAGAAAAAACTGGTCGAGTCATAGACCCATAAATTCAGTAGATGAACCCGCTGGCTTCGATGTCCAGCGGGTTTCCATATTTCGTGGTGCGACTAGCATCCCCTTTTTTGCCCTTCCTACCTGTAGAGAATTTTGCAGGAAAATCTGACAGAGGCACCCATGTTAGATAATTTGCCAAAATTCTCTACAGCTAGAAAGGGAAAAAATTGGGATAGGCACTGCTCCTTAAATTACTCTTCTGCGGCAAAGACCTTGACGAAAATTCCGGTTGGCATGCGTTGAATTGTCGATTATGCTGATCCGTTCGCGGTTCTCGGGGGATCAATCATGAGATCATCAGCCATTTCATACACACGAAGATTCATCGCGCAACTCGACACCGGAGAGCTTTTCACTACAAGAGACTTATTGGGATTCGGCTCAAGGGCGGCCATCGATCAGTGTATTTATCGACTGGTGAAATCGTCCAGAATACTGCGGGTAATGCGGGGAGTCTTTATTCGCAACGACCCGGGCATAAAGCTTCCGCCAATAGAAGCTGTGGCAAAGGTGAAGATAGAATCCTTTGGCAGAAAATTTTTCATGGCGCCAGTCAATGCTGCCCGTAAACTGCAGATCGAAGAGGGTAATCATGACGAGACCATTTATGCGACTGACGGGAATAGCACTGCATTTCACTATAATGGTGTCCGCATCACCGTTGTAGGACTGGCGCAGCGTAAGTTGGCCTTTGGCGATACGCGAGTTGGTCTAGCGATTCGAGCCATGTGGCATCTCGGTGAATCTCGATTATCCGAACCGCTATTTTGCAAAGCAATGCATTCTTTCTTCCGCCCGGACAAAGAACAAATAAGGAAAAACATCGGAATATTGCCGTCTTGGATCGCCGAATTCTTCACGTGCAAAAGTGTTTTCTGGAGAGATCGCAAGCGGCTTAGTTCACTTACCCATCTCGTGTGCTGAAGAAGCTCATGCTATAGCGCTTTTGAGGCAGTGTCGTTCGATGGCGAGCATTGCAATGCGATAGCGATGGTCGTTGCAATACCGCATCTAATGCGACGCGCCTGAGACAATGTCATCGGCAACTGCAGAGCTTCCCGTACACGATCTCAGGGTACGGAATAGATGCTTCTTATGCAAGGTGCTAGCGTTGAAGAAGCAGAAAAATAACACACAGCACCATATTCGCTAAAAAAAACATCGCCGGTGCAGTAGCCAGCATTAGTGAAACTCCATAAAGATACTGGAAATCAAAATCGGAATCTCGCTTTGCCTTGAGCAAATAGATTAGTCTCACTGGCGGGCCAATAGTTGCAAACAAAAATAGAGCGGCCGCTAATAAAACCTTACCAGCGTCTGAACCTGCCACGACACCGCAAACAGCACTCAGCCCAACTAGCATTCCAGCAGTGCAAAACGTTGAGCCTCTGTACCGTTTTGGCATCACTAAATTCCAAACTTCAAAAAGCAAGAACAGATTTGCGAAGAGAGGCAATCCGCACAACAGAATCACAATCATCCAAATGATTGCCTGCGAAAAATGATCCAGGATTGCTGAGACATCCACGGCGATCAAACCATTCTCTCAAACCATTCGCTCTGATTTTCATCCTAGCAGGCTATGGTCGTTTTCGCCGGAGGACCAGCGCGCCCATTCAAATCCTTCCCCTTAAAGGTTGCCGAGTTTGTAGCCGGCACCGGGTATGGTTTCGATTATGGTGTCATCCTCTAACTTGCGCCGGATCTGCTTCACCGCGGTGCGCAAACTATCTGTGGTGGCTTCGCTGTCACTGCGCCAGACTCGAGCCATGAGAACATCTGATTTGAAAACCTCTTGCGGATGCCGGAAGAGAAATTCCAATAAGGCAAATTCTCGTGGCGGCAAACGAATTTCCGTTTTGCCTTTTTTGACCGTCAGCGACGACGGCTGCAAAATATAACTGCCGGCACTCAATCCAGCGTTAACTATCGGCGGCCGCCTTAGCAAAGCACGAATGCGCGCCGATAATTCCTTCATGCTGAAGGGCTTGGTTAGATAGTCGTCCGCCCCGGCATCGAGCCCTTCTTCCTTGTGAGCGATGGCAGCTTTGCCGGTTAGCATTATTACCGGTGCGCTCCCTGCTTTGCGATACCACTTCAAAATGTCTACTCCCGACCCGTCAGGCAATGACCAGTCAAGCACGACGACATCATATTCGCAGGATGAGAGAAGATGCCGTCCGTCGTCGGCATTATGAGCGATCTCAACGACGTGATTTTCCTTGCGCAAAAACGAAGCCACTACCTGAACTAAATCGGCATCATCATCGACAATCAATATCTTCGCCATCACCACTCTCACGTTTAATTGGAGGCTATGTGCATTGTAATGCATTTGTTCCCATTGAGAACCCCACAAAAGCAGAGAGAATCGAACTAGTCGATTCTCTCCCAATTACCCCCAGATAAATCCTTTTCAAGCGCGCAGCTTATCGTTTTGTCGCAACGCTGCAGTGCCTTTGAGTGAAATCAGATTACTCCTTCGCTTGTGACTTCGCAGTGACTTCTAGATGAAATATGGAGTTAGACTCCTTCCGACTACGAGTGCCGCCCCCCGCATAGCGCACCAAACGAGGACGGCACACGTTCTTGTTAGTTACCAAACCTTGCCCGCACAGTGCAGGGATCGAATGGTTGAAGCTCTTGATCAGGTTGAGGTTGCTGGCCTGGTTTTGTTCCAAAATACTTCTCCCATGCCTCCGGCGTAATGGTGGTATGACTGAGCCCGGCATCTGCATGATCGTATCGACTAGAGCGGCACAAATGCCGCCAGGAATGAACATTCAAAGGATCATCAGGTTTAGCCTGGCGCATTGAGTTGCATGTCTTTTCATTGTCTTTGCCGGTCATATGCTCTCCTTTTGATTGCCGAATTCAAGAATCAGGCACGCATTGTTGTGCCGAAAGTGAGCACCGTAATGCCGTCATGGCTTTGGCATCAGATTCGTACTCGGGCATTGGTTAGTAAAGGAATGGAAGCCGAAGTCGACTCGAGAAGTGAGTCGGTGATTGGCAATGGACTCCCTTTGCAATTAAGGTTCCGCAAAGCAAAAAGATTGCAAAACTCGTGGCGATCCGACGTTCCCTCGGCAGACACCACATACGGTGCCTGCTGAGGACTCTGTCGGGGTTGGTCAGGTGGTTGGCAAACTGCCGTGCAGGTCGGGCACTTCAGTAATCAGAGGATACGAGTTCGCCCGTGACCGCGATGTGACCGGCTCATGAAATATCTGCTCGGGCATCCGCCTTCGATTCGGCAAAATGGTTGGGCAGACGAAATGAGAAGGTGCTGCCCTTGCCCGGAGAGCTCGAAACCGATATGTTGCCGCCGTGCAACTCCACCAGAGCCTTGCAAATTGCCAATCCTAAACCGGATCCTGAGCTTCCCTTAGAGTCCGATCGCTCCACCTGCTTAAAACGATCGAAGATACTGTTTATTTTGTGCCCCGGTATTCCTCGGCCGTCATCCTTAACGCTGAACTCGACCATTTCTCCTTCCTGCCTGGCTGAGACTATTACGCGCCCGCCCGTTTCTGAAAACTTGATCGCATTGGAGATCAGGTTGACCAGGATTTGCACTAATCTATCCTTGTCTGCATAAGCATCGGAAACGGAGGCACGAAATTGTAAATCGATCTGCTTTTTGTTCGCGTTGATCATGGTCGTCTGCTCGACTTGCTCGAATAGCGATGGTATGTCAATTGATGACCTGTCGAGCTGGAGCATGCCAGCCTCCAGTCTCTCCATGTCGAGAAGATCGTTTACCAGAGTGAGCATCATGTCGGCACTGAACTCAGCCCTCTGGATCAGTTGCTGCCCTTTCTGGTTGATCTCTCCCACCATGCCCTCGCCGAGCATCTCGAGAACGCCACGGATCGAGAAGAGAGGTCCACGCAGATCGTGGCTGACCATCTGTAAAACGTCCTGGCGCAAGCGTTGTGCTTGTTTGCGCTCGGAGATGTCCTGCACGACGCACGAGAGGGATTTGTCCTGAGCAGACCAGGTGCACGACCAGAGCGTATATATTTGAATCTGCTCTTTGCGGAGTAAACGCGCTTCAAACGGCGGCTCCTTGTTGCCGTCGGCAAGTGATTTGATCTTTTCGAAGACGTAATTTTTGTCTTCATCGACAATCATATTGATCATGCGGCTGCCCAGCAACTCCGCGCGACTGAAGCCGAGAATTTTCTCACAGGCATCGCCGACATCCTCGAAGATGCCTTTTGCATCGAGCGAGCAAATCAAGTCATGGGCATTGTCCAACATTGCCCGCGCTTTTATTGAAGCTTCCTGTAGTGATTCCGCCATCCTGTGAAAGGCCTGGTCCAATTCGGCGATCTCGTCGTCTCCAGGAAGAGGCGGGTTGAGAGGTCTTTGAGCGGCAATGCGAAGACTGTTATCACGCAGCAATTCAAGCGGTTTGATAATGAATCGAAAGAGAAGCAAGGCCGTTACCAGGGTTAGTATCACATTCAGTGGCAAGAGCCACTTCATTGTTTCCTGACGTTCACTCTCGACATTGGTTTTGTTTCTTGAACTTGCCTCCAGAATATCCTTTGTTGCCTCATCGATGGTCAATGGAACCGCCATGGCAATGCCGCATTCGCGCAGTTCCTTGATTTTTTGTCCGCGGAATTGGCTGTGCTCGACTGAAAAGTCATCCTTCCTTTCACCCTTAACAAAATGCGCCAGCGAGACAAATTTCTTTGCCGAATCCGTCTTCCTCTTCAGCTCGGCAAGCTGTTTCGGGTTGTCCCTGAGCAGCCGCCTTAAATGATTGGCATCCTTGAGAAAGTCCTTGTAATTGCGTTCGAACAGTTCGTCCAAACCATCGGGTGAATCCACCAGTCTGAATAATTCATTGCCGACCATCGCCTCTTGCGCATAGATGCGATTAACCGTATCAATCTCATCACGGGCTCGGTCCAGTTGCACTGAGATCCTTTCTTCCTTATCCAGATCTTGCGAAATCTTGTAGATCAGCAGTCCCTGAACAATCAATGGAATGGATAGAATCAGCAATGGTTTTGTAAAAATAGTCTGTCGAAACGCGCTTTTCATGCCGAATCACCCCCATCGCCAGGGAGCGTGATTGTGAAGGTGCTGCCTTGATCGGGCGCGCTCTTGACTGAGATCGATCCGCCATGCAACTCCACAAGTGCTTTGCAAATTGCCAGACCCAACCCGGCGCCACCGATTTTGGTGTCAGAGCCCTGCACTTGTTTGAAGCGCTCGAAGATCGTGCTTTGCATCTCAACAGGAATGCCTCGGCCCTGATCGCTGACATCGATCTGGATGCCGCCGGCAACCGTCTCGCTGGCTGCTAGTTTGACGGCGGAACCCTTTGGAGAAAACTTGATTGCATTGCTCAAAAGATTGCTCAGGACCTGAACCAGTCTTTCTCGATCTAGAACTGCAGTAAGCGCGCTGGGCTCTGCATGCAGTTCAATCTGTTTCGCGTCCGCTTGAACTTTGACAATCTGCATCGATTCATCGAACACAGAATCGATGCTCGTAAGCGATCGGTCCAGCTCGAGCATGCCGGCTTCCAACTTTTCCATGTCGAGAAAGTCATTGACCAAACGCAGCATGAGAACTGCATTTCGATCGGCAAGGGCGAGCAAGTTCTCTCCCTCCGCGGTCATTTCCCCGCCGATGCCTTGCCTGAACATATCGAGAATTGCCTGAATCGAGGTCAAGGGGCTGCGCAGATCGTGGCTGACCATCTGCATGACTTCCTTTTGCAGGCGCTCGGCCTGCTTGCGCTCGCTGATATCATGCACGACGCAGAACAGACTCTGGCTGTCTTCCGACCAGACGGCCGAGAACTGCGCATCCAGGATAGTGCCGCTTTCATGCCTGAGCCGTAAATCAAAGGATGACTCCCCGCCTGTGCCGGAGCTGTCCTGCACAATTCGGTTTAACGACTGCAGCGCATGATGCCTGTCTTGCTCCTCCACCAGGTCGATTAGCTCCCGGCCGACCAGCTCTTGTGGCGCCAGACCCAGAAGAGCCCGCGATGCTGGATTAGAGGTGATGAAAATCAAGTTTCTATTCAGTGAGCAGATCATGTCCGAGGCATTATCTATGGTGGCACGTTCTTTGCGAGCCGCTCGGATCAGAGCGGCGGCCATGTCGTGCAAACTCTCGCCGACATCTGATATTTCGTCGAGTCCAAAGAGAATGGCAGGCTTGTCCGGATTCTCTCCCAATGCCAGTTTCTTGCTATTGTCCAGTATCTTGTTCAGGCGAGCGACGATATGCAGGTAAAGAAACAGAGCCCCGAGGACGAACATGAAAACGTCGATGGCGAAAAGCAGATCGAGGAACTGCTTCTGATCCTTGCGCACTTTCGCCTGATAAGCCGGACTTTCATCGACCACGAAGCTGGACATGCGCTTTCCCATGTGGAAAAGCGGTTCGTAGTACTGCCTCATCGAAAACAATTGAGCGACCAGGTGCTTGCGGGCTTCATTGTCTCTGCGAATCTCGGCCCGACGCTTGATCGCCTCGGCACCCAGCTCAATGACCTGATGGTCCTTTTCGATGGACAGGTCGACAAGGGCGACATCAGAGGGACTTTGGCTCAGCAAAGATTTCAACTTCTCAAGCTCGGATATCACTTTGCCTGTTTGCACCTGGTAGTCTTCGCTCAGATCAAGATCTTTATCAAGAGCACCGAATATCGAAGTGACCGGATCGATATGGTCTACCATGAGATGGCTGACGGTTTCGCTAACCTCAGCCGCTATGCGGCATTGCCTTGTGTTTTGCTTGGCCTGATCCTGAAGTTCCCAGAGTCTGAAGAGGATGAAACCCTGGATGATAATCGGCAAAGCCAGGAAGACGACACCTTTCATTGCCAGACTGATGCGAATGCGGCTCAGCGGCTGCGCCGGCTTCAAGGGCGGGCTGGAACTTGCTTCGTCATAAGGGGCATTAGCCATGCTTATTGCTGAGAGTCGATCAGTCTGAGGGTTTTAACTACCTAATCTATATGATGGCCAGCAGCGATTCCATAGGCGCGTTGTCCGGACGAGGATTGTGGCCACTGGATTGGCGGACGTTACAAAATAAGTGCTCGCGGGGGTTAATTCATGCACGCTCGGCAAAATTTTCAGCAATAATGTAAAGTGCTGGTATTAAAGCAGTTTTCTTGCTTCAATAAGCCGTTGAATCGAATCTGGATGGGAAAGGAACCTTATGAAATTGACGACCTTGCGTCGCCTCGCCTGCACGGCACTTGCCTGTAGTTTTATTACTCTCTCGTTGTCAACCCCTGGATCAAAAGCCGCCCCGGCAGAGAAGGACAGCATTCTTGATGCGATGCAGTTCGAGCTGGATCGCTCCTTTGAAAAGTTGAAAAAGACCGGCGAGGTGCCGGTTTATTACCTCGGCTACCGGTTGTACGACGTCAACTCTCTTTATATCTCCGCCGAGTACGGCGCCCTGACTCGTGATGCCGAGCCCGATCACGAGCGACTTTTGAATGTCGATTTACGGGTCGGCTCAGCTAAGGTGGACAACACGCATCGTCGCGGAGACGGCGATGGCTTCGGCTTTAGAGGATCCTCTGGCTCGGCGCGCATGTATGTGCCGCTTGAGGACAACTCGCTCGCCCTCCGCCATGCGATCTGGCTGGAAACGGACGAGGCGTTCAAATCGGCAGAGCAGCAATACGCTCGCGTTCAAGCCAACAAGGAAGTGAACGTTTCAGAGGAAGACTCATCGGATGATTTTTCCCATGAGACGGCGCAATCGTTTTCTACCGAGCCGAAGACCTTCGACCTCGATCGGGCTAAATGGCAAGAGATAGTCAAGCGGCTCTCCGCGATATACAAGGATTATCCCGACATTTATTCATCTTCGGTGATCTTCACCGCCAAGTTGACCAACCGCTATCTGGTCAACAGCGACGGCACCAAAATCAAGGATTCGCGCACCGACTACCGCATGTACACTATGGCCCAGGCGCGTGCTGAAGACGGCATGGACCTGTGGTTATACGATGATGTTTCCGCCGTACGTCTTGATGAGATGCCCGGGGAGGATAAACTGGCCGCGGTCGTAAAGGGAGTGGCCGAGAACCTCGAGAAGCTCCGCAAGGCCCCCAAAGCCGAACCGTATGTCGGTCCGGCCATCCTGCGCTCCAAGGCTGCCGGCGTCTTCTTCCATGAGGTCTTCGGGCACCGCATGGAGGGTCACAGACAGAAGGACGAGAAGGAGGGCCGCACATTCACCAAGCAAATGGGTCGCAAGGTGATGCCTGATTTCATCTCGGTTCTGGATGATCCGACTCTCGAGACTTTGCACGACATTCATCTCAATGGTTATTACCAGTTTGACGATGAAGGCGTGCCGGCACAAAAGGTGACTCTGGTAGACAAGGGCGTCTTGAAGTCGTTCCTGATGTCGCGCTCGCCTGTGCAAGGCTTCCCGAACTCAAACGGTCATGGTCGTTGCGATCCAAGAAGCAATCCTGTGGCCAGAATGGGCAACTTGATGGTCAGGTCGGAGAAAGAGGTTCCCTACGATCAGCTGCGTGCCATGCTGATTGAAGAGGTGAAGAAACAGAAGAAGCAATACGGTCTGGTTTTTGATGATATTGCCGGTGGTTTCACCTTCACGAGCACGCGCATGCCGCAAGTCTATAGCCTGCAACCGCTGATCGTCACCAAGGTATTCGCCGATGGCAGGCCTGATGAGCTGGTTCGCGGCGTCAAGATTGTCGGCACACCGCTGACGGCGCTCGAGAAAATCGTTTGCACCGCCGATGATGACGGAACTTTCAACGGAATTTGCGGAGCCGAATCGGGCAGCGTTCCGGTATCGGCGTCATCACCAAGCCTTCTTGTCGGCACCATTGAAGTGGAGCTCAAGGACAAACGCCTCGACAAGCCACCGGTGCTGCCACCACCTCTGCATGACAAAGGAACGACAAAGGCTGATGAAAGCCCGACGCCTCCTAAGTCTTAGCAACAGCAAGTTTGCACTGACGATCCCAATAAACGAGTAAAGGCAACTAGAACCAATGAAGCATTCACAGAGAATAATCCCGGCTTTGGGCATATCGCTGGTTTTATCGAGTTCTCTTGTATCCTTGCCGCTGCCCGGCTACGGCGCCCCCGCACCAGAGGGCAAAGAAGCGGCCATACCGGGCGTGAAGGAGATCCCCAAACCCTCCGTCATAAAAGAAGAGCAAGGCAAAGTCTATCTCTCCAAAGATGACGACGACGTGATATTCAAAGCGCTCACCGACGAGATGAAACGCAGCTGCGATCGCTTGAAGTTAGGCAGCCACAATTTGCCTTACTTCCTGCAGTACAAAGTGCTCGAAACCGATATGTTCTACCTGAGCGCCAGCTGCGGAGCGGTAACGTCGGAGACGCGCAATCGTTATCGCCGGCTCTATACCGATGTCCGCGTCGGAGACTACGAACTCGACAGCTCAAAGGAGCCGTCCGGCATGAGCTCGATTTTCGGCCGCTTCACCGGTGGTGGCAAGGAGCTGCCGGTCGAGGACAACTATGATGCCATTCGACATGAGGTCTGGATGGCTACCGACACGGGCTATAAAGATGCGATCGAGCAGTACGAAAACAAGAAAGCGCGGCTGAAGGCACGTCCGGAAGAGGACCGTTTGCCCGAGATGACGAAGGAGAAACCGGTCGTCTTCATAAAACCCAGACTCTCTTTGAAGATCGACGAAGACAAATGGCGCAAGGTAGCGCGCGATCTTTCCGGCATCTTTATCAAATATCCCGAGATTGATAATTCGGTGGTTTACCTCAGCTCGCAAGTCGGCAATGCCTGGCTGATGAACAATGAGGGTTTCAAGCATCGCGACGGGCATGTGCAAACCCTGCTTTCGATCATGGCTAAAATCCGCAGCAAAGACGGCCACAGCTATTCCGATGTCGAGTTTGTCGCTGCCGATAATCCTGATGAGTTGCCGGATTACGCAACCCTCGAGCAGAAAGCCAAAAATCTGATCAAACGATTGAAGAAGATCGCGGAGGCGCCTACGGCTCAGACATATAGCGGACCGGTATTGTTCGAGCCCGATGCATCATCCTCACTGCTTTACTCGGCTTTGTCCCGCATGATGGGCGGCACCCATGATTCCGGCAACAATTATTTCGCCGAGCAAAATCCGCTGAAGAATAAATTGAATCAGCGCATAGGCTCGCGCATCATCAACGTTTTCGACGACCCTCTGGCGGAGGAGTACAAAGGCAAGAAATTGTACGGCGCCTTTGAAGTCGACGATGACGGCATGCCGGCCGAGAGAATCCAACTGGTCGATAAAGGCATACTGAAGACGTTCTGCACGAGCAGGCGCCCGACCAGAGGCGTGATGAAGAGCAACGGTCACTCCGGAGACGGCGCCGGCACGGTCAGCATACTGTTCGTCTCGACCGAACCTTCAATGAATGCGAAACAACTGAAGAAGAAGCTCATCGAGCTTGGCAAGGACGAAGGCTACGATTATGTATATATCGTGCGCAACATGGCTCGCATGCCCAGTTGGCTCATGAGCATGGGCTCGATGCTTTCATCCGTTTTCTCCAGCTTCGGCGGCGGATTGACCCTTTATCCGACCGAGGTTTATCGCGTCTCGGTGAAGTCCGGTAAAGAAGAGCTTGTTCGGGGCGCCACGGTAAGTGTTCAACCTGATCGAGTTTTAAGAGATCTGGTCGCCGGCGGCTCCGATGAAACCGCAACGCTGGTCGCCCATGGTCCTACCTCGGCAACGAGCATCGTCGTTCCATCCATCATTTTGCGCGACGTCGACTTGAAAGAGCCGCCCAAGGAAAGCGAGAAAGCGCCTGTTTTGAGCAATCCTCTCAAGGATGAGCAGGAAGGCAAGCAGAAGGCCGTCGAAGTTCAGAATGAAAGCAAGAATTAGGAGCGAGAATGGGAATAGAGCTTAAGTGTGATCACATATTGTAAGATCGCCATATGGTTCAAGAGCCCGCTGTCAACTTTATCCAATGCCCGTCCTGTCTCCGGCGCAACGATGCAGTCATGCAGTTCTGCATATATTGCGGCGCCGGTCTGACTGCCGAGGCTGATAAGAAACGAACTGAGAATCCTCTCACCTGGAGAGCCTGCCCAAATTGCGGGCAGGCGAACGAGCTCAATCAAAACCATTGCATCTTTTGCAGCGGCAAAATCGTTTTGCCTGCCAAAGCCGGCGATTCACCGGCAATGCGCAAGTTCAGCTGGGAGCTCGAGCAGGTCGATGCTAAGAAGCTCATGGCTAAAAAGCAGGTAGAATCGCAGCGATTGCCGGCCCGACGCTCGAAGTTCAAGATGGGATTGGCATTGCCTCTGGCCGTACTTGGGGTAGTCGCCGGCGCCGGGCTGGCCGTGATCATCGGACCGAGCGGGCTCGAGCGCTTGATTCTGCAATTTACCTGGCCGAAAGAGGGTCTTGTCGTATATACAGACACGCCCTATGCCGAAGTGCTGATTGAAGATCCGCAGAAAAAGGCCTTCAAAGCCACGCAACTGGGAAGTGACGGCACCATCTGCATCACTGATTTGCCGGCATGCGGGGAGGATGAAAAGTACACAATCACAATCAGCTCTCCCGGGCGTTTGACCGTCCGCCAGAGATTTCCTATTGTTGAAAAACGCATTACCCTTGTGGGATGGCCGACGCGCATTCCATTGCATCATGCCGGCGGCGACAACAAGACCAGCACCCAGAGCTCCGGCACCACGAACAGCCAGGTGCAATAAGAAGAGACCGCTATGAACGCTCAACAGATGAAGACCAAGAATTGTCCGACTTGCAACCGTAGCTTACCGGCCGATGCGCATTTTTGCGGGTTTGACGGCACCTATCTTGAGATGCCGCCCAAAGTCGAGGGCCCGGACAAAGTCTGCCCGAAGTGCAAGAAGATATATCCGGCCTATGCTCAGTACTGCGCAATTGAAGGGGCGGCGCTGGTGCAATCGGCGCAGACAGCGCCGAAGGAGCCCCAGATACAGGTTTCGCCCGCTGATGGCAAGCCCTATTTGCAAGCCAGTCCCGGCGCTAAAGACAAAGATGTGAATTTCGAGCGCCACGACACGGCGCTCATGCAGGAGGTTGGCTTCGGGCAGGCCCTCAAGGACGGCGGCTCGGGCGAGTCTGCCGCGTCGGGTCCGCCGACGCCGCCGCAATCCGCATTTGCGCCGCCGCCATTTCCCGGACAGCAAAACACGCAAGCAGCTCCGCCCGCCCAGGCACCACCCTCACAACCAGCGCCGGGGCAAGCCTCAACAGGCGCATCAGAAGCGCTTTCTTCCACAGGCGGCTATTCCGGCAATTTGATCGGCAAGGTCATCGACAACAAATACCTGGTTCAATCCATGCTCGGCGAAGGCGGCATGGCGGTTGTCTACAAAGCTCACCATACGATTATGGAGCGGACCGTCGTGATCAAAGTCATGCACGGCTGGCTGATGGCCAACGATAAATCGATCGAGCGATTCATGCGCGAGTGCAAGACGACGGCTAAACTCAGCCATCCCAACATTGTCACCGTATATGATGTCGGCTCTCTTGGTGGAAACGCACCATATCTGGTGATGGAATACATCAAGGGTGAGGCACTGGCGGACAAGATCCACCGCCAGGGAGCGCTGCCCTTTAGCACCACGGCCAATATCATCATTCAAATGTGCCGCGGCTTGCAAGAAGCCCACAATCACGGGGTTATACACCGCGACTTGAAGCCCGACAACGTTCTGCTCCAGGATAAATCGGATCGCCCTGATTGGGTCAAGATAGTGGACTTCGGCATTTCTCATATCGTTCATGAGAGCGGCAAACGCCTGACTAAAACAGGACGCATGGTCGGCACGCCGGAGTACATAGCGCCTGAGCAATTGAAAGACAAGCCTATGGATATGCGCACCGATCTTTATGCGCTTGGAATTATGATTTATGAAATGCTCACCGGTCACGTTCCATTTGAAGGGGAAAGCGCAGAGTCAATATTGATGAAGCATCTCATGGACGAACCGCCGCCAATGAGCAAGTACAAGCCGGAGTTCAAGGATGGAACGCCGTTTGATGCCATCGTCACCAAACTGTTGCAAAAAGATCCGGATGCCCGCTATCAAACAGCAACCGAGTTGCGACTCGATGTAGAGCAGACGCTCTCTCAAGTCTGGCGAGGCTAAGCCGTCGTCTCACAACATTCTCACAATCTTTCTGTACCATGCCCTCATCGTTGGTTGGAGTTGAGCACGAGCATGGGTATTGAAGGCAACTTTCAACGGTCTTCGGCTTTGAAGACGCAAGCGGATCTTCTCTTTCTGGGCGGCGATCAAGCTCAGAGCGGCAAGCGTCCGGAGGTTCACGATTTCAGCCCGGCGCGCACCAGCGAGCGCGCCAAAACAACATTTGAACTCGACGGTGTCACACCTGCTTTTGTCGAGGAGTTTCGACCAGACGGCAGCAGACGCAGCCTCACTACTTATCATGACGGAAGAAAGAACGAGACTTCCTATTACGTCCCTGCTCCTGGCGGGAATGAACGTTTGATGCGTTCGGTGAAATATCACGATGACAGCGGTAATGGTATCATGTCCGATACCACGTACATTTACACGGGCGCAACCGAGACCGGCTGGGATTCAAAAGACTACCGCCCGGATGGTTCCTTGTCAGGGCTGACCAGCTGGCGCGCCGCCGTCAAGGACGAATCCGGAGCAGTGCTGTTGCCAAACTATTTTGCCAGTACCAATTACGAACCGAACGGTCGCGTCAAGAAAGAGAGCATCACATCAGGCGATCATACAACCACGACAGAGTATGAAGCCGATGGGAAAACAGCAAAGCGCGTCGAGCGCTTCGAGCGCTCCGGGGAGTCGCCATTTGCCGGCACCATGACCATCGAGGAATTCAGCGGCGGCATACGCAGGGCACGCACTGTCGAGGATCATGAGCGAAACGGTCATGTTAATGAAGTGTTGCATGAAGATTTCGACGCCAACGGGCAATTGAACTTCAGGCGATACCCTCATCACGATGAAACCATCGGCCGGGACGTCACCCGCGTCGAGCACTACACAGCCGGTAATTTAAGCAGTTGGGTCGAGCAAATGACGAACGAGCATGGATACAGTTTCATCACTCGTCAGTTTGCAGTCGATCAAAATGGTAGCGGAACAGAAGTGCGTTATTCGCTAGCTAAGCCAAGCACATCCTGGTGGCCCTGGGCTGGTCCGACCAAGCTGGAGTCTAATGAACGCGTTCCCGATAATGCCGTGTCCGTTCCACAACTGAAGATAAGGTATGTTGGTGATTCAAATTCGATCAGGCAAATCAAGTGAAGTGGCAATGGTGCAGCTGAGGTAAGAGCTATAAAAACAATCGAGACGGCTCAACTCGATAACAGCTTTTTTGCGGGGTAAGAAACAGGGCGGATCTTTATGGTCCGCTTTGTTATTTTTCAATGGAAAATTTCAGGAGCAATGGCCGTGCCGATCAAAGTGATCTCAATAGCAATCGTGTCTGCCGTCTCGCTGTCGATCGCCTGAATCGGAAGACTTGCATGGACTGCCCTGTAGTATCGAATCTGGTGGCAGGACGATGCCTGTTGGCGGCGAATGACCGGTTGAACCTCGATCGGCAAAATGATGTCGTTAAGCATCTGAGCACTATCTAGTAACCACTCATGAGCAGAGCCTCTTGGTGCTAGGATTGGCATAGGGGTGCGCCAAACGACGGCAAAAGGGCGGATGTGATGAAAGGTGCTCGAACATTCTTTTTGCTCACGCTGGTTATTTCGATTGCTTCTTGCCACGTCTTCTTAAGCGCATGCAGTCAAACGAGCGGTAGCCAACCTACATCGTTTTCCCTGGAGGAAAGCCAACGTTTTGGCGATAATCGCGGCGCCAACGATGCTGTCTATGGATCAGAAAAACATATAAAAACCGGGCTGGCTGCAAGCAACCAGTGGAACTTACCGGAAGCTAAGGGCACGCTTGAAGCTGAGCAAGAACGAACATTTGCCATGGCTGAGCGATTGCGAGAAAGCGGCAAATCGGAAATGGCGATCGACAATTACAAGAAATTGCTGGCCATGATTGAATTTGGAAACACGCAGCCGGGTGCCGCGAAAAATCGACTGGTTATACCAGCGGAGATGGGGCTGGCTAAGGCCTATTGCGATTGTCGGAAAACCGAAGAGGCTCGCAATGAAGTCAACAAGGTCCTGGCGCTGGATGCACAGAATAAAGAAGCGAGAGCTCTCATCAATAGTCTTGAGCCGAGTCGTATGGAAGCTCGGTCTCCATAAAAGGGGAGGCCCGGGCTATTGTGCTGTCAGGACTTAGAGCCCCGTATCAGCGGCGCTCACATCTCTGATTTGTTTAATGGGCGACCAGAGTGTGCTGCCCTAATTTTTATCCCTACCTTGGTGAAGAGAATTTTTCCAAAAAATCTTACAACCGGTTGTCTGTCAGATTTTTCGGCAAAATTCTCTACGACTAGAGCCGGGAAAAAAGTGCCATACCCCGGGGGGCCGGGCGGTCGCAGCATTCAACAGGCAGCCGACCCGGGAAATCCCACCTCTGGCTGTAATCATCAAATCTGGTCCGTCCTTAAAATTGGGCGCGGCACGCCTGTCTAATTCCTCATTAAAAGATCGTAGAATGATTACGTCTGGCGAATTTTGGCGGTTCAGACGTGGCGGTTCAGACGACTTCGACCAGGAGGTGTTCGTGAGCAGGATCAGATCGCGCTCGGCAGTAACTCTTTTGTTGACTGCCTGCCTGCTTTTTTCTCAAACTGCAGCTTCATCGCAGGTCGATACGGACAGCCTTGAGAAACAGCTTGCTAAGGCGCGTAAGTCGGGCAATAAGCAAGATGAGTCGCGAGTTCTCTACGATCTGGGCGTTAAGGCGTTGGAGAGGGGCGACAGTAAGACAGCTGAAGCTCTTGTCCGCCAGTCTCTGGAAATCGACAACTCCCTGCCGGATGCGCAGACAAAGTCGAAGAAAGACAACCAGGAATTTTATCCTCCGGTGCACACACGCTGTGCTCTCGCTCAGATTTTGGCTGCTCAGGGACGTTTTGATGAGGCACTGCCATTGTTGCAGGAAGCAGCCGATCGAGCCAACAAGATGGGTTTGGCGTCGGAAGCCGCCAAAATAACCAAGCAAGTGGGCAGCGTCTATATTGCTCTAAATCAGCGCGAGAAGGCGGCGGAGACATTCAATCGAGCAATCGAGATGGCTAAGCAAGCCGACAACCACGAGTGCGAGGTGGCTTGCTTAACTGAATTGGCCGTTCTTTCCAGACAGCAACAAAAACTGGATGAGGCGCTCGGCTATCTGAAGAAAGCTGCTCAAGTTGCCGAAGACACGCTCGACAACGTCGCTGTCGGGCGAGTCCTGGACGAGTTCGGGCGCACTTACTCCGATATGAACTTGTCCGAGCAAGCTCTGGAGTATTATCAAAAGGCCGCCAAAGAGTACGAGGCGGGCGGGGAGCTGGAGCTGCTCGCCCGTGTTCTTGTCTCCATGGGCGAGGTGGAGCTAAAGGATCGCAAGCCGCAAGAGGCGATTCCCTATCTGCTGAAGGCGCAGAAACAGGTCTCTGAGGATACCGATGCCAAAACATTGGCTCGTATAATGAACGCGCTTGGTGCTGCCAAAGCGGACACCGGGGCGTTTGATGAAGCCAGACAATTGCACAAGAACGCTGAGAAAGTGGCCGATCGCGGCAAGAATTATTCCGAGGAGCTGACGGCGATCACTGAGCAAGGATACGATTTCCTTTTGCAAGGCGGCTCGGAAAAGGCTTTGCGTGAGTTTCTCCGCGCCCAGAAGTTTGGTGACAAATACCCATTCCCCGCCGCCAGGAGAGCCGAACTACTCGAGCATGTCGGCATGGGCTACCGATCGGTGGCGCAAATGCGGGCCGCCATAAAATGTTATTTGGAAGCGGCCCGTCTTTACGGCGAAGCAAAGAAACCGCTCGAGCAGGCGCTTAACCTCGATAGCGTGGCAGCTGCCTATCTCGATCAGGGCGACATGGATCAATTCCAGAAGTATCATGATGCCGCCAAGTCGACTTTCGGCAGTATCGCTGGTGGTGCAGGTGAGTCTGCGAAAACAGCGACGACGAACGTCAATAAGCGCGTTCAGGCCGCCATCTCCTATAACTATGGACAATACTGTGTCTTCAAGAATCAGTACGCCGATGCTATTCCAGCCTTCGAGCAATCTCTGGAGGCTTACAAGTCATGCGGTGATACTCTGGGCCACTGCCAGGCGCTGCGTGGACTGGGTCTTACTTATCTGCTTCTCGGTCAGGCCGGTAAGTCACGAGAGTATTTCGAAGCAGCATCAACGCTGGCCGACAAGCTGGGCAATATAGAGAGTCAATGGGACTGCGCTACCGGTCTTGGGAAAGCTTATCTCGAGCTCGGCGACACGACTCATGCCGAGCAAATGCTCCGAAAGGCGGTAGCATTAGCTGATCAGGAACGCAACCGACTATCGCGCGACAGCTTCAAAACTGCGGCACTCGATTTGCGCGAAGATTGTTTCCTCGATCTGATCTCGGTGTTAATTCAATCGAAACGCTACGATCAAGCCCTGGAGATTGCTGAAAAAGGCAGAGCCAGAGCCTTCCTCGATATGCTGGAGGGCAGAAGACAATCAAGCATCACGCAAAAGCGGCTTGCATCTGTTGCTCCAAACGATCTTACCGCTGAGGTGATCGAGTCTGACGAAGCGCAGTCCAAGCCGGTTCAAATCGCCATGGCCACTGTTCCTAACGCCGGCTTTAGATCGGTTAGCGTGACACCAAAAACGACGAATGTAATCGAGGCTTCCGTCATCTCGCCGACTAACGCCAAGCCCCCAACCCTGGCAGAAATAAAAGCACTGGTCAAAGGCTGTAACACATATCTCGTCGAGTACCTGACTATGCCCGACAAGGTCGTAATCTGGGTTCTTAAGCCGGACGGCGAGGTTGCCGATGTTGTCACGGTCAAGGTAAAGCTCAGCGACCTGAAGGATCAAATCCGCGACACGTACGCATCGATTACAACTCAACCTAAGGGTATGGAAGAACTGCACGCTTTGAACAAGAAGCGGCAGGATAACTTGCAAGCATTGTACAAAACGCTTGTAGAGCCGATTGAGCCGCTTTTGCCCAAAGATGAGAATGCGGTTGTGACAATCGTTCCGCACCAGGCTCTCTTCAACGTGCCATTCTCGGCGTTGATTTCAGGCAAGGGGCGTTTCTTCATTGAAGATCACACCCTGGCATATCTGCCTGCTATCGGAGTCTTGAGAGCAACTAATGAAATAGACGCGGAAGTGCAATCGCAGAAAAATTCATTGCTTGCTTTCGGCAACCCGATCACGGAGGCTAACAAATTCCTCGGCAAACTACCCTATGCAGAGAAAGAAGTGAAAAAAGTGGCGTCACTCTTCGGGCAAGGCGACACCGATGTCGAAGTTGGCGCGACCGCTACTAAAGCGAAGTTCCGTGATCTGGCCCCGAAATATGGCTTCATTCATCTGGCCACCCACGGTTTGATCAACCAGGATCAACCGATGGACTCAGCCGTAGTCCTGGCACCCGAGGGTGATGATGACGGGCTGTTGACCGTCAAAGACATATTGCAATTGCCGGCGCTGAAGTCGAAGATGATCGTCCTCTCGGCCTGTCAAACCGGAAAGGGGAAGGTCACGGGCGACGGCGTGGTCGGTCTGTCGCGCGCATTCATGATTGCCGGAACAACCTCCGTGATGGTGAGCTTGTGGAGCGTTGATGACGTCATGACCGAGTATCAGATGGAATCGCTGTACTACGAGCTGCTGCACGGCGCCAATAAAGCCGGGGCGCTTCGCAAGGCGCAATTGAAGACGATTAATTTTATGGAGAAAGGATTGCCATCTTCACGAAGCGATGAAAGCAGCAAAGCAGCTGCTGGCACCGCCGGTGGTATTAGAGCGAACCCGCGCTACTGGGCTGCATTCCAATTAATTGGCGAGTACAAGTAATTCAAAAAATCAGTCTATTTGCTGGTGCTGGCGAGTTTGGGCAACTTGATTGGCGGTACGGCCGGTTTCACGACTGAGAGGCGCACTCCGCCGAAGACGCGGAAGTTGTAGCCTGCATATCCTGGGCTGCCGTTGGCGCCGATGTTGAAGATCTCTTGTGTGCGGCAATAAACATCAGTCGCGATCGGCAGAGCCAGCCGCCTTGCCACTTCCTGAGTCAATATGACCACCTGGTTGTCGTGACCGAATCGCAATGCCTTCTTCCCGAAGTTATCGTCCAGGGTATTGTCGACCAGGAACTGCCAACGCCCCATCCTCTTGAAGTATCCCAGTGAGTAGAACTGATCGCCTTCCTGCAGCTTGTTCAGAATGCCGCGATAACGAATCTGTCCGACCACGGTGGCATATAAGGTGCCACCCATGAACTGCTGATTCAAACTCAATTGAGGCAAGAGGTCGTTGTAATAGAATCCCGAGAATCGGTCCGGATCGAAGAATAAGACGCGATCTGTAAATGAAGCGGTCAATCGTGTTCCATGCCTGGCCAGAGTGCTCTGCAGGATGTCCTGATCAAATGTGCCGCCGATATTGTGGAAGTTGCGGCTCAGGTCCGGGAAGAACTGGCTCTTGGTTGAGAGGGTTGGCGTTTTGAATGGAAACGGATTGACGAGGATGTAATTCGTGATAGTCGAGTTGCGGTTGTAGCTTGCGTACTGATCTCTCAAGAAGAAGTAGTTGCCGGAAATTCGGGTTGAACGTGTCAATGCCCATCCAACCACAGTGTTTGGCAGAATACGATAGACGAAGTCCGAACGCCGGCCCTTTGCCGTTTGATAAACGTTGGTCTCAAGGCGAATCGAATTGTCGATTACCGCACTGAAGAACAAACGTGGAGGCAATCTCATCAGCATCGACGTCTTCATCTCGTCGAATCGGTTGAACGCGGGTGTGCGCCGCGGTAAGCTGACGGGTGTGAGTTCAACCTGACCCGCCTCACCGGATGTGGTGTCGGTAGGTATCGATTGCGCAATTGAATTAGATTGGCTGGTCGAGCCTCTTAAGGACATAGCATCGGCTTGGGTGGCACTTTCGGGTGCATCTTCCTTCGCGATACTCTTGTTGGTTCCCGTGTCGGCTGTGCTCGAGATGCTGGCGTCAGCACCAGAGCTAACACCATCTGTGGTGATGCCGATGCTGCTTGCCGGTGAATTAATTTCGGCGATAGCGCCGGGGGCAGTAATGTTCTTTGTGGTCGCATTAGTGTCGGCAAGCCCGATGGCTTTACTAATGCTGCTGTTATTCGTTTCGCCAACCGGATTAATGCCAGTGATGTTGCTGGTGCCGGCCGCATCTATTGTGTTTGCTGTCGCCTTCTCGCCTGCAGTATCAAATGTGGTGGCATATGCATTGGCGGCGATATTTCGTATATCGGAATTATATGCGATTCTTTGCTGGGCAGCAGATGACGGCTTCAAAGATAGCGCTTTTGCACTTCTAGCAGCGGCAATCTCGGCATTGGATGGCATGGTAAGAGTACCGGGAGCCGTGTCAAATGTCGTCCCTGGCAAGCCTTGAGCTCTTGCGGGCGCCGAGGAAAGTCCTAATAAAGCTGACACCAAAAGCGGTGCAGCGTGCGTCCAGTTTGGCTTCATTGAAGTCATGATTCAGCTAGTAGTAAAGAGGATTTAAGAGATTCCGAGTTTCCAGCAGGAATGTGCCACCATTCGAGTTGACATGGATTATAGCCGACTTCTTTCTTGCATAATAGTCATGTGTCTAATCTATGGGCTCAAACCCTGATTGAATGGAGCAGGTTGTGGAGAACGTTTTGCCCCGGCAGGTGGGAGAAACAAATGACGTCGGACACTTTTTTTACCAGACGAAGTTGCTTCAGCTGCCTTCACAATCGCAGAGCTTCAGATGAAGATCTGGTAATCATGTGTGCATCAATCGTTTCACCCCGATGATATTCACCCCAGGCGCAGAGGAATAATGAGCAAGCCGGTAAGCAATCGCGATCCCTCGATTCGAGTAGTCCTTCAGCCGAAGGACACCAATAGTCAAGGGTCAATTTTCGGCGGCATCATCTTGAGCTACATAGACTTAGCCGGCGCCGTCGAATGCGGAAAGACCACCAAACAGAAAGTGGTCACCGTGGCGATCAAGGAGGTGCAATTCAAGGCACCGGTTTTTATGGGTGAGATCGTCAGCTTCTACACGAGCACGAAAAAAATTGGTACCACATCAATTTCAGTGCATGTTGAAGTCGAGGTCTTGCGCAAGCATGAAACCATAGAAGTAACTGAGGCTGACTTGACTTTCGTCTGTGTCGATGAGAAGGGCAAGCCGACTCCGGTCGTGCTCAGTTGATCGGTGTGGCCGTCGGTTCGAGGGGCTTCGCAACAACCGATCTGTGATAGGCTTCTTCTGGATGCTGCGACCTATATGCAATTGATATCCCACATGTAATAGGTGATATTCCATGACCCAAACCGACTCCTCCTCGGCGGTGAAGTCCGATGCGCCCAGGCAAGAGAATATCGAGAGAATTCGTCTCTATCTCGGCACGGCATGCGGAAAGACAACGGCTACATTCGGCGTGATTGTCAGAGCGATAAGCACGGGCAAAAACGCCAGCATCACGTTTTTCGATAAACTGGAGGAAAATTCCAGCGAAGGAAAGGCACTGTCCGTGCTCTCCTCGCATGAGGAAGAGGGCTTCGGGCGCTTGATCGTTCACTACACGGGAGTGAATCGAATCGGAACCGGACCGAAAGGCAGCTTTCGATTCTACAGTGCCCCAAATGGCATTCTGCCCGAGGATAAGGATGCGGCCAGAGAAGGTTTAAGGTATCTCGCGGAAGGTTTGAAGCGCGGCGATGATATCGTCATTGGTGACGAGCTGCTGGATGTTGCGCGTGTCGGATTGATCGATTGGGAGGATGTGAAAGCCGCATTCGCTCTTCGCAAAGATCCGACTGTTCTCATACTGACCGGAAGGCGTGCGCCGGATTGGCTCATGAAGGAAGCGACGACCATATCCACGACGACGCAACTGAAGCATCACGGCAGAGCCATTGAAGGCCTCGATTGTTAGTCGAGGCCTTCGTAGTGCTTTTCAATTCAGAGCCGCGAACGGCTCAGACTTACTTCTTCATTTGTCCGCCGACATCGATCTGATCGGCTGCATTTGCCGTTTCTCTGTGCTGATCGTTGACCTCTTTGTTGAGGACTTCGATCGCTTTGTTCAGCTGAATGTCTTTGCCGTCGGCAGGTGATTTGTCGAACTTCTTGTAGTGAACATCGATCCACCAGGGACCTCTGTCCGCTTCGTAGTCTTTCTCTTTCAAGTCGACTTTGAAGTCAGGAACGATACCGTGCTTGTTGATATCCGTATCGTTGGGAGTTAGATATCGAGCGATGGTGACGTTGATTCCCGAACCGTCATCGAGTCTGTTGATCGCCTGGACCAAGCCCTTGCCGAACGACTTCTGACCGACGAGCTTGGCACGGCCGTTGTCGCGCAGAGCCCCGGAGAGAATTTCGCTGGCGCTGGCGCTGCCTTTGTTAATCAGCACGACCATTGGCTCGCGGCAAATCGGCCGGTTGGAAGAGAAGGTCGATTGCTTGTAGCCATCGGAATCGATGGTACTGACTATGACACCACGATCGAGGAACATGTTGGCGATGTCGATGGCATTGCTCAGCAGTCCACCCGGATTATTGCGCAGATCGAGAACCAAACCTTTCGTGTTCTCCACTTTCCGCAAGGCGTCTTTCATCTCCTGATTGGCTTTCGATGAGATGAAGCTGTCAAGGCGGATGTAGCCGATGTTGCCGGGGAGAATTTCGCAATTCGCCACTGCCCGAATCGGGATCTCAGCGCGCTGCAACTTCACGGTCTTCTTCTTCTGATTGGCCATGAAGGTCAAATCAACCGAAGTGTTGATCGGCCCGCGGATCGTTTTGACCACTTGATCGAGCGACTGCCCTTTCACCGGCTTGTTGTCGACTTCGATAATTTCCCAACCGGGAAGAATGCCCGCTTTGTATGCCGGCGTTCCTTCGATCGGGGAGATAACTACGACTTTGTGCTCTTTGTTCATGCCGAGCTGCATGCCGACACCGAACAAGTGCGCTTCGATCTGGGAGCGCTCTTCATCGAAGGCTTCGCGATCGAGAAAACGAGTATAGGGATCGTTCAAACTGTAGAGCATTGTCTCGATGGCTTTGTGCGCGTCATCGAGCGTTTTTAATTTCCCATCATAACGATGCTTCCAGCGGTTCCAATCCTGACCCTTATCGCCTTTGTCATCGCCCACGGTGGAGACGAACTTGGGTTCGTAATAGGTTTCGCGAATCAAACGCCAGGCGCGCTGGTAAAGCACCTGCGGCATGATGGCCACGCGTCCTGCCTGGGCAAGCAAAACCGGGTTTTGCTTATCGGATGGGTTGCCGCCGTCGGCAACCAGTACATGCGAATCCGAGCTGCCTGAGGCAATTAGCCAGCTTTGAATACCAAAAAACACGAGGCATACTACAAGCGGGAAGCCAACTCTGGCCAACATTCTTCGTCTAAACAAGGTCATCCATCCTCTGGGCAAGCAAGTAATCCCAATTCTAAGTTATTTCAGTAATATAGTCAGGGTATGCGGTCGTTGCGAGAATTAACCGTAACAACCTCGTGCCGACAAGTACTCCCTAAATAGAAAATACCTTTTTTATCTGGTTTCCTCACACCCCTACGACAACTTTGCTAATTTTCTTGCTCGGGATAAATCTTTGGAAATTTTAATCCCGAGCCTATCAAGTGGTTCCCATCGCAGCTCCAATCAAATTTTTGATCGGATGAGAAGTGAGCTTAATTATTTAGGGTGTTCACTTGTGGACCCGGTCGCCTAACATGTGTTTTTGACGATCAGAGGACCATCTGGTTCCTCAATATTTACAATATTTCCAATGGTTTCTAAGGCGAAGACTCCAACAATAGAAATTGGCTCAGAGGCGCACGCGCCGGATGACGGGCCGGACCGCTCGGCGCGTCAAATTGGAAGAATGCAGGAAGCGAGCCGCGCCGCAAGCCTCAAGGGGCAGAGAGCCAACCAGGGCGGCATTGCTCCGGCGCCTGCCGAGGAGCCTGTCGTCTCGCCGGCAGAAGGACTTGTTCCCGGCATGGCGAGTCAGTCGCCTTCATTTTCGATTCCATTTTTGAGCCGCATCTCACCGCGCACCAAAAACACACTCAAGTTGGTCATCAGCATTGCCCTCTTCGCCAGCCTGTTTTTGTTCGGCAAGGTAGACCTCTCCGAGAGTATGCGCGCCTGCGTCGGCGCCAACAAGGCGTATCTGGCGGTCGGATTGGTGCTCTTCCTGCTTGCCGTGTTCGTTATGGCTCACCGCTGGCAATTGCTGGCTCAGGCCGTCGGCTTGCCACGCCCGTTCATGAAAATGGTGCAGCTTTACTATGTCGGCCTCTTCTTCAATATGTTTCTTCCCTCCACCGTCGGTGGTGACGTGACTCGCTGCTATTACCTCACGAAAGGATCGAACAAGCATTTGCATGCCCTTACATCAGTGCTCGTTGATCGGGCGATGGGTCTGGCGATGCTGCTTTTGTTCGCCACCGCCGGCATTACATTTGGCCCGGGCGCCAACGGTCTGCCGCTTCAGCTGAAGCTGCCGGTATTTTTGCTCACCCTGGCCATGTTTTGTCTGATTCCATTTCTGCCCAGCATCAGCAAGCGCATTCTGGGCGAACACAATTGGCTGAGCCGCAAGCTCAACCACGGCACAGCCACTGTCTTTTGGCAGGACAAAGGTCTGATTTGCATGAGCTTGTTTCTCTCGCTCGTCAGCCAGGTCATGTTTGTCATGGCCCACATCGGCGTCGGTCTGGCGCTTGGACTGGACAAGATTCCCTTATGGTATTACTTCGTCTTCTTCCCATCGGTGGCGGTGCTCGGTTTCGTCACCCCCAGTGTCAACGGCATCGGCGTGCGCGAGTGGGCGTACTGCTATTTCCTTTCGCTTATGGGTGTAGATCGATCGGTGGGCTTGGCTTTCGCGCTTATCCTGTTCGGCTTGACGACAATATCGAGTCTGGTTGGTGGTATCGTGTATATGGCTGGTCATTTCAAGCTTCCTCCAAAAGCCAACGCTGCCAGCCAGGGACAGACTGAAGGCTGATCCCGAGCAGCTGAACATTTCCAGTCGAGCCGCATCGAGTCATGGCACGAATAAAAGTTTTCGCTGAAGAGCAAAACCCGCTTTCCGACCAGCTTCTGGCCAAGGTATTGCACTGTGCTCCGCAAGGTTCGGTCAAACTTTATCTGGTCGGCGGCTTTGTTCGCGACTGTCTCTGGGAAAAAACTGCCCGGGTAAAAACGGCGGCACGCGGCAATCGTTCAAAAGATCTCGATTTTGCAGTCGAAGGCGGTTCGGCATTTGAGTTTGCCCGAACCGTCGCCCGCGCTCTCAAGGCGCACTTCGTGCCTCTGGATCAGGGCAATGACACCGCTCGAGTAGTGGTAGACGATGGAGATTTGCGCCATTGGCTGGACTTCGCCGGATGCGTCGGTGGCACGCTCGAATCCGACATTCACCGTCGCGATTTCACCATCAACGCTCTGGCATGGAGCGCCGATGATCCGCAAAACGTCATCGATCTCGTGGGCGCCATGCCCGATTTGGAAAGTCGCACAATCAGAGCGATCTCATCGCAGGTTCTCAAAGACGATCCGCTGAGGCTTCTACGCGCCTATCGCTTCAAAGCCGTGCTCAACGCGGATATCGACGCTCAGACGCTAGCCTGGATCGAATCATCATCCAATTTGATTGAGAATGTATCGGCGGAGCGCATCAACTATGAGATGTTTACTCTGCTTGAATGCGATGGTGCCGGACAGCTGCTCGAGTCTATGGGAAAAAACGGTCTCCTCGAGGCCATTTATCCGGAGCTGAAAGAAACGAGAAAAGTAACGCCCAATGCTTTCCATCATCTGGGTCTTTTCGATCACAGCGTCGTTGCCGTCCAGGAGCTGGAGGCGAAACTGAAGGACTTCCCCGACTGGACAAGAGAATCCTTTATAAAGGAATTGTCGCAGGGGGTAAGCAAGCTCGCCGCAACCAAGCTGGCGACACTCCTGCATGATATCGGCAAGCCTGCCACCTGGCAAATCAACGAAGAGGGGCGTCATACATTTTTCGGTCATGATGTTCTCGGCGCTCAAATGGCCGAGGTCACCTCCGAGCGAATGAAGTGGTCAAAGAGCCTGAGCCGTTTCATCGCCAAAATGATCAAATATCACCTGCGACCCGGGCAACTGTTTCATCACGGATTGCCCAGCGAACGCACCGTCTTGCGCTTCTTTAGAAAAGTTGGCGATGACATGCCGGAGTTGATCCTGCTTGCCTATGGTGATCTTGGTGCCACGCGCGGTGAGGGTTTGCCCGAGGATTCTCGGCGTAGTCAGGCGAAACATTTTGCTGAGCTGTTGGATGCATATCTGCAATTCAGCCAGGAGGTTGAACCTCTGCCGCGCCTCTTGACCGGATCGGATGTGATGAAGCTGCTGCAAATCGCGCCTGGTCCGGAGGTCGGCGAAATCTTGAACGCGCTCGTCGAGGCTCAAGGAGTCAAAAAGGTCTGGGACAGACAATCTGCGGAGCGTTTCGTGCAGGAATATCAGCAGAAAAAGTATTCCAGATAACCAAAATCTCGCTTGGCAACTAAGTTCGGCGCTTAAAAGGAAAAAATCAGGGAATAAGATACGCAGAGGCGAAGCTAAGGCTCGTCGGGATTTCAAGTGATAGCCAGAGTAAAACGGCAGAGTCCTGGTTACAGGGCTGGTGTTGGCTGCGGTCAGTTGCGCCATTTTGAGGAATTACAAATGAATACCAAGGTTGACAAACTCTACAACTACACCGTCATCGCCAGGCTTGACGATGCCATTCCTCTGCACACCGAAGAGTGGGTGCAATTAGAACGGCTTTTGAACCAAGTCAGCGAGTTCATCCCCACTTCGATGCTCAACAGCGTGACTGAGGCAATCATCTCTTACGCTGACGATCAAGCCCGCCGCGGCTATCTGCTCGGACAGGAAGATCTTGTCGCCGAGCTGAAGAAAAAAGCTTCAAAGATTGCATAGGTTTTTCTTCCACTTTCCCGGTCAGCGCCCCGAGCGATCGGGGCGCTGTCTGTTGTAGGCGATTTTCCCGGGATCGCTAATGCGGCGCAAAGGTGCCCGCCGGGGAGGATCAGCTCTTTTTTCCCCACACCCACTGATAGAGAATTTTGCAGGAAAATCTAACAGAGGTGTGTCTGTTAGATTTTTTGTCGAAATTCTCTACAGGTAGGACTGGGAAAAATTGGGAAGGGTCCTGCCCCTTAAATTCGTCTTCCGTCTCTAAAACTAGGCTTCCCCTTCGAAATCCGGTCCTTCTAAGAGTGACGCCAGTCGTGCTCGAGCTTCTTTGACTTTGTTCTGATCACCGAGTCGTTCACGGATACGCAATGACCATGAATAATAAAGCTCGGCCTGCTGGCGATTGCCTGCTGACTCAGACATCTTGCCGAGAAAGTCGATCAGGTTGTCCGTTTCTGTATCCGCGTTTGAAAGCAGATCTTCGCGGTTGCGGATTGCTTGCAGCATGAGTGATTCGCTGCTCCGGTAATCTTCTTTCTTGTAATGAAGCTCAGCCAGATTTGCTAGTTGAAGCGCCGCTTCTTTGCTGTCTCGACCATATTGAGCGATTGCCACAGCCAGAGCTGCTTTGGCAACTGCCAATGCTTCATTTGATTTGTTCGCGTTTGCTAATCGCTCCGCTTCGTAGTTCAAAATTTCAAGCGCCAACGAGGTCTTCTCAGCAACAGACTCGCCTCCGGCGTGTGGGTCCATGCCGGTGACGCTGATTTGATTGACGCATTTGCGCAAGATTGTGCTCGATATGCCCGGGTCGAGCCATTTGCCGCCTTCGGCAACCGTGACGACTGCCTGAGCCAGTTCCGACAATGGGCTCGTTTTGAGGAAATATCCATCGGCGCCCGCTTCGAATGCGTTGTGTATGTACTTCGCCTCTTCTCGCGCTGTCACCATAATGATCGATGCATCAGGTAGAGCTTCCTTGACCATCTGCGTGGCTTTGACGCCGTCGATGATCGGCATGCCTATATCCATGAGCACCACATTCGGTTTCAGCTTCAATGCCTCGGATACTGCCGATCTGCCGTCACCGCAATCGCCTACGACGACAATGCGGTGATGGGCATTCAAGCTCCGGCGTATCAACGAGCGGACGAAATCGTTGTCTTCTGCTATCAATAATGTGATCAAGTTCTGTTCCTCTTCCTTATCTGCAGAGATCTCAGTGAACTCGGCCCCCATCTCCGCTCGGATTCTGGTAAGCGTTCTTTCCGCTCGGGAAGCGACGTACGGATTGTCGTCGTTAGTCAATTCGAGCAAAATGGCTGCTGGGATATTATGGTTCTCAGCGACCGAGTAACGTACATCAGGACTCGGGTCTCGGGCCAGCTTTGTCAGTATCTCCAGCTTTGCTGCTGAATTGTCGACAATTCCCATTCTGACATTATGGTTTTCATGATCAGCTAATGTTTGCAGCACCGTATGTGGTGTACTTGGATTGGCGGCCAAGTAGGATAGCAAAATCGGACATTCGGCCGCCATGGCAATGCTCTTGAGCTGCTCCGCCGGCGTGCTTGGGTCGTTTGCCAATCGATAATGCAGATGTATTTTGGAAGGCTGATTAGGATCGTGTGGCCCTGGAATCATAATTGATTCCTCCGTGTGTAGTCAGGTCTCCGCCAACTCTTGTCGATCGTGAAGGATGCTTATCCCTGGCGGGGTTCATGCACCCGCACCGTCAGATTCGTCGAGACAACCGAGACACCACAATTGAGCACACTCCGTCTAGCCTAATTATGCCCGATTCAGAGGAATTCAAGAAATACCCTGCAGCCCATGTTCTCTTATAGCGATACTTATATCGAACGGCAGGTTGTTGGGTGTTGCAATGTTGCCGAGAGATCATGCTCTTTTGCCTATTTTAGAGGCGACCCGCGGAATTCATCTTCTCAACATATCCTCTCACTTGATACTAATTACGGTATCAAGATAGAGGCGAACTTTTTGATAGACGACTTCCAGTGCAGGTAATGAAGATTGCAGCGTAGTCCAGTCAACTGGATCCGTTTTAGCGACGCGTTCGATCGCCAGGGAATGCTGCAACAATTCATCAGCATAAATGCTCGAGCTCATACCTTTTAATTGATGAGCTACATCGCGTGCGGTTTTTTCGTCCCGGTCCTGAATACCTGTTGCCAGGCGTTGCAGGAGTACCGGCGTATATTGGACGAAGGTCGACAAGATTTCGTCTCTCGCTTCCGTCCCGAAAGTCTCATCCAGCTTCGCCACATCGACTGGTTGATCATGCTCACTGCTCTGGGCAATTGGAGCCTTGGCCGATTCGTTTTTGCTCATGTCATCAGGGCTCATGTCGGGGTGTTTATGCATCACTCTCGCGCATGTTTAGTTGGAGGCGCGGGCGGAAACATTGTCTCAATCCTTATAGCACAGGCATTACGGAACGTAGCTTGCGTCGACATTTCATCTAGATCCTATGTGAAGCTTGCTTTAGAGGCGATGCTTTTAGCCACGCTTATGACGAAAAATTACTGATTAAAACGCCTCGAGCCGGGCCGGAGGGCAGCAATGATTTCGCTGATTCGGGAACCTAATCCTTTTAATATAGTCTGGTATAATTAGCGGACGGACTAGTCCGTCCACGAGGAGAAAATCATGTCAAAGGGAAGCAGCAAAGGTAGAAGCGTCGGTCGACCAAAGGCACATGAGGCGGCCGTTCTTGAAAAGTGCGAGCAGATTTTGAAAGTCGCAACCGATGTCTTTGCCCGCAACGGTTACCGGAACACCGACGTTCAAGTGATCGCCGATGAGCTTGAGATGGGGAAAGCCAGCATCTATCGCCAATATCCAACAAAGCAAGACCTCTTCTTTGCTTGCGTTGATCGCGGTATTCAGGAACTTCAGCGGAAAATCAACAGCGATATTGGTGCTGAGCAAGATGCGATTGAGCGGATAAGGATCAGCATTTACTCTTATCTTGAATTCTTTGATGACAATCAAGCGCTTGTTGAGCTGTTTATGCAGGAACGAGCTGAGTTCAAAGAACGAGAGAAGCCCACATACTTCGAATATCGCGACCGATTGAAATCGGATTGGGAAGCGCAATTGGCCCAGATGATTGATGATGGTCGTTTGCGAAATCTACCGGTGCATGCTATCCGAGACTGTCTCTCCAGCCTCTTGTACGGAACGATATTCACTCACTACTTCCAGAAAAGCAGCGGCAAGCTGGCGGAGATGGCTCCCTACTTGACCGACATTTTCTTTACCGGAGTGCTGAACAAGCAGGCTTAAAGCACCTCCTCCCGGCCACACCAAAAAATGCTAGCAGCAAGACGCGACAACAGGAAACACGATCATGAAAGACAAGTCACGAGCCACATACGAATTCAAACTCAGCCACGATCAAATAAACGGGGAGTCCGTTGTCGGTCGCCAGCGGGAAGCACGTAAAGTTGTTGAGCTTCCCATCAGGAAACGGCGTTCATTCAAAAAAACCGGCACCATCGCTGGTGTTAGCCTCATCGCCGTGGTTGGTGTCATCGGCGGTTTCTTGTGGTGGCAAAACGCCGCCACGATCGAGAGCACTGATGATGCTTATGTCGATGGACACATAATAAACTTGAGCAGTCGCGTGCCCGGTATCGTGAAACAAGTTTATGTGGACGACAATCAGTTAGTCAAAAAAGGCGATTTGCTCCTCGAACTCGATCCGACCGACTATCAACTCAAGGTCAATCAGGACAGAGCCGCATTGCTACTGGCGAACCGACAAACCCTGGCATCGAGCTTGACTACAAAGCAAATGGATATATCAGCGCAAGCTCAAACAACTCAAGCCTCTGGCGAGATTGCCGCAGCGAAAGCCGGTGTTGATGCGGCTCGCTCGGCGGTTCCGGATGCCGAAGCTCAGGTGTCGCAAGCTAGCGCCGAGCTCGATGCTGCGAAGGCTCAGACATTGAAAGCTCAGAAGGATTTTCAACGCTACCAGTTCCTGGTCAATCAAGGAGCGGTTTCAAAACAAGAATTCGATTCAATGAAAACAACCTACGATGTCGCGCTGGCAAACCAGCAATCGGCTGGAGATAAACTGACTCAAGCAAAAGCCAAAGTTGCACAGGCCAAAGCGAATGTCATTCAGGCTATCGGTCAGATGTCCAAATCGAGCGGCATGACCCAGGTAGCGCAAGCTGCCAAACAACAAACTCAAGTGCAGAAAGAGCAAGTTGCCGTTTCCGCCGCCAATGTCGCCAAGGCACAAGCGGACCTGGCCGACGCGCAGACTCAGCTTTCATACACCAAAATTTTCGCCCCGGTCAGCGGTCGAGTGGGAAAGAAATCGGTAGAAATTGGACAAAACGTCGATAAAGGCCAGGCACTGCTGGCGGTGGTGCCGGATCAATATTGGGTTACGGCCAACTTCAAGGAAACGCAGGTCGGCCGCATCCAACCCGGCGAAGAAGTGAATCTTATAGTTGATGCTTTCCCGGGTCATGTATTCAAAGGCAAAGTTGACAGCATAGCACCCGCCTCCGGATCGGAATTTGCCCTCCTGCCGCCGGACAATGCCACGGGAAACTTCACCAAGATCGTACAGAGGGTGCCCGTGAAGATAGTTTTTGATCCAAAATCAATTCAAGGATTTGCTATCACCCCGGGTATGTCTGTAGTACCGTCGGTGGTGGTATCACATGCGGCACATCTCTTATAAATCGCGAGCACGGAAATGAACGAGCAGTTGAAGGAAAATAAATCAAATCTGATCAAATGGTTAATCGCCATAACCGTTTCATTTGCCGCAGTGATGGAGCTGATCGACACCAGTATTGTCAACGTCGCGCTCACGGACATGCAGGGAAATCTGGGCGCCACCTTGAGCGAAATCGGTTGGGTAGTGACGGGCTATGCAGTCGCTAACGCGATAATCATTCCACTTTCCGCCTGGCTCGGAGATGTGTTTGGTCGCAAACGCTACTTCGTTTTCTCCCTGATTGGATTCACTTTGAGCTCTATCTTGTGCGGAATGGCTACCAGCCTTCCGATGCTCGTTGCCGCCAGAATTCTTCAGGGGCTTTGCGGCGGAGGTCTTCTGGCTAAGGCTCAAGCCGTTTTGTTCGAAACTTTTCCTCGCGAGGAGCAAGGCCAGGCGCAAGCATTGTTTGGTATCGGAGTGATTGTTGGTCCGGTTATTGGTCCCACACTTGGTGGCTACCTCACCGATACCCTCGGCTGGCGTTGGATATTTTTTATCAACATACCCTTCGGTATCCTGGCTGTGCTTATGGCAATGCTCTTTCTGCCGTCGGGTGATAAACCGAAGAAATCCAGTATCGACTGGATCGGCATTCTCTTGTTGATCGTTTCGATCGGCTCCTTGCAAACCATGCTCGAGCAAGGCAATCAGGAAGACTGGTTCTCATCGAGATTAATCGTCACTCTCTCAATCTCGGCGGCGATCGGTTTGATTCTATTTATATGGCACGAGCTGACGACCGAACGCCCGGCGGTGAACCTGCGGGTGCTGCGCCACAGGTCGCTGGCTGCCGGTAGCTTCTACTCGTCTATTCTTGGCATGGGATTGTATGGCACCACATTTGCAGTGCCCATCTTCACGCAAACAATTTTGCACTTCACCGCCATGCAGACCGGCATGCTCATGCTCCCGGGGGCGCTGGCTTCAGCGGCTATGATGCCGATTATCGGCACGATCTCGAACAAGGTTGAACCCCGGATCATGATTGGCTTCGGATCGGTAGTTACCGCGTTAGTGATGTTCACCATGGCCGGTATCAGTCCTCAAAGCGGGACCGACAGTTTGTTCTGGCCCCTTCTATTCCGCGGCGCCGGTAGCGCGTTTATGTTCATGTCTTTGAGCCTCGCGTCGATGAGCTCGGTTCCAAAAGAAGAAATTCCAGCAGCCAGCGGTTTCTACAACCTCACCAGGCAACTTGGCGGAAGTATCGGAATTGCGATACTGACGACGGTGCTTGATCGCCGCGAAGCCTTCCACCGGGCGGTGCTCGTCGAGCATCTCAGCAAATATACACCACAGGCGGTGGAGCGGTTGAATCAGATGACCGCCATGTTCCAAATGCATAGCGGCGATCATGCCAGTGCCGTAAATCAAGCAATGACGATGCTCAATGGAATTGTAAATTCCCAGTCGGCTGTCCTTTCTTTCGCCGATCTGTTCTGGATGGTCGGCATTGCATTTTTCGTGACAATCC
>JAJPJO010000331.1 GCA_021324135.1 Pseudomonadota bacterium
GGAAGAAACGACGGACTCGGAAGGACCGATGGACTCGGAAGAACCGATGGACTCGGAAGAACCGATGGGCTCGGAAGAACCGATGGACTCGGAAGAATCGATGGACTCGGAAGAACCGATGGACTCGGAAGAACCGATGGGCTCGGAAGGACCGATGGACCTGGAAGAACCGATGGACCCGGAAGAACCGATGGACTGGGCAGAACGGAGCTTGGCACACAGCCGACGACAACGAAGCCTGATCTTTCAAGCATACCTACTACAGCCACCAGACTCGATACCACCCCGAGAATTGGTCCCGACGGTAGGCCTATTGAAGCAATCAAGCCGACAGATGGGCGAACCACATCACCGACGACCGCAAGACCGGTTGATCCGGTCATCGCGTTCGAACAGGCAACGCAACGCGTTCGCCAACTGGCTGAAGGAAGGCTGCTTACAGACCCGCTCAGAATTGATCCATTGACCGGTAAACCTGTTGGCGATACAGCGACATCCGGACCGCCTCGACCAATCAATGGCACCACCCCTGATGGCATTCGATCTGCCACCAATCCTGATGGCAAGCCGGTTGTTTCAAAAGCCACTGAAATGGGTCCCAATATCAGACCGGGAGACACCAATATCAGACCCGGAGAAACAGGAATTAAACCGGCTGAGCTCGGCACTCGACCGATTGAGCCAACCTCTCTGATCAACAATGGGAATAAGACCGCGGAGCCGGCGGGCAAGTCGGTAGAACCTGTAATCAAATCTGCGGACATCGGTGTGAAGCCCGGCGATATAGCTGTGAAGCCGACCGATATGACCGTTAAGTTAGCGGACACTAACTCCAAGCCCGATACAAGTGTTAAGCCTGCCGACTCCAAGGTGGAATCCGGAATCAAGGTCACCGAATCTGGTGGCAAGCTCGGCGAATTGGCCGGCAAGCAGACCGAAATTAGCGGCGCCAAAGTGGCAGATGGAAAGCTGGCCAACAACCAGACCACTATCAAGGTACCTGGCGATGTCGGCACGGCAGCAAATGGAGTTAGATCTCCGTTGCAGGGCACAATCCGCATAGCCGATCTGCAGCCCGGCAAAGAAATCGGCCGCACGCAAGAGGTTGCCGGACCATCAGCGCTTACTCCAGGCGGCTTGAGAGTTCAAGGCTGGCGCGGTTCGGCACTTGATGGTCGCGTACAAACTGTCAGAGGCGATGGTCGAGTTGTTGGGCAGAACCGCTACATCACCGGACTCGAACTTGCCTTGATCATGTCAATTGCCGGTTTAGCTAGAGTGCGTGGAAATCAAGCCGCCCGCCTTGATGGACGGATCTGGGCAATCGGCAAAGACGGCGGCAAGCCGGTCATATTCGTCGACGGTCGTCGAAGCCCGTTCCTTATCGGCAGGAACTTCGGAACAGGACGAAATGGAGAAATGGGTTTATCCGGACGAACCTTCCGTGTACTCACCGATGGACGTTCCGGAAGACTCTCCACCCTGACGATGAAAACCTCCGACATGACGTCCCGCCTGGCATCGCAAACTAACAATCCGCTGCGTCTCAACATGCAAATGCTTGGACGCCTCGGCAATTACTTCCAGCAGCGGCCGGGCATGACTCCTGATTTCTATGGCTTGCGCGGTAGACCGGCTGGAAGCATGGGACTGGCATTTGTCATGGCAGCCGGCATGACTCGATCGCCTCTCATGAACGGCATGGATAGCCAGGATGGCAACAACTCACTGCTCGGTCCCGCCGACAGAATTCGCATGCAGATGATGCAATCCGGATTGCTCCTCGGACCGTTAGGCAGGCTGAACCTCGATGGTAGCGCATCCGGTGCCCAGGCGGAACAACGCGCTCGCATGCGTGAGGATCAAGAAGACGAAGATTTGAACCACATGCTGCTCGACAGTTATGAAGAATTCATGGCGAGACTCGATGCCTACGCCAAGAAGAAGGATGAAGACGATGAAAGCGAGATCGATCCCGGCATTCGTCGCTTGAATGATGCGCTGACGATGCTGTTCAGGGAAGAAGAAGAGGAGCTGGAATCCGCTGAAGATGTCGACGAAGACGACACCACAAATAGTGGCACAACCCTGGGACCTGTTCTCCGCAGACCGAAAGTTACAGTGCAGATGGGACAGACGTTGGATGGAATAGCTGAGAAGCTGTTCGGCAATGCCGACCTCGGCTGGCTCATCGCAGATCTGAACGAGAAAGTCAGCCGCCAGACTTACATGGATGGTAAGCGAATAGTTGAAATCCACAGCAGGCAAGAACTCGAATTACCTGTCTGGCAGGACATCGAAAAGTTCAATCGCGACCGCAAAGAAGGGCAAGATGCAGAGCACCTGGTGACGATCATAGTCGAACGTAAAATCGATCGTGAAGCGGTCGATGCCGTTCTGCGCAAAGTCGTCGGCTGCTAGTAATGATGTGGCGCACTGCGCCTGCCTGAAATTTGCCAGACAGATGAAGCTGCCTCAGGGTTGTTTTTTGAACTGAAACTGTTTAGCCAGCCAGCCGTCCAGCTCCCCATCGAGGTCGCTGATGTCCTCGGGCGCGACTATGCCAAGACGAAATGCTTCCAGAACGATTCGCACGCGGGTATTGTAAACTTCCATCCCCGCCGTTTCTTTCAAATGCGCATCGGTGCCCTTGACTAACTTCATCGACAGAGCGAAGATGCGATTCTGCGCTCCTCGAACACTGATGTGGTGCCGCATGGCGATAGCGCGGTCTGTCAAACCGAGCACCAGATCGATCAGGATCTCATACTCACTTTCATTGATATCTCCCCAGGTTTTCTCAATCGTTTTCTGCACGCCGCGCACGATCGGGTCGATATAAGGATTGTCGTGAACCAGGACTGATTCAAATGCATACTTCAGTCTGTCATCGCTCTCGCTCTTCAAGGCATAGCCATGAATTGCATTATCAGGCACAATCTTTCCCAGCTCGCGCACAAATGACTCGCGATGAAATTGCGACCAGAACAAAATTTTCGTTTCCGGAGCCTGCGACCAGATCTCCTTCGCCGCTTTGATGCCGTTTAGATCCGGCATGACGATGTCCATGACGATCATGTCGGGATGCAAATTGGGAAACAGGCTCAAGCATTCTTTTCCCGACGCTGCTTCGTTTATTTTCACATCGGGATCGACGGTGCGGAGCAACTCGCCGGCATGTTTTCTCAGAGCTGGTAAATCATCGACGATTAGTACGTTATACATATATATTCAGCTGGTGCCTCGGGAGCCATTCTTCTAAAAAACTCCCCAATTGTCAACACAACTGGCTTGAGACCAGTTGTGCTGAGGGCCGGGGAATTGTTAGGGTTTCTTGGGCTCGCTGATCCTTTGTGATGTTGCTTGCAACGACCTCGGGGACACGGTTTGAAGGAGGGTTATGGCTTCGGCTGTGCTCTTCGGATTGGTTTCTTCGCAACCGTGTCCCCTGGTCGGCACCCTATGCAAGCATGATATCCAAGCGCTGCAGTTCTCAACAGGTGCCTTCACGAACGTTCTCTTGCGTAAAAACGCAAATTTCGAAAGAATGCTCAAATGTGCCTGCATGAGATGGTGGTTGAGGAGGGGCGGTGAAAGTGAAGCAACGCTGTTATGTGCTCGGAGCCGGCGGCATCGGTATGTTTCTCGCCTATGTGCTTGGCAAATCCCATGACGTCGCGCTCTTAGCCAGACCTCAAAGCGTCGAGGCGCTGAAAAAAAAGCCGCTCAAGATCAGCGGCTTGATTGATGATTTTCGTGAGATCGATGCGAAGCTGCTGAATGGCTCGGACTCATTTGCTGAAAACGATATTCTATTCATCGCTACAAAAGCAACCGATGTCGAACCACTGTTGTCGAGCTTGCAGTCGAGACTGGCGGCGGGCTGCACGGTCGTGCTCTGCCAAAACGGCATCGGAATTTTTGATTTGGGTCGTTCGATCTTACAGGCGCAGAATGTGCTGAGATTGAATTGCTGGCTCGGGGTAAGACGCCTTTCGCCACATGAGATAAATCTCGCCGGAGTATACAAGTTCGACCTCTCAGGTGATTCATCTGCCCAGAAGGCGATCGAACAAGTGCGCGGGCTTTTTAATGATACCGGATATAGTATCACTTATTCGCACGATCCGCGCCTCGCCGAATGGCAAAAAGCGCTTTGGAATATTGCCGTCAATGGCTTATGCTCCATAGTCAATGAGAAGAATGGCGCCATTTTGGATTCGCCTGAGTTGCGGCATATCGCCAATCAGCTCTTGAGCGAAGCGCAGCAGGTGGCTTTGCAAAGCGGCATTCCCCTGAGCCAAGAGGACCTGGATAAAGTCTTCCAATCGCTCGAGAAAACCAGAGGCAATATCAACGCCACGCTGCAGGATTTGCGCGCCGGCAGGCATCCGGAATTGGATTTTCTCAATGGCGCCGTCATAAAACAAGCCCGGCAAAATGATCAAAATGCGCCGGTTAATGAGACAATCATGAGTTTAGTGACCTATTTAGAGAAGACAGGAGCGCGAAGGCAGACATGAAAGAAACTGTTGAAGTAGTCGAGGCCCCGATTGTCGAAGCAACGAGAGAAAACGTTTCCGAGTATGGATTGTTCATCGGCACTGACGTTCCCAATGCCGGGCTGAGCATCCCCTTCTACAAGGGCTCGGTTCAGGAGGGGCACAACCTTCCCTTCGAGTGCACGGGCAGCGCTGTGATTCGAACCGCGAGAATCAGCAAGCGCGATCCTGAGGTCTACTGGCTCGAACGCCATATGAACATGACCCAGCTTTTCATCGGACTGGGCGACCAGCCATTCGCTATGGTGCTGGGCAAGCCCAATCACGCTCAAGGCGCCAAGGCTCCCGACCTCGCCCAGGTGAAGTGCTTCATCTTCCCGGCTGGTCACGGTATCATGCTGCACAAAGGCACCTGGCATGACTTCCCGCTTTGCGTCAAAGATCCGGTCACGGTGTTGACGGCCAACTCGCCTGAGGTGGTCGATGCACTAGCCAGCATGGCCTCCGCCAGCGAGATGGATCATGGCGACGTCTACAAGATTGAAATCAAAAAGCACACCGGCAAAATTTTGAAGGCTAAAATCTAATTGGAAGGAAAAACGGCACAAGCAGCCCGAGATACGAAAGTGCAGATCAAGGCGTTCAAAATTCTGACGTCCAGCCCTTCAGACACAAGCGGCATCGAGCGGTTGTTCGCTGAAAATCTAATCGATCCCTTCGAGGTGATTTGCATTATTGGGAAAACGGAAGGGAACGGCGGTCGCAACGACTTCACCCGCGACCTGTCCATGCTTGCCTTCGAAGATTTGTTCTCGAGCAAGCTCGGCATCAGTCGGCATGAGGTAACCGAGCGCATCATTTTCTCGCTCTCTGGTGGCTGCGAGGGTGTTGTCAGCCCTCATATCGTCGTTTTCGCACGCTCCGGCCGGATGATGGCTGAGGCAGGAGCGGAGAAAAGACTGATCGTGGGAACCGGCTTCACGCGCGAGTTTCGACCGGAGGAAATCGGCCGCATCGCACAAGTCGAGGAAACCGCCGCAGTGATCAAGCAAGTGGTGCAAGAGTTGAAAGTCGATTCGATGAAAGATGTGCACCTGATCCAGATGAAAGGCGCCATACCGAAGTTCTCATATGAGGAGGGTGTGGCGGCTTCAAAATCCGGCAAGCCGCTGCGCTCCGATATGGTCTATTCGCGCGGCGCCTCGGCTCTGGGGGCGGCGGTGGCGCTGGGGGAGATCGACGTCAAGGATATAAATGATGATTCGATTTGCTCCGATTGGAGCAAGTTCTCGTCGACCGCCTCTTGCTCTGCCAAGCCCGGGCTTAAGCGCACCGAGATAATGGTCATGGCCAATAGCCGCTTTGCCGGCGGGGATCTGGTGATCAATAGCGGCGTGGTAAACGACATGATTGATGTGAATTCAATCAGAGGCGTTCTTGAAGGGTTGGGATTCACCATATCTGGTGGGCAGCTCAGCGCCGAGCAATCGCAGCGATTGGTCGGCATATTTGCTAAATCCGAAGCCGATCCGCGCGGCACTATAAGGGGTAAACGGCATACAATGCTGACTGACGACGACATAGATGATACGCGCTATTCTCGTTGCGTTCTCTCCTCGGTTATTTCCAGCATCACAGGCGATACCGCGCTCTATGTCAGCACTCGCTCGGAGCACCACGGTCCGCTCGGCGGCGGGACACTGGCAATCATAGCAAGAGCACATTCGTGAGGATCAAGAGATGACTTCCACGCTTGAAGGCAAAGCAACCGAGTCGATGCGCCGCACCGCAGACGGTGCTGATATTTTCTGCCGCATCAAAGGGGACGGAGCTGAGCTGATCGTCTTCATCCACGCCGTAGGTGGTGATTACACCAACTGGGAGCCGCAGCTCGAGCACTTTTCCAGCCAATATACCTGTCTTGCCTTTGACTGTCGCGGTCATGGCAAATCAAAACTTTCAGCCAATGCATCAATAGCCGAACAGACGACTATGGACTGCTTTGCTCGCGACGCTGCTTTCCTCATAGAGCATCTCGGCTTTTCCAAAGCGCACGTAGTAGGACTTTCCATGGGTGGAGTGATCGCCCAGAAACTGGTTGAGCTGTCTCCTGAAAAGGTTCAGTCATTGACGCTGGCGAATACCTGGTGCTATGCGCCCGAGGGACCGGAGCGCATCCGTTACATCGAGGAGCAGCTCGAGGGCAAGTCAATGGCGGAGGGCGCTCGCAGCATGATTCCCGGTCTCTTCGCACCGGGCACGGCACGCGACATCGTCGAGGTGGTCGTTCAATCCGAGAGCAAGAAGGACAAAGAGGTCTATCTTGCCACCTGGCGTTCGATGTTCGATGTGGACTTAAGGGAAGGGCTGGGGAATATTCGCGTTCCGACATTGCTCATTGGTGGTAGCGCCGATAATATCACCCCCACGAGCCCGCTTCTGACATACATGGCATCGAGATTGCCGCTGGCGCAACTGAAGGAACTGAAGGACGCCGGGCACTTCACCAATCTCGAGCAGCCGCGGCAATTCAACGACGCTTTAGCCGTCAATCTCAGGCGGGCTCGCGCTCAAAATCCGGCTTTTAGCAATGCCACGAGATTGCAACCTCAGGCCCGCAAAATGGTCGAGCTGGAGACGGATACTACCGCTCATGCCCTCATGCGTCTTTTACCCATGCGCGGCATTGATTGTTTTTTCTCCAATTCCGGCACCGATTTCACTCCGATTATTGATGCGCTGGCGCGCTATCACAACGATCCTAACTTCAGTCTTAAAACGGTCGTCGCACCGCATGAAAATACGGCCATTGCTATGGCGCATGGATACTATCTCTTGAGCAAGCGCCCTCAGGCGGTAATGGCGCATGTCAATGTCGGCACGGCTAACATGGGGCTGGGATTGATCAATGCCAGCCGATCGCGCATACCCATGTTCGTGATGGCAGGCAAGACCCCGCACTATGACTACGGCATCGATGGCTGCCGCACCAACTTCGTGCAATGGGGACAAGACACATTCGATCAGGGTGCTTACTTTCGTGAATTCACAAAATGGGATTACGAGCTGAAGGGACCACACCATCTCGAAACTGTCGTCGATCGCGCTCTGGCAATCAGCCAGAGCGATCCGCAGGGGCCTGTCTATCTGACTCTGCCGAAAGAGTCCTTGTGCGCGCCTCTGGAAAATCCAACCGTCGGCACGACATCGAGCCAGGCGGCCAGTCTGGCAGGATGTGCGCCAGCGGCGGAGATCGACCGTGCCTGCCAACTGATCGCCGGCGCTAAGAGACCTTTGATTATTACCGCCGAAGCCGGTCGCTACAGCGGCTGCCCGCAAGCGCTCCTTTCTCTCTGCCAGCGCTTCGCGATCCCAGTGATCGAGCACGGCAAACGCAATTTCTTCAACTTTCCAACCAATCATCCCATGCATTTGGGGTTCGCTCCATCACCATATGTCGAGGAAGCCGATGTGATTCTTGTGGTGGAAAGCCACGTTCCATGGATTCCCGAGCTTTCCAACCTGGACGAGCCGCGCCGATCGGCGCCACCGCGCGTGGTGCAGATTGGCATCGATCCTCTCTGCCAGCGCCTGCCGATGCGCTCTTTCCCAGCCGTTTTGGCCCTGAGCGGCAATCCTGCCGATACACTGACTGAGATCGAGTATAGGCTCGAGGGCATGTTCGTGCATGATTATGCTGCAGCCGAAGCCCGGGGCGAGGGCGATCGCTTTCCGTTCTTCGAGAGTATCGACAGCCGTCACGCCCAATTGTGCGAGGAGCACCTGCGCGTGTTCAACACCGCCAGGACCGGCGCCAAAGCGCACGAGAGCCGGACCTTGATCACCAAGACCTACCTCTCGTATGCAATCGGGGAAACGATTGACGATGATGTGGTCATATTCAATGAATACAATCTCGATCCGACGCTCGTCCCCCGGCATCTCAGCGATTCCTGGTTCGAGAATTCCATTGCCAGCGGACTGGGATGGTCGCTGGGAGCGGCCTTGGGAGCTCAATTAGCTTCGCCGTCTCAAACGATGATGGTGACGCTGGGCGACGGCACCTACTTGTTCAACACTCCCTTGTCTGCTCACTACGTTGCCTCGGCCTATAAGTTGCCGATCGTCATCGTGGTTTTCAACGACAGCGCCTGGTCGACAATCAAGAAATCATACAAAGGCACCACCCGTGATGGCTGGGCAACGCGAGTGGGACAGATGCCGCTCTGCGATTTCGATTTGACCATCGGCTTCGAGCAGGTGGCGCAGTCTTGCGGCGGCATCGGTCTGCGGGTGGAGAGCCCGGCGGACCTCATGGGCACACTGAGAACGGCGATTGATACAGCCCGGACTCAGGGTCGTCATGTGCTTGTCAATGTTATCTGCGAGCGCGATGGTTAGGTAGAATTGATCTTGGCTAAGGACGCTTTTGGAATCAGGAGGGAGATTTGCATGCGACTAGTTCCTCGAGCTTCACTTTCTTTGGTCTTGCTTTCAAATTTTATGGTTCTCTCCGCCATGGCTGCCCAGGAGTCCGATAAGCAGACGGGTGGGGCTAAGCCGATAGGCGAGACGTCGGGCAAGGAGATCATCCTGCACGGCGGTCAACCCAAAGAAGTCCTGATGTTGAATGGCCGCGCGCAGCAAAAGGAAGAGCGCCTGGCAAAGGCGAATAAAAGCATGTTGCATCGCCTTGATTTTCGGGTCGAGGGCAGCGGTTGCGCGGCTTGCCTCGGGCGAGTACGCAAGCGCATCGACAAGCTCACAGGCGTGATCGAGGTGGCGGTTGCCATCAAAAAACCATACGGCGTCGCCGTCATCTATGACGCCGGCAAACTCTCCCAGGAAAAGATCTTAAAGGAAGGGAAAGAAGGCGAAGCGGCCGACATCAAGTTCATCGATATAGATGATGTGAAAATTGACTTCGACAAGCTGCCGATCGTTCTGGTTCCGAAGTTCAACAATCTACTCAAAAAGGATTGACCCGGGAGCGGATGCGCAGGTCCGTTCCACACAGAGGCGGGGGTGCTTGCCTTAGTTAGGCAAAACGCCGACGATCGGCTCTCTTGCCTCGGCTACGAATGTCTGCTGCAAATTGCCGCAAAACGGCACTTGCACAGGGAAAGTGAAGATAGCCGTCGTCTGCACGCGCACCGTTTCAGGAATGGTGCCGTTGTAATCAACCACCGGTCCTGGTTGAATGACCATGACCGGAGAGCTGAAGCCTGAGATGACCTGGTTGACCGCCGCGGTGGCATTGCCGGCGTTTGTCTCTTCTGCCGCTGCTCTAGCACAGTCCTTTGCCAGGGCGTCATGCGCCATTTGGGCCAGGACCATGGCGACGATGTCGACAATAAAGAGGACGACGGGAATCAGCACGAACAAACCGGCTATGACCTCAACGATGGCGCCCCCAGCTTTCTTTCGTCTTCTCCGGATCAACATTGCACTCAAACCTCCTGAGATACTTTGATCAACCTCACATGCTTATGCGCGCCAGCCGTGCTAGCTGGCGCTTCTTCAAGACTGAGCTCCCTCGAGACTGAAGTCCTCAATCGGCCGCTCGCCCACATAGGTGAATGTGAAAGGACCGAGCGGCAGCAGTGGAATTGAGACAAAAGGCTGAATCTTTACCACTGTGACGACGTGTACCTTTCCCCTGGAGGTCAGTGCTTGAGCGCCGTTTGTGTTAATGAAGGCAACCCGCGTGGCCGTGTTGCTGACTATAGAGGCACCGGTAAAGTTGGGCAGACCGGAGTTAAACCATGCCGCTTGCTGGGCGTTGAGCGCCGTCGGCATGTCGGCGGCAGGCACGACTGCACAGGCGCGCGTGCACATGAAATTGAGATACCAGCCGCAGGCAAAACCAAGCCCGACGTAGATCAGAACCATCATCGGAATCAAGATCATGCAAACCAAGATGAAAACGGCTGGGCCAAATTCAGCCATTTGATTTCCCTTTTTGTTGCGTCGAAGTCTCTTCATCGATGAACTCCCCCAGATTTTCCTCAGCAAAGCGTTATCTTCTCAGACCGAATCAGAGCGGCAGCGCTAAACGTTGAAAAGTGAACGTACCGAAAGCATACACATACACAACTTTTCCACCACTTGAAAATGTTCCCTCAAACGTCGGTTTTGCATACGCTTGTCAAGATGTTTAATATAAATCATCTCTCATGTTCTTTCGTGGAATGAGATAGTTATGGGCGCAGAGATAGTTTAACGGTTATAAGTTTGGGAGGACAATCCCGGAGGAGCTTACTAGTGTACAAACGGCAGCCCGGCATGATGACATCGGCAACCATCTTTCTGGCCTCAGCCATCCTGGCATCGAGCTGCCTGATCACTCCTTGCCGAGCCGAACCAGCAAACCCCTTCCTCGACCAGATTCTCAAGGACATTGCCGGCAACAAGCTCACCGAGCAAAAGTTCGGGCAACTGCAAGAATACGTGCAACGCGATCCGAAAAATTCGCAAGCTCATATCTGTCTGGGCCTGGCTCTGGACAATCTCGGGCTGAACGATCAGGCGGCCATTCAGTTCGAGCTGGCCGTGCGCTATGGCGCCGATAATCCCAAAGCCCTGGTCGAGCTGTGCAAAGAGTGGATCCGCCTCGGTCACGCTCCAGCTGCCATTGCCATGTTGAATGAGGGTTTGCACAAATTTCCCAACGATCCGGAGATGTTGTATCTGGTCGGCGATTTCCTTTTGCAGCAGAAACAGCGGGTTAACGCCCAGATTGTTTTGAAAAAAGCGATGGATCTCGATCCGAACATTCCCGGCTTGCCGACTGCATATGCAGCCGCGCTAATGGAGGTGAATCCCTCCAGTGCGGTTGGCCTGGCGAGCATGGATCTGCAAAAAAATCCGAGGGACGACCGGGCCCTTCGGGTTCGTGGTTTCTCCTATCGCATGCTGGGCGAGTATGAAAAAGCGGCGAAGGATTTGCAGATTTGCTTCGACCGCTTGCCGGTTCTGATGGGCGTCGCCGAGGCTCTGGCCGAGTGTTACTACTGGATGGGTGATTACGCCAAGGCAGTCCGCCCGGCTGTTTTTGTGACCGCTTTTACATGTTTTCCCGATGTCGAGCAGTCCGGAAATATTTCAAAGTTGCTGCGCGTCTTGCGCAAACTGCCTAAGGATAAAGTCGTGCCGTTGGTTTCGGAAGTCGAAAACGAGATCGCCAAGCATTACACGAAACCCGAGTTCAATTACACGCTCGGCAAGGCCTATGATGACCTGGAGATGCATAGTGCAGCAATGGCGGAGTATAAAAAAGCAATTGCCATCGATCCGAAATATGTGAAACCATACTACCGACTGGGAATCGATCAGGAGCTGTTTATCCGGGACTACGATGCGGCTTTGCAGAACTACAAAATGGCTCATTCGCTCAGACCCTGGGATCAAGAAATCGATCTGGCTTACATGCGGCTCGACGATCGGCTCAGCAACAAGAAAGGCGACCTGGCCTGGAAGTGGAAAGATTGGCTGCGCAAGACGCTTAATGAAAATTGAGTCGAATTGCCGTGCAAAGGCTTAGCTACGTTCCCTATCATTTGCTTGCCGAGCGGCCCAACATCATCGTCGATGGTGCCGCCAACTTGCAAACGAGGTTGACGCTCTCCCACTGGCCGCACAGCCGCACGCCGCCGAATTTGAAGGCCGATCTCTCCGCCGAGAGCGTCTTCAAATTTATTGAAAGCGTCGATCAATCCGAGGAGCTCAGCGCGCTTCTCGATGGCGTCGAGGCGGCTTCCAATAATCATTTCGATGAGGACGGTTTGGTGTCACTCTATTCGATACTAAACCCGGATGATGCCGTCGACAACCGAGATTTTCTCATCGCAGTGGCACGAGCAGGGGATTTCAGCACCTATGAAGATCGCGACGCTGCCCGAGTCTCGTTTGTCATTTCAGCCTGGAGCGATCCCGACCGTTCGCCGCTGAAGCGCACCGCATTCAGTGGCACGCACGATGAGCTTACCGCTGTTCTTTATGAAGAGCTTCTCGACAGGCTGCCTGCTATCGTGGCGCGCATCGAGCATTTCGAGCACCTCTGGCGAATAGATGACGACTTTTTGACGCTCACTGAAAGGGCGATAGCAGCCGGCAAAATTGAAATCAGTGAAGATGAAGCAATCGATCTGGCTATCGTCGATATCCCGGATGGTGGCATCATCGAGCCATCGAAAAGCCCGGCGCATGCAAGCAGCTGGATCAGCTCCGTTTGCCATCCCATGGCAATCCACAATGCCATCAACTGCAATCGCGTCCTTGTCAGACAGGGGCGAATGTATGAGCTCTATTTCCGTTATGAGACCTGGGTTGATTTTGTTTCCCGGCCGCTCAAGCCGAGAATTGATTTAACCGGCTTTGCCGAGCGGCTCAGCAAGATGGAAGGAGGCGGGCGCTGGAGTTTCAGTGGTGTAGACGATATAATCGCTCGTTTGCGCTTGCAAGGCAAAAAGGAAAGTCGTCTATCGCCCAACCAATTCGTTAAACTACTGAGTGAGGAATGCCTCCAGCTCGCCGGCTCTGCCGATGCATCCTAGATGGACAATCAGGGCCGAGAACAAAGGAGTCTTGTGATATGAGCGAAAAGAAAGAGCATGAGAAGAAGGATGCGAAGGACGCGACCTGGCTTTCGCGTATGTTCAAACCGGAGACGGACTTCTTCAGCCTGCTTGCCGAGCAAGCCAGCATCACTCTCGAGGGCATGGAAGCGCTCGAGCGCTGGATTCAAGAAGGCGCTCACGATCGCTGCCAGATTGTTCGCGATCTCGAGCACAAGGCCGACAAGCACAAGCTTAAATTGGCTCAGCATCTTGTTGGAACGCTGATCACTCCCATCGATCGCGAGGATATATACGATTTATCGGCACGGCTTGATGAGGTCATAAACACAGGCAAGCGAGTCGTCCGAGAGATGGAGGCGTTTGAGGTGCGATCGGAGCGAACCGAGCTCATGCACATGGCGGCCATTCTCGCGGATGGATCGCGTTGCTTGCTTAGTTCATTCGACAATCTCGGCTCTGATTTGGTCGAGGCGGCCACCCAGGCGACGCTGGCGCGTAAATCGGATGCCAAGCTGGACAAGCTTTATAGAACATCGATGCCTGAGCTCTTCAAAGAAGATGATGTGAAACGGATCATGAAAATGGTCGAGATATACAGGACCATGAGCTATGCAGGCAGCCGAATTGACATTGTCGGTGAAAAGCTGTTACATGTAATCGTAAAGATGAGTTGAAAGATATCAGTTCGCTCTTTAGCTCAGAGCGGGCATGGCAGGGAGCGAATCAGTGTCATCGGTCTATATGGTAGTGGCGCTGGTGGTGGTACTCTGTCTGATCTTCACATACACAAACGGATTTCAGGATGGCAGTTCTGTTTGCGCATCAGCTCTGGCATCACGCTCAATGTCGAGGCGGAGCGCGACCTTGCTGGTCGCCACATTTGAGTTTCTCGGTGCGCTGCTGGGAGGCTCGGCCGTGGCCGGCACCATATCTCGTATCACCAGTTGGCCGGCGCAGCCGGATCTGTTGCCGGTTTTGGCCAGCGCCTTGTTCGCGGCAATTGCGTGGAACGTCTTCACGCGCAAGGTCGGCATTCCGGCAAGCTCGACTCACTCATTGGTGGGTGGCATTGTCGGTTCGGTGGTTGCTGCTAGTGGTGGCTTTCAATATCTCGTCTTCGGTGATTTCGGCTATCTCATTCATGCCACGGGCTTGTGGAAAGTAGTGCTCAGCCTCTTCGTCAGCCCTGTTGTCGGAATGGCGGTCGGCTATTACCTGCTGACTTTCGCCGTAATGAATCTGCGCCGAGCTACGACTGAGATGAACATCGTTTTTAAAAAAGCATTTTGGCTGGTCGTACCCGTCCTGGCCTTTGGTCATGGAGCCAATGACACGCAAAAGGCCATGGGTGTGATCATGCTGACATTGTGCGCTTCCGGCATTCTGCCCACGAATTCAGAGATTCCACTCTGGGTTCGCCTGGTGACCGGGCTGTCCATGGCACTGGGTGTATTGAGCTTGGCACCACAGATAGTGCGCAAGGTCGGCGGCATCTATAAGTTGAAACCGCTTCACGGATTGGTGTCGGAAACGGCATCGAGCATCATCGTAGCATTCGCATCAGCGACTGGCGGACCCCTGGCTGCATCGCAGGTGATTGCATCCACTGTCGTCGGCGTCGGAGCAGCTGAGCACAAGAAACGCGTCCACTGGATGGTGGCGCGCGATATGGTGCAGGGATGGTGCTTGACCATTCCTTGTGCCGCCTCGGTTGCCTGGATAACCTATGTTTTCTTCTTCTGCCATCTCAAGTCATTTTGTTACGGGCAGTAACACGTCAATACGTCTTTGGGATGATGAACCTGAGCGCAAATTCAGCAGCAAGGTGCATTCGTCATCCGCCCGGCTTTGTCATAATATTGGCGCATCAAGAAAGGAGCGAATATGAAAGTTGTTGTTGCTATCGATGGTCGTGACAGTGCTCAAACGGCTCTCGAGTATATCTTGCAAAAAAAGTATGCTGAGGGAACGCAGATCCATCTGGTTCACGTCATCGTTCCGGGTTTTGCCGATGCTCCTGTTGCAGGTATTCCTGATGTGGTAGCAGAGGAGAAGAAGGAAGAGCAAAGTTTGCTCGATGAGATGGCCAGGTCACTCAAAGAGAAGCTGCCGGTAACCGTCTACATCGACATGCTGACAGGAGAGATTGCTGATGTGGTTGCTGCCGTTTGCAAAAAGTACGATGCCGATGAGGCTATCGTACCCAGCCACGCTCGCCACGGCTTCAGCAGGATCTGGTTCGGCAGTGTAGCCGATGAAATCGTCGATGCTGCCCCATGCACCGTGATCGTGTTGAAAATGCCGCAAGGCCACCCGAGATGACTTTGGACAGGAACCCGACGGTATAATAGTAAGTCCTTGAGTTCTGCCTGGAATGTTTTCGATTCATGCGTTATAAGCTCGTGTTGCTTGCCTGCATACTCGCTCTGGCGAATGTCGTCGCCGCAAGCTCCGCCCCGTCGAACACTGTGATCTGCATTTGCAATTATGCAAGCCGGCTGATGCACAGCAAGAAAGAAAAGGAAGGAGTAAAACTGCTCGAGCAAGTGTTCAAACGGCAGCCCGACTTTGCCCTCGCTCGTACCAATCTAGGCATCGGCTATCACAATTTAGCCCTTAGCACCACGGATGCCAGAGAGGCAATCACCTACATTCATAGATCGATTGCCCTGACGCCTGATGATAAGAATTCCGAAAAGTCTCTTGAGTTTGTCTTGCGCAACGGACGAGTAAACGTCGCAACTCTCGAGGATCGATTGAAGTATGCTGAATCCCTGAAGAGTGAAGGCGATGAGGTCGGGGCTTATGTCGAGTTTCGCATCGCGATGAAGATTAAGGATGATGTCACGATCCAGCACCAAATCGACAATATGGTCCTGGCTGAGGATCGGGCAAAAGCCGCCACCGTGGGTGGTATCGGACCGGCATTGCTGCTTAAGAAAATAGAAGTCGATCACAGCAAGGACGAGGCGTTCAATTTCGATTACACTCCCTTCGTACGCGCTGTCGATCGGAAGGTGCAGTCACACTGGAAGGCTCCGGCCTCCCTGGGCAATAAAATGATTGAGGTTTCCTTTGTCACCAATGCCGGTGGCTCAGTCTCTTCGCTGAAGGTAACAAAATCTTGTGGTGATAAAACCACTGATTCACTGGCGGTAAATGCGGTGAAGAGCGCTGCTCCATTCAAGCCCTTATCCTCTGCCGTGTTTTTTGACATTCCGGTGACGCTGGCATTTGACGCGCGCGGGGATAAGCCGGCGGTCTTGTATTTGAATGGCGAAGCCAAGCCTGATGGCGTGCGCTTCAGCACCGGTACTGAGTTACTGCCGATGATTACGCCTAAGAATGTCGATGCCAAGCTGCAAGCGAAAGCAGATGCCGCACTTAACGCCGCAACGAAGTACGATCAAGAAGTGGCACAGATGGAGAAGCAGTTTGGCGCCGATAGTGAAAAGTTGTGCTTGAAGTTACGCGCCGCCGCAACTTTCTATATACAGGCAGGCGAGCATAAACTTGCCGAGGAGCGCCTGGGCAGGGCAATATCAATTGCCGAGAAAGCAAAGGCTGGAGCTGAGCAAGCGGCTGCCCTCAGTCAGCTCGGCGCCCTTCATTACAATTTGAATCGCAATGCTGAGGCGGAGACGGATCTCAAAAAGGCAATCGATCTCATGGAAAATTCACCTGAGGGAAAGAGCACCGCTTTACGCGGAACCATGGAGATGTATGCAAAAGTGCTCTATAAGTTGAATCGGGTTGCCGAGGCGGACCGGGTGTATAACCAAATTAAATCGCTTACCGTGCGCTAACTGCAGTGCTGCAATTTACACAGCAAGCAGGAATACTTTGCCTCGGGTATAAAGATGTAGGTAATGAAAAAGTCATTCAATATTATGCATAGACGATTGTCCTTTCTGTTTGCAGTTTTCTGCGTGGTGTTAAACGCTGCTCCGGGGATTGCACAGACGGAGGCACAGAAAGGCGCCCAGCATTCATACAGGCTCGAGCGTTTCTCCGATGATCATCCATCAGCGCAGCCTAAGAATCCAAACGACCATACCTTGTATGGTGGCGTGAGCCGGCTTGGTGCATTCGACAATCCCAGCAATCAAGGACCCTCAAGTCTCACCGGCAACGTTCAAAATCAATTTCCAATCGAAACCAAACCTCTCTTCGGAAGCATTCAGGACGCATTCCCGAGCACGAATAAACCGCTCAGCGGAAATCTTGAAACTACGAGGCTGGATGATGGTGTTAAAGGACCGATAAACACCTCAGCGGATCTTCGACCGCTTGATGGCATCCAGGCGCCCCCTGTTATGTACAGAGGCTGGCTCGAGAAGACGCATCCTCGATTCAGTCTCTCGACAAATAAGATGGACCCCAGTCGCTTGATCGTTGTTTATGGAAAAAACGATGACACGTCGCGGACATTGAATGATTGTGGTTTCAAATTTACCGAGATTCAAATGTCTGATCTCGATACGTTCGATCTGAGTCATACGCAAGTTCTCGTCATCGATTGCCCTGGTGACATGGCACCACCGACGATGCTGAAGGTGAAGGAGTTTGTGGCCCGAGGCGGTTATTTGTTTACCACGGATTGGTTGTTAGATCGGCTTCATGCCAGGATTTTTCCCGGATATTTGCAATGGACCGGAGCGGTGAACAGTCAGCGAATGTACGACGCGGCGATTGTCGGTCAAGATCCGGCTTTGTTTAAAAACGTAGTCACAAACGCATGGTGGCGCATGGATGTCCACTCCCACATAATAACCGTGCTCAACAAAGATGTAGTGAGAGTGCTGGCAGTCAGCAAAGCGCTGGTCGCGGATGATCCCGGCAGGCAAGGCGTCCTGGCAGTGGTTTTTCCCTTTGGCAAAGGCTACGTCATGCACATGACCGGGCACTTCGATCGAAGCAAAGGAATTGGATTCCTCGGCAATGGCAACTTCTTGCCTGATCCGGCCCCGGTAATCGGCATCAGCTTGAGGCAAGCGCTAGCTATCAACTACGTCGTCGCCGGATTGACGGGAACTCGACTTTAGGCTTGATTCACTCTACCGATTGCTCCCTCAATCGACTAAGTTGGTTTTGAACAACATCGATGTGGTACTCTTTTGTGTCTTTGCTGGGCTGTTTCTCTATTTGCGTTTCGGCCTGTCCAGCTAGAGATATTAGTGTCGGACGCACAGTCAAAATGATCAACCATTCCCACAAAGGTAATTGAGCAGTGATAAGCAAGCTATGGCCACCGCTAGTGTCAGTGATTATCATTCTTTGCACCATATCGATGGGAGGCTCGCTCGCCCAACCGACCCCGGAAGAGCGCGCCGCTATTGAGCAGAAGATGCAGGTTTTGCGAGAGAATATTGCCCAGCAGCAGAGAAATATCGCGTTGATGACGCAAGAGTTGCAGAATCATCCGGATAATCCCGATCCCAAAAGACTGTCGAGCTTCTTTGCCACCGCAGCTGGTTATCGCGATCCGGCATTTTATCAACAGCCCGATTACATCAAAGCTCTTATCGATAAGCTCGAGCACGACAAAATACTGATGGCTGCAAATGCCGCTACTCTGGCTCAGAACGGGACCAACATAGCTGTTGCGCACTATAAAATTGAGATCGAACGATCGCAGAAGTTCATAAGGATGCTGCGCGCCGAGCTGAAAAAGTGTCAGGCGCAACTGTCTGAACAAAAACCCAATGAGCCGTGGAAGCAGGCGCTGGGAAAATGGAAAGAAAAAGCCGGAGCCGAGATCGAAATATTCCAGGACGAAGACGGCATTCAAGCGCGTTTTACCAAACTCGGCGGCTTACTTTTAAAAGCAAAATGTGAAGAGGGCGATTGGCTCTTCGCAAATGGCAAACCGACTTCACCCAATGGAAATCAAATAAAGTCGATACGAGGATATTCTTATCCGATGAAAGCTGATTGTCCTAATCTGGAGCCGCACTTCAAGGGTGTAGTGACCGTCACTGTCGATTCAGCCGATGAGATCACCGTTAACACGCAGGCGTATGAATATTGGACGCCGAAGTGCGAATGGTCGGATCAGTTTGTGGCGAAAACGGACCACTACACCCGAATTGAGCAGACTCAGGTGGTCAAATAGCTGTCGGGTAAACCAACTTTAGCGAATTTCTGAAAGCAGTTTGAAGTAGTGAACGAACAGCTTCATGCCGCCGCTTGCCTGGCCCCAATCGAAGTTTTCATTGATCGCGTGGTACCCGTGCTCAGGCAATGACAGACCCAGAAAGACGATCGGTACGCTCAAAATTTCCTTCATGCTGACCACTGCTCCGATGCTTCCGCCTTCGCGAATGAATGCGGCTTCTTTATCGAATGCCAGTTTCACTGCTTGTTTGGCGGCATTGGGGAAGACCCCTTCACGCTCGCCGATGTACGGCTTCAGTGTGCCCTCGACTTCAACGACAGCATCAGGACATTTTTCTTTTACGAACTTTTTGAACAGCTCGATGATTTTGTGGGGATCTTGATCGGGCACAAGGCGCGTGCTGATCTTCGCCTCTGCTTGATGGGGGACGATTGTCTTCACACCCGGCCCGGCGTAACCACCGGTGATACCATGAACCTCAAAGGTCGGTCGGGTCCACACGCGTGAGGCACCGTCCTTGGTGTCTTTTGTGCGCAGCGAATGCAGCTCATGAGCAGTTCTGAAGTGCTCCAGATCGAATCCTGATTTGACGAAACCTTCCAGTTCCGCTTCGTCCGTTTTCCGCACATCATCATAAAATCCGGGAATTTTTACCTCGCCGGTTTTGGCATCGATGCACTCGGCGATCAAGGCTGCCAATTCGGTTATCGGATTTCTCGCCAGTCCGCCGGTTTCACCCGAGTGAACATCTTTGGCTCCGGTTTTCAATTTCACGAGGAAAGCCTGGAGTCCGCGCAGTCCGTAGGGAATGGCCGGCTTGTCTTTGGAGACCCAGATTGTGTCGGAAATGACAACGGACTTAGTGGCCAGTTTGTCCTTGTTGTTTTTCAAGAATTCGAGAAACGAAGGGCTGCCGATCTCTTCTTCCAATTCCCAGCAGAACTTTATGTTGATCGGAAACTTATTTTCGAAAGCATATTTGGCGGCGTATAGAACGGCAAGAGTCGGACCCTTATCATCAGTGGTTCCGCGTCCGAGATATTTCTCGCCATCGATCTTCATGATGAATGGGTGCGATTTCCATTCCGAGGGATCGGCAGGTTGCACGTCTAAGTGGTTATATACAACCACGGTCGGATGAGATTTGTCGGAATGGAACTCGCCGATTACAACCGGATTGCCTTTGGTTTTGACGATTTCCGCCGTAGCGCCCAAGCTTTTCAGAAGGTCGTGCGCAAGGTCCGCTGTTTTTTGAATGTCGGGCTTGTGAGCCGGATCCATGCTGACGCTCGGCACGTCAACAAGCTCTTTCAGCTTTGATTCATACACATGTCTGGTTGCATCGATGTAAGCAGTAAGACGGTCTACTTGAACTTCTACGGTCATGTGCACCTCTGATTGAGTTTGGCGGTATAGCGAACGGATGGCTAGAATAGGCATAAATAGTCTTAGATCAGGACTATTATTTCAACAGTTGACAAGCAATCTTTATCTAAGAGCTTACTTTTGTCTGGCAATCACTTGAATTGCTTCACATTGCCGCCTGTCTTTGGGCAAACGGCGCTGCCAATCTCGCTGTCAGGCATCTTGCTCAGACCGGAACATCCACATCCACCTGAGCCGCCAGTTTGCCGCGGCTTTCGTTTACCAGCAAAAGCAGCAAAGCGCCTACCACGAAGAAGGCCGCACAAGATAGGACGGCGAGTCTGTAGTTATTGCCGCTCAACAATGTTACAAATCCAAAAGACAGGGCACCAACTGCGGTGGCGAGTTTGTGCGCTACTCCCCATAGTCCCAGGAATTCACCCGAGCGGCCTCTGGGAGAAAACTGCGCCACAAGAGCCCGCCCGGCCGAGCCGGTAGCGCCCATCGCGATACCGACCAGATTGGAAGCGATCCAGAGTTGAGATTTATCCTGAGCGGCGGAGGCAAGCACCGTAGCAATCGTCCAGATGCTCAAGGTTATTCCCAATGTTTTAATCGAGCCGATGCGGTCCTGAACGTATCCGAACACTCCTGCACCAATGGCTGCCGTAACGCAGACTACCAGGATCATGACGATTGAATCTTTGGGGGTAAACTTCAGAACCTCTTGAGCGTAAACCGATGCCATATGAATCATGGTGGTCGTGCCGCAACTGTAAATAAACATGGTGAGAAGAAAATTGAACAGATCGCGGTAATGGCGGGCATGGCTCAGCGTTTGTTTCAGGCGGCTAAAGCCGACGCTGATGTAGGCTTGCAGGTCGAACCTGTGCTTCTTCTCGATGGGCTCAGGTATGGCTCGTTCTTTCAAAAATATGAAAGTGGGAAGCGAGAAAGTGAGAAACATGAATGCGCAAATGAGCATGGTTGTGGGGACATATTCGGTCGGCAAGCGACCCAAACTCTTCTGCCAATAGACGTACGCACCGCAGAGCCCCAGCGAAAGGAGGCTACCGACATAACCCGCAGCCCAACCCAGGGCTGATACTCGGCCCATATGCTCTTGTGTCGTCAGCTCGGGTAGAAATGAAGCGATCAGATCCTCGCCGGTTCCGAAGAAAATATTGGCGCACGCCAGAGCCAGCATCGCCCACAAGTATGCGCCTGGACCAATAAAGAACAGCAAAGCAGTGCAGAATATGCAGAGCACTGTCGAGGCGATCAACAGCTTCTTCTTTCCGGCAGTGGCATCACCGATGGTGCCAATAACCGGAGCTGTTAGAACGATCACCGCGGCAGAGGTCGCTATGACAAGAGTGAGGAGAAAGCCACCATTGGTGGCGGCAAAACCCTTTGCAGTGCCGCAAATCGTCTCGACGAAGTAGGCGTTATAAATGGCCGTCGCTACAACCGTGCCGTATGTTGCATTGGCTATGTCGTATGCCGCCCAGGCAAGAATCTCACCGCGTCCTGCCGGTGCGAAGCCCCGGTTGGCAGCGGTCGGCACAGGCGCTGCGGCATGACTTCCTGTTGAAAGATTGTCGCCCGGACCGCCAACAGCCGGAGCGCTCGCGCTGACGTTGCTGTCGGATAGGCTCGAGCCTGAGCTCGAACCGGCTTGGCTGCCTGTTGGCGTCTTTGAGTTTTCGTCCATATACCTGACGATAGACTATGCGCTCATTGTAAACGAGTTTGGTCTTCTTGTTAGCAAAGCGGCTATTCTTATATCGCTTCGTGAACCGGGCTTCGCTCAGCCATAGTCAAGGAAATACCGCGGCTGGCCATCTCGGCTAAAAACAGCTTTATGGGTACGGCCTGCTCCTGGCGGAGGACGCCACGTTCTTCAATATCCTTGCGAGCAATCATTTGACCGATGATCGAGGCGGGGAAAGCGGTCATTTTGGCGGCTGCCGAGATACCGTTGGCCTGGTCGCCGTAGTCTACGCACTCCCAAACATGTTGAATCGGTTTCTTGTCCTTGACGCCGGTCACCGTTACTCGCATAACGACGAGGTCCGGCTGGTCGACCGGCATTTTTTCCTTGAGCAGCTGCTTGAAGAAATCGAGGGGACGAACATCATTCCCGTCAGGAAGTTTTCGCGCACCTGTGTCCATCAACCCCAGGTCTCGAAGAATCTTCATCTGCTCGCAGTGACCTGGAACTCTGATCATTTTAAAATCGAGATGCTGGACTTTGTCACCAAATGTCTCAGCCAGCGCTGACACACCGCCGGCGGTATTAAACGCCTCCAACTTTCCGATCGGCTTGGGAAATTCGATGTTCTCGACGTCGGTCAATGAAGGCACTTTGTAGATCTTACCATCGCGCACGATCTTGCAGCTGTTGGAGTATTCGTTGATCAATCGATCCACGGATAAAGAGAGGGAGTGCTGCAAGAGAAGCGACTCCGGCTCGATTGGGACTGCTCCGGCGCGCATGCGTATCTCGTAGAGCTCGTCCATCGACTGAGCGGCGCAATGCGCCAGAATCGCCACCATACCCGGTACCATGCCGATATTGGGTATGATCGTTACGCCTTGCTCTTTAGCTACATCATCCAGAAAAAGCTGTTTCTTAAAGGTTGGCTCGTCGCCACCCAGATCGCAGAAATGCGATTTCGCCTGCAGAGCGATTTTGGCAAGCTCATAATTGTAAGGGCTGGTAATGCAACTGAGCGTCACATCAGAATTGGCCATCAAATTGGCGGTTTCTTCAGCGTTTGTAACGTCCAGCTCTACAGGAACGATTTTCTCGTCCGCCAGGCGCTCTTTAATCAGACGCAAACGCTCGACATTTCGGTCGGCCACGATGACTTTGTCCAGCCGCGGACTTCTGATTAGATCGAAGATAACCGCATAGCCTGCTTGTCCAGCGCCTAAAACCAGAAATTTCACCTTTAACCTCTCTATTAAAAGGATGCCGTCATGGGGGACGGAAGAATCATAACATGGGTTAGTAAGTGGATCGTCTCTTACCGCCGTCTATGGCGATTGTTGAGCCCGTTACATACGATGCCTTTTGCGAGGCCAGGAAGACGGCAACCGAGGCGAATTCTTCCGTGGTCCCCAGCCTTCCCATTGGGATGCCGCCGATATATTGCTTCAGGTATTCTTCCTTCGACTGACCCGTGCGAGCCAGCCGCGCCTCCATCAGCTCCTGCAACCTTTCGGTGGAGATTGATCCAGGCGCCAGGCAATTCACGGTGATGTTGAAGTGCGCCACTTCATCAGAGAGAGTTTTAAGCATCGATGTTACAGCGGAGCGCATGGCGTTCGAAACAGCCAGGTTTGGTATTGGTTCGATGACGCTCAAAGATGTTATGCAAAGAATGCGGCCCCATTTCTTTTCTTTCATCTTAGGCAGGAAGGCTTCATTGAGATGAACAATCATTTCGAACAATTGCGAAAAACCGCTCTTCCAGTCGTCAAGCGTCGTCTCTTGAGCGCTTGAGGGCCGGGGTCCTCCGGTGTTGTGAACCAGGATATCGACATCGCCCACGAAGTCTTTTACTGCAGCAATAAGAGTGTTTCGCTCATCGGGCTCCGTCAGGTTGCAGGTTCGAAAGTGGATGCGGGCCCCTGTCTTCTGGCGGATATCCTCGGCAGCTTTGGCGAGGGCTGCATCTTGTCTGGCGCACAGTACTAACTCCACGCCCTCATGAGCCAAGCCCTCGGCAATGGCGCGCCCGATGCCTCTAGAGGCGCCGCACACAAGTGCCTTCTTGCCCATTAGCCCTAGATCCATACGCGTCCTGACTCCTATCTCCAGTAATTCTTGTCAACCGGCTTGTGGGCGCAGTCATTGTTCTGCCTCACCGACATTGCCGCATTATGAAAATGGTGCCAGCCTGACAACTCTTTGTGGTTAACTGAAAGTAGTCCGAGTGATCTAATTGCACGATCACCGAAATTGTTCGTTTGAACCATTGGATAATTTTCCTTGTGAACGAAATTCTTTTGCAGGCGAAATCAAATCGAGGAGATGCAAATGGCTAGTGATATGCGCCCGCCGCGACCGCCCGATCTGGACGATGATGACGACGCATCAAAGGAGCCGGGTGGTACACAGGCTAATGCCGGACCGTCTAAATCAGCGGCGCTCAAGGGTGATAAACGCACATTCATTACAGAGCAAGGGGCAATCGAGAAATTGATGCTGCCTTCGCAATTCGTGCCCGCGGGCGAGCGAACGGATGAGTTCTCGTCTTGTTTCGAGTATCAAGTCCCCGGCAATGACACGATGAAGATTGCGCACTGGCTTTACGACAATGAAGACTCGAAACTGAGCGCCGATCTCGGTGAGCGATGGGGAGAGCTCCTCGGCAAAGAATCGCACACTCTCACGGAAGATGAGCTCGACTGGATTGAGGAGGTAATACCACCGGAGGTGTATGGTCACAACGGCGCATTTGATGTGATCAGTATCCGTACCGAAGAATTTGGCGGTCGCAATGTGCTGGTTCTGGAAAATCGTTGGTGGGATGCCGATCGGAGAGCGTTCGGGCTGTTCTTCGCCTCTGATCCTGAGTTCCGTCTCAGGGAGTCGCTCCATTTTGAGGGAACGGACAAAGACTATCGAACCAACTTTCTGTCGGCTAAAGTGTCATTTATGCGTATGAAGTGGAAGGGCGACGCTTAATGCAACTGCCGTGCTGAATGCAGCTGCCGCGCTGAATCCGCTAGTCTGCTGAATGTGTCCTTTAGGAATACTTGTAGGATATTGTTTTCGCTTCCGAGAAGAATTCAAGGCTGTAACGACCGCCTTCGCGTCCGATTCCCGATGATTTTTGTCCACCAAATGGTGTGCGCAAATCGCGTGCGAACCAGCAATTCACCCAGACCATGCCGGAGCGGATCTTTTGAGAAACGCGATGGCAGCGATTGACGTTCTCGCTCCACAGTGATGCTGAGAGACCATAGGGTGTGCTGTTTGCCAATTCGATTGCTTCTTCTTCGCTCGCAAAAGGCACCACAGGTAGTACCGGCCCGAATATCTCTTCTTTCAGCAAACGTGAGTCGGCATTCAATCCTTCAATAATGCACGGCGAGAGAAAATAGCCGTCGCCAAGCTCGGTTATGCGCTCGCCTCCGGTGAGCACCTTGCCTTCTTGCTTGCCGAGTTCGATATAGCTCAGGACCTTCTCCATATGCTCCTGACTGATCAGAGCACCCATTTCGGTGGAGGACTGCAGGGGGTCACCCACTTTGATTTTGCCGACGCGCTCGGCAAGTTTTTCGACCACTTCTTTGTACACTTCCTTCTGTACGAACAGGCGCGAGCCCGCCAGACAGATCTGTCCCTGATTGCGATATGCCGCCCGCACTGATGTGGCGATCGCTTCTTCTAAATTGGCATCGGCAAAAATGATGTTTGCTCCTTTGCCGCCCAGCTCGAATGAAACCTTCTTCAGAGTGGCGGCGGCATTCTTCATAATGGCCTTGCCGGTACCCGTTGCCCCTGTAAAGGAAATAGAGCGCACATCGGGATGTGTTGTCAGCGCCTCTCCAGCTCCATCCGGTCCAAAACCGTTTACGATGTTCAGCACGCCCTTCGGCAGTCCGGCGACATTGACGATATCGGCCAGCAGATAGGCTGTATATGGTGTCCACTCGGCAGGCTTGAGAACGCAGGTGTTGCCCATCGCGAGGCATGGAGCGATTTTCCAGGTGGCCAAATACAATGGCAGATTCCACGGTGTGATCAAACCGCAGACGCCCATCGGCTCGCGGATGGCGAGATGGCGTTCGCCTGGATTTGATGAGAACGACTCCTCACCAATAGATGCGGCGTATTGTGCGAAGAAATGAAAATTGAGAGCTGCCCGGGGAATATCGCCATTGAGGCTTTCGGAGATCGGTTTGCCGGTATCGAGTGATTCCGCCCTGGCAAGCTCATCCTGTCTGGCGATAATCAAATCGCCGATGCGCTTCAAAATGTGGGCACGCTCGGCGATGCTCATTTGCGGCCACGGACCTTTTTCAAAGGCATGCTTGGCTGCTGCAACAGCGTCATTGATATCATCCGCGGTGCCAAGCGCAACCGAACCCAGCACTTTGCCCGTTGCCGGGTTGATCGTTTCGAACGTCTTCCCGCCGCTTGATCTCACATACTCCCCACCGATGAAGTTGTCTATGTGAACTGTTTTGGTTGGTGTGGTTGCTGTCACGAGAATTACCCCTCAGTCGTCTGTACTTATTTTTCCACCGCTTGAACGTAAGCGGTTGCTTTGATCTCAATGAAATTCTTGCCCGGCAGCTTAGCCACTTGAACCGTAGTTCTTGCAGGCGGGTCCGGAAAAGAAAAATGCTTTTGATAGACGCGATTGTACGCCGCGAAATCATTCATGTCATGCAAGAAGACAGTGACATCCACTAGATTCTCCATGTCCAGTCCAGCTTCCTGAAGAACCACCTTGAGGTTCTTGATCACTGCCTCGGTTTGTACTTCGATGTTGTATGCAGTGACTCTGCCTTGATCGTCAAGCGTCACCCCCTCCTCTTCGCCGGTGTCGGCATTGCGAGCTCCCTGGCCGGCAATGAAAAGGAAATCTCCCGCCCTGACGGCATGAGAGTATGCGCCAAGTGGCTTGGGCGCTTTGCCGGTTATGTTGTAGGCGATTTTTCTTCCAGCAGTGTGTGTATCACTCATGGACTGATCCACCGAGGCGTCAATGCTTCAAGTCTCAAAGTTTATTACGAAATTGTTCCGGATGCGAGTTTGTTTTGTCGCTGGGTGTAATGTTAGCGTGCGATGTACACAAAAATTATCGATATCTCCCAACCGGTGGGCTCGACCAGCGCTTGCTTTCCAGGCGACGCTCCCTTTCAGAGGCAGGTCACTTTGACTCTGCAGGAAAGTGGGGTAGTGAACTTGTGTTCCATGAGCATGAGTCCGCATGTCGGAACGCATGCAGACGCCCCCATCCACATCCGCGGTGACATGGATGTCGATTCGGGTATAGCGGCAGCCGACTTGCCACTGGATGCGTTTCTGGGTGCAGCGACAGTCATTGATTTAGCCCCCTACAACGAGGGTATTACTGCCGAGCAGTTTGTCGAGCAAATAAACAAACTGCACCCGGCCGGCAAACCACAAAGGATACTCTTCAAAACGTGCCATCAAATCCGATACCACATGTTCGAAGATTCCTACGCGTATTTGACCGTCGATTTAGTACAATCCATGCATAAGCAAGGCATAAGGCTTGTTGGCATAGACACGCCATCCGTCGATCACATCAAGTCTAAATCGCTTGAGGCGCATCATGCACTCGACGAGTGCGGTATGTTTTGGCTCGAGAATCTAGACCTTACTAAGGTTGAAGCCGGTGAGTATATTCTGGTTGCGCTGCCATTGAAGTTAACGGAAATGGAGGCATCTCCTGTTCGTGCGGTTCTCCTCGCTTAGCTGAATGCGCAAATCGCTTTCATAGTAAGCATGAGTGAGCCAAGATCAATGAGATCAAAATCCAAGCAACAAAGATCGATGTCAAACCCAAATCAATGCACCCAAAAAGCACTGCAACCCAAAACCACTGGTGGTTCTAATTAACGCAGTTAACTCAGAGGAGACAGCATGTTCGGAAAAAAATGCGCGCTGATCGGAGTCATCCACATCCCAGCCCTCCCGGGAGCACCCGGGTATGATGGAAATCTGGAACGGATACTCGACGAGTGTTGCAGCGAAAGCCTGATATATAAGGAAGAGGGTTTCGATGCGCTGATCATTGAGAACACACACGATGTACCGTACATAAAGGGTCGAGTAGACCCAGAGACTACAGCCGCAATGTCCGTAATTGCTTGCACGCTTAAACGCGAAACACGGCTACCGATTGGAATTCAAATTCTTGCCGGAGCGAACATCGAAGCCCTAGCAGTTGCACACGCTGCCAGCCTCGACTTCATTCGAGTTGAAGGGTTCGTCTATGCACATATTGGAGACGAAGGTATTCATGAATCGTGCGCGGCTGAGCTTGTCCGCAAAAGATATAACCTTCGATCTCAAGATATCAAGATTTTCGCGGACATCAAGAAGAAGCATTCATCGCATGCCATCACCAGTGACATCTCCTTAGCGGAAACGGCTAAGGATGCAGAATATTTCAAAGCAGACGGAGTGATTGTCACAGGCTCGCGAACCGGCGAAGCCGCGGACCCGCAAGAAGTGCGGTCTGTCCGCGAAGCAGTGAGTATTGCAGTATTGATCGGATCAGGCGTGACGGCGGAAAACATGCAGGACTACGCAAAAAACTCAGATGGATTGATCATCGGCTCCGCTGCAAAATTCGATGGTCACTGGAGCAAACCAGTCGACCGCGAGCGCTGCAAGCGCCTCATCGCCGCCAGCGCCACATTGCCTCCAGTCTGACTTCGCGCTTATCCGTACCGTGTATGTCAAAAGTATATCTGTCGCGTATGCGATTGTTGAATGAAAGGCACCGCATATGGTTCAAGCTCTTGTTAATGTAATTTCGATATTGAAATGGTGATTGATAGCCATGTCTTGATAAGTGGATTGCGCCTATTCTTAAATGTCTAAAGGGGGAGTTCACAACCGCGCAGTGCTCGCGTAGACTTTATTGCATAAACGGTGAGTGAAGCACACGAGTTGCTCACGATGAGCCGAGGGACCTTGCAGAAACTTCAGGTCGGCGCCGATCCGGAAACTGTAGCAAGCGAGTCCGCAGTGTGGGATATCTGACGATGCCCATGTTGAAATACTGAGTCTCCGCAAAGAGACCAATCAGACAGTAGCAAAAGCACCGCCTGAGAGAAATCTAGGTGGTGTTTTTGTTTGTCCTTAATTCTCTAATTCGTGACCGGTCCGGTACGATCGCTGCTTCAGCAAATCTCCCCAGACTGAGCCGCCCTTTTTGGGTTTAGGCGTTGCAGCCGATGCGTCCGCTTGCGCGACTTTTTTCTTGGTTGCTACTGCGGCTTTCTTGATTGGATGTTTATGATTAGTGGCAGTAGCGCTGGAAGGAAATTGATTCTTTGCTGCTGCCGTGGCCGAGTCAGTGCCCCCGCTTACGGTTACTGGTGAACTCGTACTGTTAGTGGTGTTGCCTGGAGGACTCGTGGTGCGCGAACCACCGGCGGTGCTAGTAACAGTTGCGCCAGCGGAAGCATTTGTTGGGCTGGAGCCACCGGGTGTGCTAGCACCTGTAGTGCCCGCGCCGGCAGTGGTGTTGGAACCGGATGTGGTACTAGAACCGGATGCGGTACTGGAACCGGATGTGGTACTAGAACCGTTCGTGGTGCTGGCGCCGGCCGTAGTGGTGCCCGTTCCTGTAGTGCCTGACTGAGTTATCGATTGCACTTGCGCCGGCGGAGGAGTGACTGCAGTCTGCTTAGCTTTGAATGAGATCATTAGATACAAGCAAACGATTGTGCCTGTGCCCAGCGCAACAGTGATTAACAGAACGATTCCCCACTGAACGAGAGTCATGCGGGCGAACATCGATGAGAATGAATCACTGCTGGTTTCTTCTTGTGTTTCAGATTCAAGCGGTGTCGTTCTGAGGACCTGGCTTCTTCCGGGTCTTGGAATTGACGATTCGAGATCCATGCAAAGCTGCTCCATCGTTTGATGGCGCTTTTCTGGCTCCTTCGCCAGCGCTTTCATGATCACTTGCTCGACGCGCTCAGGAATATAGAGATCAGGACGAACTTCGGCGAAGCGGGGCGGTGCATCTTCGATGTGTTTACGCATCGTTTCAACCATCGTTTTGCCCAGGAACGGCAGACGATTGGTGAGCGTTTCATACATCACGATGCCCATCGTGTATATGTCGGAGCGATTGTCTAGCTTGTGGCCCTGACATTGCTCAGGCGACATGTAGACAGGGCTTCCGCATACTTCGCCAAGCTGGGTAAGTCGCTGCCCGCCTTCAGATTGGTTTGCCTCTTCAATAATCTGTGCGACACCAAAGTCCACAACTTTGACGAAATCTTTGTCACCGTCATAGTTGATCAAAACGATGTTGCTCGGTTTCAAATCTCTGTGGATGACGCCCTGCTTGTGCGCATGACCGAGTGCCTCGCAAGCTTGCCCGAAGATCTTCAAAGAACGCTCGACGCTTATCTGGCCTTCTTGCTTGATGACCTCGGACAGCGGTACGCCCTGGAGATAGTCCATGACGATGTAGGGCTGACCGGATTGCTGCGAAATGCCGAAGTCATAGACGGTGATGATGTGCGGATGGTTGAGCTTGCAAGTGGCTTTTCCCTCTTGCTGGAAGCGCTTGACGCTTCCGGAATCATTGAGGTGGTGTGCCTGAAGCATCTTGATCGCTACGATGCGATCCATGACGTCCTGACGACCTTTGTAGACGACACCCATGCCACCTGTGCCAAGCACTGATAATATTTCGTACTTGCCAGCCAGCTTGCTGCCGATAAGTGGGTCCTGAGCGATGGGCACCAGCATACTCTGGTCGTGCGGGCACGCCGCGACGATTCCCGTGAACTGGCGGTTACACTCTAAGCAAACCTTTCGATCAAGGTTTTCGTGAAGATGGCCTGTAGATTGCACCATGACTGTCTGATCAGGATCCCAATGTTCGTTGACTAGGTTTGAATTCAATTAGGGGCATGGGCTAAACGGGGTTTGCCCCCCGACTCTGCCAATCCGTATTGTGGAGCTGCGCTCGCATTCCGGGTTGGTATTAAGCATTATTAATGTACCCGTCGAGCTCTGGAAATAACCAAACCGAACCTTTGCTCAAGCAATTTACTTTATGGGAGTCGCAAAATTTTCTTGACGCTCGATTTCGCCGTTTCTAACCGAAATAAGGGATGAACCGCTCAACCACTCCCTCTGGAAATGACCGAAACTCTCAAGATGCGTTGTGGTCAATATCGTCTGCATGCCGTTATTGATTGTCTCCATTAAGTACGCCTGGCGTTTCAGGTCCAGCTCCGCCATAACGTCGTCCAGAATGAGCACCGGTGGCTCTTCTAGATGGTTCGAAACCAGCTCGAGCTCGGCAAGCTTCAGCGCCAGTACCAGACTGCGCTGTTGCCCCTGGCTGGCAAATGAGGTGGCGTCGGTGCTGTTCAAGTTAAAGCGAACATCATCTCGATGGGGACCAGAAAGCGTTTGCCGGCGGCTTATTTCATCACCACGTCTGATTCTGTACAGCTTCATCAATTTGACGGCGATTTCCTGCTCACCGGCGTCAGCCAGAGCATTCATAGAAAACGATTCAATACTGTCCAATTCAGCATGCATCGTTCCCTCTGACAGAGAAGGACTAATATAGAAGGAATAGTTTGCGCTCAGGTGCTCTCCGATGCCCGATATATCCTTTTGATAGCGCTCGGCTATTGGTAAAACGAGCAGCAGGCATTCAATGCGCTTCTTGATTATCGTGGCGCCCAGAGCGGCAATCTGCTGATCCCAGGCTTTCAATTGATCCTGGTCGCTCACGCTCAGGCGGCCTTTTTCAAAGAGACTTTTGAGCAGCCGATTACGTTGCGCCAGGGCTTTCTGATATCGCGACAACACTGCTGAGAAGCCGGTCTTGAGCAGGCAAGCCAGATCGTCCAACCAGTCTCTTCTGTCTTTGGGACCGCCTCGAATTAAGCTCATATCTTCAGATTTGAATCCGACTACTGCCAGGTGTCCTTGCAATCCGCGCGTGTTTGCCTTGGCAACACCGTTGACTTTGATGGCCTTCTCGGTCGTTTCACCTTTGCTGCTCAGTCGTTTCTTCAGACCGATGCTGATCTTGCGATCGTAGCTGCCGGCAAAGAAATCAAGCTCCACAAGCGCGTTGTCGGATTCTTTGCGAATCAGCTCGCCATCAAGGGCGGTGCGGTACGAGCGACCGGTAGCACAATACTCGATAGCCTCGAGCAGGTTGGTTTTGCCCTGGGCGTTTTCGCCAACGATTACGTTGCGCTCGTTAGAGAAGATTATGCTTTCGGAGCGGTAGTTTCTAAAATTGGTGAGCGAAAGCTTCTTAACGATCATTTTTACCTTCAGTGCACCAGCTTCGATCAGGCGTGCAGCCGGTGCTCGGGCTCGGTTTCAGCGCTCAACCTCTTATCGTCGCACTGCTTCATGTATGCAATGGCGTGCTCAATGTCTTTATGAATCTGCGCTTTGAGCGCGTCCACGCCACTGAACTTCTGCTCGGCGCGAAGATAATTCAGGAATTCCACTTCGATGAATTGACCGTAAAGGTTGGCCGAGAAGTCGAGAAGATGGGCTTCGACTGTGAGCTGACCGTTGGTTTGAGCGGCAACTTCCGTGGCAGCGGATTGATCATCCGTTTTGCAACAGTTGCCGGCGGCGGCTGTGGAGGCTGACTGGCTTTTGAATGTCGGACGATACCCAACATTGATCACGCACGGAACCGTCTGCCCTTTGCCGCCATCAAGAGTGGCTCGACCGGCATAAACACCGCGACCGGGCACAAGCTGGAATGGATAAAGTTCTAGATTGGCGGTTGGAAAACCGATCGCCTGGCCGCGTTTGTCACCCTCTACAACCTGACCGAACAAGGCATAGGGGCGTGATAGAAGGTCGGCTGCTTGCTCCATCCGGCTGGTTGTGACCAACTCGCGTATAGCCGATGAGGAGACTTCGGTGCCGTTTTTTAAAATCATGTCGGCAACGTGAACGACGAAATTGTTCTTGCTGCCCAATTGCTCAAGAAGGGCGGCGTCCCCTTCAGCATCTCGACCAAAGTGATGATTAGGTCCAACCGATATTGAGCGTGCTCCCAGGCCGCTCACCAGTATGTTCTCCACATACTCCCTCGGGCTCAACTTGCACAGCTCCTCGGTGAATGAAAGAACCAGCGCAAAATCTACTCCCAGTCCGGCAAACAAGTTAAGGCGCTGCTCGATGACGGTGAGCAGAAGCGGTGAGCGCCCCCTTGTCAGGGTTCGAGGGTGATCTTTGAATGTGACTACACCGCAGCGAACGCCCAGGCGCTCGGCTTCTTTTTTGGCGCTGCCGATTACGACCTGGTGACCATGATGCACGCCATCGAAAAATCCCAGAGCAATTGCGGATTCTTTCACCAGTCCGGCTGCTACTGTGTTCGGTCGTGGTTCGAAATAGGTTTCCAAGGAGCACTTCCTTCAATACTGCCGCCTGCTGATCATGGATGAACGTCCACAGGCAAGTTCGTTTTTATATCCGGCTTTTGGGAGGCGATTCTATTGCTTGCAGATATCCAGATTTTAGCGGAGCCGGATGGATTATGGTGCGAGAATGGCTTGAATTTGTCCCTTTGTCAAACAGTTTCGATCGTATTGTAAACCAGAGCCGCACTGCAAAGAAGCCTAGATAACTCTCATGTGATTGCTTTGTTTAATTCGCCATAAATCCTCACATCAAGCGGCTTTTGTCGGTATTTTATGCTAAACTTTAAGGTCGTGGGAGGCGTTGAAAACAGCAATACAATTGGCTGAAATCGCCATGCTGATCAGCCGTTCGCCACGCCAATTACAATTTGATTGGGATACATTTAAAACGCCTATGGCGATGTCGAAATAGGGCTCGAGCCTCAAGCTGAGATTCATCACGACTGGAAGCTGAGAGGATCAGGATATCTAATGGAGAGGAGTGACTATGACTGCTGAATACACGGCTTCCACGATCGATGTGTTGGAAGGTCTTGAAGCTGTGCGCAAGCGACCCGGTATGTACATCGGCACTACCGGTCCGGATGGCTTGCATCACCTCGTCTGGGAAATCGTGGACAACTCGGTTGATGAAGCTCTGGCTGGTCACTGCAACCAAATCGAAGTGACGGTCAATGAGGACGGCTCAGTAACCGTCAAAGACAACGGTCGCGGCATCCCGGTGGATATGCATCCCAAGACCGGCAAGAGCGCTCTCGAAACGGTCATGACCATTCTCCACGCCGGCGGCAAATTCGGCGGCGAGGGTGGCTATAAAGTCTCCGGCGGACTGCATGGTGTCGGAGCATCGGTTGTAAACGCTCTGTCGACGAAACTGGTTGCCGAAGTACATCGCGGCAATAAATTGTACCGTCAAGAATATACAAAAGGCGGATCCCAGATCGGCCCGCTAGAGGTGGTCGGTGCCACCGACTATAGTGGCACTACCGTGACCTTCTGGCCTGATAACACCATTTTTCATGACTTCAATGAAGAAGGCGAGCGCGTTCAAATCCATTTCGATTGGGACAAGTTGAACAATCGTTTGCGCCAGATGGCTTTTCTCAACAAAGGCTTGCGCATGATTGTCGTCGATAATCGCGTCAAAGTCGGGGAAGACCCTAAGCGAGCCGAATACCACTTCGAGGGCGGTATCGCCAGCTATGTTGAGTATTTGAATGATACGAAGGAAACTTTGCACAAGCCGCCGATTTACATGGAGCTCGAGCGCGACAAAGTCGTAGTGGAGTGCGCCCTGCAGTGGACCGAGATGTATCAGGAATCAATTTATTCCTTCGTCAATAACATTAACACCATAGATGGTGGCACACACCTGGCCGGCATGAAGGCGGCCTTGACTCGCGTGCTAAACGACTATGCCCGGAAAAACCAGTTCCTCAAAGAAAACGACGGCAATTTGCTGGGTGAGGATGTCCGGGAGGGTTTGACGGCAATTGTCAGCGTTAAGGTTCCCGAGCCTCAGTTTGAAGGTCAGACCAAAGCCAAGTTGGGCAACCGCGAGGTTCAAGGCATAACTCAACAGGTAGTAACCGACTTGCTTGCCGATTGGCTCGAGAACAATCCGAAGCCGGCAAAGGAAATCATGAACAAGGCGCTGCTGGCCAAGAAGGGTCGCGAAGAAGCGCAAAAGGCGCGCTCGGCCGTGCGCCGGCAGTCGGCTCTGGAAAACTCCTCATTGCCCGGCAAACTTGCTGATTGCTCCGATAAAGATCCGGCTAAGTGCGAAATCTACCTGGTGGAAGGTGACTCCGCCGGTGGTAGCGCCAAGAAGGGCCGTAATCGCGTCTTCCAGGCGATTCTGCCATTGCGAGGCAAGATTCTGAACGTCGAGCGCGTGCAACCCACGCGCATTTATGAAAACGCAGAAGTGCAGGCGATGATTCAGGCGCTCGGTTTGTCCGTCAAGGAAGAGGATGAAGAGTCGGGCGGCGGCAAATCGACCGGCTTGCTGCGACCGAATGCAGAAAACCTCGATCTCGGTAAATTGCGCTATCACAAGATCATCATCATGACCGACGCTGATGTCGACGGCAGCCATATTCGCACGCTGCTTTTGACCTTCTTCTTCCGTTATGCAAGACCACTTGTGGAAAATGGTTACGTCTATATCGCTCAACCGCCTCTGTTCAAAGTTGAGAAGGGCAAGAAAGAACGCTATTGCTACAACGAGCATGCCCTGCAGACGGCACTGGCGGAGATGGGAGAGAAAGCCACAATCCAGCGTTTCAAAGGTCTGGGCGAAATGCAGGCTGAGCAACTGTGGGATACGACGATGAATCCGGAAACGCGTACTTTGAAGAAAGTCACCGTGGACGATGCCTCGGAAGCGGATCACATATTCGACCTGCTCATGGGCGAAGCGGTGGCGCCGCGGCGGGAGTTCATCGAGAAGCATGCCCACTTCGCCAACCTCGATGTATAGCGGAGTTCGTTTCAACAGGCTGCTCCTGGACTGATGTGAGAACATGCCGATCAACGTCGCTAATCTGATCACCATCGCGCGCGTTTTTCTCGCGATCGGTACGGCGGCCTTGTTGTGGCTTCCCCAGGAAGAATGGCGATGGACGGCCTTCGGGCTCACCATTCTAGTGATCTGGGCCGATGGCATCGACGGATATTTCGCGCGCAAGCTCAATCAGACATCAAAGTTCGGCGGCATTCTCGACATCGCAGGAGATCGAGTGGTCGAGATGGCCTATTGGATTGCCTTCGCCATTCTCGGATGGATACCCGCCTTTGTGCCGTTTCTCTTCCTCGTGCGCGGCACCATGGTTGATGCCATCAGATCCCATGCCAGCGAGCAAGGCTATACCGCTTTTGGTTCAAACACCATGATGCAGAGCGGCATCGGAAAGTTTCTTGTCGCTTCAAACTTCAGCCGTTTCAGTTACGCGGTAGCAAAGGCGGTGGCATTCTGTCTTGTGATTGCCTCGCATACAAATGCAGGAGCGCAACTGCCTATCGTGTCTGCCGTGGCTATTTTTCTGGTTTACTTCGCCTGCGCATTTTGCTTGATTCGAGGCTTGCCGGTTATATTCGAAGCCAGCTTTTTGTTCAAAGCTAGCGCCTCTGACTAGACCGGCGTCCAGAAAGATTGAGCGTGTCAGGACTCTCTACTTCGAGTTTGTGTTGGTGCCGCTTGTGTTGCCGGTCGGGTCATTGCCACCGCTGCCGGTGCTACCCCACATCGTGGTCGGATCTTTATCCCGCGTATCGGTGCCCCAGGGTGCGCGGTTTTTATCTTTGGTCAGCTCGGCATTCGTCTTGGGCACACCCCATTTTGTCTGGCTCTCAGCCACTGGTGTCGCCTGGTTCTGCGTTCCCCAGCCGGTAGTTTGCTGGAAGCCGTCGGTTGTCTGCGGGTTGCTGCTCCATTGTCCACCCGAGGAGGTTTTGTTCTGCTCGACTCGTTTGCCGCCTACGTAGAGCGCGCCGGGCTGCCAGTCGGCAGCTCTTGTATCACGCTGATTCTCGAGCTCTCTGAATTTTTTCTGCCCGGGGGTCAGCTTATTCAAGTTCGGATCGTCACCTTCATTTGCCTTCCACCAATTGGGCGCATGCACGGCAGGATTGATGCTGCGTCCCCACTCTTTAGGCGTGCCGTGAAAATCGTTTGCCGTGGTCGTGCGTGTATCCTCTCCGTAACCGACGCCCCAGTGCACGTTCGGTCTTTTTACAGCGCGCACACCGGCCTTGTACTCCTCTTCAGTCATTGCGTATCTGCCGCGATATGCCTCCAGGGCCTGTGCCTCGTAGCTTTTTTCTCCCAGCGTCCGGTTGCAAAACCTCTGCACGCGATCCAGCTGCATCAAGTTCTTATTAACATCGTTTGCCATGGCAGTATTGACCACTATCTGCTGCTCGACCGGCGACAACCTCGCTTGCGCCTGGGCATTTGGAATGTTCCACATCGACATCTTAAAGAGCTGGTGATTGATCACGTCTTGAATCATTCGTTTGATTCGAGGATCGATCGCTCCGCCTTTCGTGCGCGGGAAGTTGTCGTTTTCACAATCCTTGAACGACAGGTCGAAATAACTGCGCGCCTTTTCCTTTTCGCCCTTATTCCACTCTTTCAATCCGAGCTGATCGTAGTAGTACCAGCGCGGCCATTGAAAGGGTCTTCCCGCTGAGGTCACGGGTCCGCCTGATTGCGCGGTGGGCGACGCGGCTTGACAGGCGAGCATGTGCAAATTGATGCTCGTAGCCAGAAGAAGCCCCAATGCTGCGATTTTACCTGTCATTTTACTTACTCCCGTTTGCTTGAGTCGCCGCTAAGCGCCTGGTCAAAAGTTGTTTTGCTGCATCTAGTATCTTATCGGGTGACAGGGCGGTTAAACATTGACGCTCATCACCGCAGCTCTTTTTGTAGTGGCATGGTCTACATACAAGTGTCTCGTCAAATACTGACTTAGTCAACGCTCCACGAGGCTGCCATCGCACAGGATCCGTGGGGCCGAAGATGGTCACCGTCGGCACACCGACAGCGCAGGATAGATGCGCCGGACCGGAATCAACGCAGATTGCTAAATCCATCTCCTTATATAGAGCCATGCTCTCGCGAACATTAAGCTCTCCTGCCATATTAACACTTTTTACGCCTGAAAGGGCTGCCAATCTTTGATAGGCTGCCCTGTCCATGCGATCACCCGTGAAGTATGGCGTCAAGCCGTATTCACGATCCAGCCGTGCAATGATTTGCGCCCAGGCCTCGAGCGGATACATCTTGTCCGGATGCGCGGCCGCTGCATGGATAAGCACTTTCCCGGCCGCCGCTTTCAGCTCGGGCACCTTCGCTCTAACATTGCGCGTCTCTTCTTCGCTAATCCAGGCCTCCAGATAATCATCTTCCGGCTCGATTCCGGCAGCGCGCAGGACGGAAAGCACCGAATCGACCTCGTGAATCTTCTCGTCATAGAGCGCCTTGTGGCTGAGGAGGAACTCCTGGGCGATTCCCTTGTGCAGAAAGGGGATGGCTCGATTATCGTCAGTCTTCTTAATGTAGCCGATGCGACTGGCTGCACCGGTGGCGTAGGCTAGAAAAGCCGAAGACAGGGATCTCTTCAGAACAAATACAGTGTCGTAATGATTTTTCCTGAGCTGAAAAACATACGACCAGAATGATTTTGTCTTCCCGGCTCCGCTGTCGTACTTGTGAAAACGGGTGGTATCGTATTCGATGAACTCATCGACATACGGACAGCCGCAGAGGACCTTACCTGAAACTGGTCCAACCAGCATATCGATCTTCGCTTGCGGCGCCACTCTTCGCAAATTCCTCAGGAAGGGAACGGAGAGAATTGTATCGCCGAGAAAACGGTAACGGATAATCAGGATTTTTTTTGCACCGTATATGGTGCTAGTTGATCCGGTTCGCTCAGGCATGCAGGCTTACCTCGAGCGGTCTGGCGGCAGGCAATGAGAAACGCGGCGCATCGCCAATCCATTCCACGGCGATGCACAGAGCAAGAATTGTGTCGTTTTGTTCTGCTAAAACCTGAGGAGGAATGCGGGCTAGATCCTTTTCGGTGACAACGATGTATTGCGCCCCGCACTGGCGGCGAAGCGCTTGCAATTCCTGGATATCGGCAGGGCTGAACCAATGATGATCGGGAAAGAAACGACTTTGTCTCAGGCGGCAACCGGCATCACTCAGGGTTTTGAGGAAATTGGCAGGCTGAGCGATTCCGCAGGCGGCGATAATCTCCTTGCCGACCAGTCTGTCGAGATTGACTCTCAAGGAGGAGCCGCGAGCGTGAGTCGGACGGAAAGCGCACATCGACACCTGTGCCGATGGGGCATAGCGAGCGATCTTTTCCTGAAATGAGGCCAGTCGAGAACTCTCAAAATCATCGGGCGCTCTTCGGTTTAGATCCGGCATCTTTGTAATGATGATGTGCGTCGCCCGCCCGAGTGCGCTGAGAGGCTCACGCAACAGTCCGGCTGGAAGTAAGCGCGCCCTGTCGGGGTCGATGTTGTAATCGAGCAGCACGACATCATAATCGCGCCGCAGCTGCAAATGTTGAAAGCCGTCATCCAGAACGACGACCTGACAGCCATACTTTTCGACGGCAAGTGCGGCTGTGTCTCGGCGTGATTTGCCGGATATCACGACCGCTCCTGAGAGGGCCTGTGCCATCATATACGGTTCGTCGCCGGAGCTGAGGGCATCAGCCAGTCGTTCCCTTCCATCACTTACGACCGTGTAAGGGCTGGTGGAAATGCGCTTGTAACCGCGAGAAAGAATAGCCGGCTTCAAGCCCTGCGCTAAAATGCGCTCCGCTATGTCGATTGTCACGGGTGTCTTGCCTGTTCCGCCGACCGACAGGTTGCCGATGCTGATCACTGGGACGCTCGGCTTGAAGCGCGGCATCAATCCATCGGCGTAAGCTCTCAAGCGCAAGTAGCTGCCGGCTCCATAGATGAGCGCTGCTGGAGCAAGCAGACCCTGCACTGCCGGATTATCGATCAATTGCAAATAAAATTGCTCGACTTGATTCATCGCAAAAGGCCTATGCTCTCCCTGGCGGTGCTGCCCGTGGTGCCCGCGCTTGCACCGGATGTGGTGTCATACAGTTGCATAACGCATGCGAGCGTGCGTGCTACAGCGCCTTGATTTTCCTCTATCCAACTTTTGCCCTTCTGTCCACACTCCTTGATGGAGCTCGGGTTTAGATAGAACTGCTCAATCTTCCTCGTCAGTTCGGGGGCGGTTTGAACCTGGCTCAAGGCGCCTAATTCATTCAAGGCGCGAGCGATATCGCGCGTCTTATATGTATGCGGCCCGCATATGGCGGGGACCCCGTAGGCATAAGGCTCGAGCAGGCTATGCCCGCCGATCGGCGCCAGGCTGCCGCCGACGAATGCCAGGCTGGCAAGCGAGTAGTATTTCATTAGTTGACCAAGGCCGTCCAGGATATAAATATCGTTATCACGCTCAAACTTCTCGTTGAGCGAAAATCTTTTCGCCGAAAACCCTTTTGATTGAACGATGTCGCAGGCTCGTTGGAACCGCTCGGGATGGCGCGGCGCAATGATCAAGCGGGGTTGGCACTGATGGCCCCTTTCTCGCCACAGGCTCGAAAGCTCTGCAAATGCATCAATGGCGGCCGACTCCTCACCCTCATGCGTCGAGCCTGCGACGATCACAAAATCGTCGGCGTTCAGATTCAATTCGCTGCGCAACTGCCGGGCGGCGGTATCGGATATGGTGCTGAGCCCATCCAGTTTCATATTACCTGTTACGACCACGCGAAGATCGTTTGTGCCTGCAATCGAGACAAATCGTTCTTGCTCGCCGATTGATTGCACGCATAAACAATCCAGCTTCAGCAAGGCTTCTTTGAAGAAGAAGCGCAAGCGATGATAGGTGCGAAAAGATTTCGGAGACATGCGTCCGTTGACCGTCATGATCTTGATGCCGGACTTGTGGCACTGATCGACAAATCCCGGCCACAGCTCCGTCTCGACTACAGCCACCAGAGATGGCTTCAGTGCCTGCAACCATGCTCCGGTCGCGAACGGCAGATCGAATGGGAAATAAAAGACGGTGGCGAACCCGCCCACCTTTTCTTGTGCCAGTGCCTGACCAGTGGCCGTCGTGGTGGAGACGTACAGCGGAATATCCGGATGCTCGCCGTGCACTTTCTCGATCAGCGGTTTGACGGCGTTGAACTCACCAACCGAAACAGCATGAAACCATATACCGCCCTGCTTCAGGGCAGGAGCGGCTGAGGAACCTTTTTGCTGCGGAGGAATAAAACCGAGTTTTTGCCACAAACCTGCTCGAGCCTTTCTCTTCAGGAGGAGAAACGGCCCGGCAACAGCCAGAGTGATGGCGAAACCAACATAATAGAGAAAAAGCATAAGATGTCAATTCTATAGCAAGTCGAGCGCATCAACGTCGATTGCCATTGAAAGTTGCTTAGGAGTTTTCTTATTCCGCAAAAGATAAAGCAAATGATTTAGAGGATCTTCATCGAAACTGCGCCCGTCGGCATCCTTTACCTTGATGAGGAGATGAAAGCGATAATTGTTCTTCACTTTCTCGATAATGCAGGGCGACGGACCGAGAATCTGCACGCTGCTCTCGGGCAAGCGTCCTTCGAGGAAAACGCTGATCTCCTCGGCCAGGCGCTCGCATTCAATCTCAACCTCAGGGGCGTTTGTGCCTTGCATAACGATACGAATGATGCGGCTGAATGGCGGATATGAGAAGGCCTCGCGGCAAGCAAGCTCGCTCAGGTAAAAATTCCGGAAGTCGTGGTTTTTGGCTAAATGGATGACTTCAAGCTCGGGATTGTACGTTTGCAATATCACCTCGCCTGGTTTCTGCCCGCGTCCGGCGCGACCGGCGACCTGGCTCAAAAGCTGGAAGCCGCGCTCCGTGGCGCGGTAGTCAGGCATGTTCAAGGAGGCGTCGGCAACCAGAACACCCACCAGTGTAACGTTGGCCACATCAAGACCTTTGGCGACCATTTGCGTGCCAATCAGTATGTCGGCCTCGCCCCGGCTGAATTTTTCAAAGACATCGCGATAAGCTCCTTTGCGGGCAACCACGTCGCTGTCTAGCCTCAAAAGACGGGCCGATGGGAACATCTGGCAGACCGTTTCCTCGACTTGCTGCGTGCCCAGTCCGTATTCTTTGATAAACGAACTGCTGCAAGCCGGGCATGTTTTCATCATGCCGCGCTCGAAGCCGCAGTGATGACAGGAGAGGTAGCCGGACCGGGTCAACGCGCCGGCATCCGCCTGGCTTGACTCGCCGCGCCCGAGCCGCGGAACATTGAGCGTGCGGTGATAAACCAGCGAGACGCTGCAATTCTTGCAGCGCATGACGTGCCCGCAAGCTCTGCAGAAAACATGGCTGGCGTAACCGCGACGATTGATCAGCAGTATGCTTTGCTCCTGGGCTTCAAGGCGCTGCTTGAGCGCTGCTTGAAGAGGCTCCGACAAAATCGATCGGTTTTGCTGCCTCAGTTCCTCTTTCATATCGACGATGCGAACCTGCGGCATCGGCTGTTTGTGGACCCGCTCGGGCAATTCCAGGATTCGCCCGGCTTTGGCAGCCCGATTGTAGACGACTATATCCGGCGTGGCGCTGCCAAAGACAACCATGGCTCCATGACGCCTGGCCTTTTCCAGCGCCACTTCCTTGGCGTTGTACCGGGGGCTGGGGCTGCTCTGCTTGTAGCTGCCGTCATGCTCTTCGTCCAGAATAATCAACCCCAGTTCGGGAATGTTGGCCAGAACCGCAGAGCGTGCACCGAGGAGCACGGCTACATCCCCGCTTCGCAAACGCCGCCAGGTGTCATAGCGTTCGCCGGCACTGATGGCACTATGCCAGATGGAAACTTTCTCTGCAAACCGGCTTTGCAAGCGGGAGGCCAACTGCGGCGTCAAGCTGATCTCCGGCACCATCAGTAGTGCAGTTCGTCCGGCTTGCAGCGTCTGGGCGATCAAACGCAAATAGACTTCCGTTTTGCCTGAGCCCGTGACACCATGCAAGAGCCAGGGATCGACGGGGCGATCGAATGGCGCTTCGCGCCCCAGGCAATCCTTCAGATCTTTTGCCAGCACTGACAAGACCTGCTCTTGATGCTCAGTCAGAGGCGGAGGCCCGCCTTGCTTGCCGGCGCCGTTGCTCTCCAGCTCTTGAGATTGAAAAGCCTTCATCGGGTCGCGGACAACCTCCATTTCAATAAGATCGAGGATGCCGTGCTCCTTCATTCGGTAAATGGTATCGCGGGTAGTGCGGCTCTCTTTGAGCAGGTCCGCCAGGTTCATAATGCCTTTATTTCTCTCAAGCAGAACCGCCACCTCGCGCTGGCGGGACGTTCTAGGCTCAGCCTGGCAGCGCATCACTTTCATCACCATCTTTGGTGCGGTCTTCGCTTCGCTCTCTGCCGCCACTTTGATCAAGCATTCGTTTCTCAAAAAGCGAAGGGCGTTGTAGAAATGAGACAGGCTGAGGCGGCTGGCTTTGCGAAATCTCTGTTTGAGCACCTTGAAGCTCAAGCTGCCGTCTTTGCTGTCGAGAAGAACGGCTAAGATGGCGGCACCAGCCGGATCCTTTTTTTGCAACACCGATTGCATGTGCATGAGTTCTTCCGCCGACACGTCCCTGGCTATCTGGACCAGTCGTTTGATGCGAGGCGCCAGGCTGGCCGGAATGGCGGCCTGGATAACATCGGACAGCCTCGCGCAAGACCGGAAAGCAATCCAACCGAGGAAGTCTATAAATTCTTTGTCGAAGAGCGGATCGGGCTCGACTACCTCCGATATATCCTTGATTTTGAAGTCGCCTTGCGGCTCGTTGAGCAGGGATACAACGTATCCGCCGACTGCATCCTGGTTTCCGAAAGGGACCAGCACTTGCGCTCCTACAAAGACGTCCTCGGCGAGAAACTCAGGCACCCTGTAGGTGAACAGGCGATCTTTCAAATCGCGAGCCTGCAAGTCCAGGACAATTTCAGCATAGAGAGGCGAGAGCAATTTCCAGCTCCACTTCCGAGAGTTAATCGGTTCGGTATCAAAGTATAGTGTGGGTTGCATGGCTTTGCCCTCCCCATTTGATGTGATCGCTGTCATAAAGTCGGGCGCATCTAGCTGAGCGCGCCGCGCTGAGCGCCGCACATCCAGATGCCAGTGAACTGGCCCAGACGTTTTGCGCCTGAGCCAATTTCTTGCCGCTACTTTTTAAAACGATAGGGAGGATAAAAAAGTTCAACTCTGCAGAAGACTTTTTTCAGATTTAACCTGAGTCAACCGATAGCGGTTTTCTATCCTCGACCTTGCAGGCGCTGCTGTGCGCCTCAATTGTTCTTTTTGCCGTTTCTGGAATAAAGCTGTTCGTAGAACTGCTGCTGACGGCTTATATACGGACCCCAGTGCGGTATTTGCACCGTCGGCGGTATCATAAGTCCGCCGAATCCCGGCGGAATGCCGGGGAGCTGAACTTGCGTCTGATGGCGCTGAACGAGACCATCGCCGAAGCGATCCATGAATGTGTCGCGCAGCGCTTCCGAGGCCGTAGATGGAGGCGGCGCCGTTACTCTGCGCATCTCCATATTGCCTCCGGCCTGGACGGTGCGGAAGCTCAAGGGGAGACCGCCCCACATCAATCCGTTGCCGTCTCTGTGGACGGTGATAAGCGATGATCCCGGCGCTCCCTCGTTTTGATCCGTGCCCAGCATGAAGTTGCCCTGGGGAGTTACACGCGCGATCAATCCTTGCGTGCGCGGATTGGAATCGAGAGCGCGTTGCATGGCACGGGCCATTGCTTGCCACTCCTGAGGCGAATTGGCCTGGAAGCTGGTCTGGCGTTTGCCCCACTGATTGATGAAGTCCTGGTAGTCGCCCAGCGCTCTGACGACTTGCTCGGGATTGCCGCGCAAAGCGCCCTCGACCAGGTTTCTGAATCTTTCCTGAACGGCTCTATCTTGCTCGGCGTTCCCGGTGCGGGGCAGGTGCTCGCTGCCGGCAGCCACCAGCGAATCGACCACTCGCCGCATGTGCTGATCGGGAATGCGATCCATTAACTGATTGATTCTGTTTCGCACCTCCAGGTCCGGAGATTGCCTGTGCTGCTCCAGCTTCGGAAGCACGGCCGGTCCAACATGAGAGAGAGCTTGAGTTGCACCTTCTCTTTCTCGCCACTGCGGCGAGCCGAGCGATCGGATCAAATTGTCTACGGTGCGGGACATGGCGCTGTTGGGATTCTCGAGCTGGGTCTTGATGGCATTGTCGACCACTGCAGGAGCCATCAGGCGCAACCGTTCGAGGGCTCGATTGGCATCATTGTGGGCCCGCATTCCCTCGGCGTTCTGCGGATTAGCCGAGGCCAGACCATCGACCAGCCGATTCAGCCCCTGGACGAACTCGCTGTTGGGCTGATTCTTGATTAGATCCTGGATATGATGCATGGCGCCGTCGCCGAAAGGTTGCAACGCCTCAAAAGCCTGGCGCTGAACGTTGGCATCAGTTGACGTCAACTGCCCGAACAGGCGATGAATTGGGTGATCGGCTTGCCCGAGAGCGGCTCTGAAAGCCAGCGATGCCTCCCTGGGATTCTCGCGCAAACCGGCAAGCGCGGCGGCTCGCTCCTGAGGATTTTGCGAGCCCACCTGCCTCACCCAGTTGGTGACATTGTCTCGAAGCGGCTGGGGCACGCGATTAAGCTCTTCGCGAGCCCAATCATTAACGCGAATCTTTCCCTCGCCCTGTCCGGCTCTCAAATTCTCGGCCGGCCGGTTGCCGGCTTGAGGATCACCGGCTTGCGCTGCTGGCGGTCGAGGGTTATCCGCCGGCGGTGCTGGGGCGTTGGCGTTGTCGCCTGGCTGGGGGGTCGCCCCGCCGTCGCGTCTGACCACGGCTGCCAATAGAGTCTGCCCGACCGGGGGGCCGTAAAAGCTGGAGCGGAACTGGTCCAGCGCACCGCCCGGCTCAGGGCTGCGGGTTCTGCCGCGCTGGCTGGAATCTGTCGGTTGATTGATTGTCGGCTCAAAAGGGGAAGAAGGCGTACTCATATTCAGGACCTCATTGTCATAGAAACAGCCTGGAGTTCGGGGGCTGAGACATGAGCCTGCGGAATCCGGCTTGCCAGGTCTGACTGGCGGAATTTCCGTTTCCAATCTGCCAATGCTGGTCGGGGGCTCGCTCAGCAACCCCAGTGTGCCAATCCCGGCGGTTCATTCATATAGGCGATTGCGCAGAAGCCGGTGCGGATTTGCACAGTGCCGAGCCGTAGGGTAGCGCATGCATATATCCGCACGCGCGCGAAGTGGTACCACATGCAGTGGCACGTTGCTTTAGCCGATTACATACTTCTGCCAGGTGTTTTGGCCGGTAGCAGTGTGTTTTGAAATCTCGAAGTGAACATGCGAAAGCGGTCGACGCGGCACGATGCGCAGACCCATTCCGGCTTCCTTTGGCGTTCGGTCGCCTTTCTTGACATTGCACTTCAAGCAAGCCGCCACCACGTTGTCCCATGCATCAATGCCACCCCGCGATCGCGGAATGATGTGATCGATAGTCAAATCCGGTCTGCGTACACCGCAGTATTGGCATGTGTAATTGTCACGGTGCAAAATATTCCGCCGCGACAAGCTTATCTCTTTGTAAGGTATGGTCACGTAATGGCGCAGACGAATCACGGTCGGCAAAGGCACATCTGCATAAAGCAACTTGCCGTTGTGTTCGATTTGCTCGGCTTTACCCTTTAACAGAAGGACGACTGCACGCCGCCATGTACATATGTTAAGCGGTTCGTATGAAGCGTTGAGTACCAAAACCTTCGACAAGAATGTACCTTTAACACATGATTAGCGAGGATTCACGTAGATTTATTATAACGATCAAAATAGCATGTTGTCCAGGAATACGCTCCGGACGCGGGTTGTGGTAGAATGTCGAGATTGTCCTCAGGGCTCGAACAGGCTGGTCTTGTTCGCGGAAGTGCTTGTTGTCTGCATGGCGGACATCGCTTCGAGCTATTTTGCTTATGCATCATAGGGGTCAGAGGATATAATTCCTCCAGTTCGGATAACTTACCGAGGAATTGCTTAGCGCCAAGCGCGAAAGCCGCCTGAGTAAATTCGTTCCCTAAAACACTAGATTGGATAAAGTCGTGAGCCGCATGATTCGATTGAGAGAGGAGATTGATTTAGCCTTGCCAGTAGCATCGATGAGACAACTTTTGGAAGCAGGAGTGCACTTCGGGCACCAGACACGCCGGTGGAATCCAAAAATGCGCCCCTACATTTACGGAGAGCGTAACGGAATCTACATAATTGATCTGGAGCAAACCAGCAAAGCACTCGACAAAGCCTGTGACTTTGTGCGCCAAGCCGCGCAGCAAAGGAAAAACATTGTTTTCGTAGGCACGAAAAAACAGGCAGCCGACATCGTCGAAGAAGAAGCCAAGCGCTGCAACTCCCATTACGTTAATCGACGCTGGTTGGGCGGCATGCTCACCAACTTCGAGACGATCAGGTTGCGGGTCAATCGTTTGAAAGAACTCGAAGAGATGAAGGAATCGGGTGATTTCTTCAGGCGAGGAAAGAAAGAGCAAGCGGTGCTCAACCGCGAACTCACCAAGCTCGACAAGTCGCTCGGCGGGATCAAAACGATGAGAGGCCGTCCGGATGTTCTTTTCATCATCGATCAAAAGCGCGAGCTCAACGCCGTCGCCGAGGCAATCAAGAGCGGCATCTCGACAGTGGCAATCGTCGACACCAACTGCGATCCGGAAGGCATCACTTATGTGATTCCCGGCAATGATGATTCGATTCGTTCGATCCGCCTGATTACAAGCCGCATTGCCGACTCGATTCTGGAAGGTCAGCAAGCGCGCCACGATGATATTGCCGGCAAAGATGATGCCCAGCACGATCAAGATCGCAAAATCCAGACATCTTATGTCGAGGATGACGAGCTTGAGGACAAGGAAATGGCCTCGGTCGGCGCTGTCGTATCTTTTGAAGAGGAAGATGTCGCCGGCGACGATGAGGGCACCGACTGAGCGAGTGTTCAGGAAAGCATTTTTGAGGAAACAACGAGGATTTGTGCAGACTAATCGAGCACGTCCTCAAAGCAATTTCGCAAATGAGGGAGATATGACGAAAATGGCAGAGATAACCGCTTCCATGGTCAAAGAATTGAGAGACAAGTCCGGAGCGGCCATGATGGATTGCAAGAAGGCGCTCGTCGAAACATCCGGAGATTTCGACAAGGCCTTTGAATGGCTGCGCCAGAAGGGTGCCGCCACTGCCAGCAAAAAGGCTTCCCGAGCCACATCTGAAGGCATCGTCTGCGGCAAGGTTTCCGCTGACGGCAAGCAAGCAGCTCTAATCGAGCTCAACTGCGAAACCGACTTCGTTGCCAGAAACGAAGCCTTCGTCGGGCTCGCCAATCAAATCGTCGATATCGCGCTCGAGCAGAAAGCGGAAAGCGTCGAGGCTCTGTTGGCAGCTAAAGCGGGCGGCAAGGCGGTTTCCGATCTGATCACCGAAACAATCGCTAAAATCGGCGAGAACATCGTAGTCAAACGCGTTCAATACTTCGAGCTCAAAGGCGCCGGCGTGATCGGACTTTACGTCCATGCCCTGGGCGGTAAGATGGGCGCGCTTGTCGAGTTGACCGGCAGCAATGAAATCAAAGGTGATGCCCCTCAAGCCGCTGCCCGCGAGCTTGCCATGCATATTGTTTCTGCCAAACCGGAATACATGTCCAAGGATCAAGTACCCAAACAAGTAATCGATGACGAGATTCGCATCGAATCCGGCAAAGCCGATCTGGCTGGTAAGAAGGATGAGATTCGCGACAAGATCGTTCAAGGTCGAGTGGACAAAAACCTGGCTGAGCGTTGTTTGACACTGCAGCCGTTTGTCAAAGATCCCGGTCAAACCGTAGAGGCCTGGCTCAACTCCAAAGGCAAGGAGTTCGGCAGTCAATTGAAGCCGACCCGCTTTGCGCTCTTCATTCTCGGCGCCGGCGATTCGGGCAATTAAATTTATCCTGTTAAGCTATTTGCTCAACGAGACTGATTAGAAAGTCGAACTGGCAAAGGCATAAAACAGGTGCGTATCATTCTCGGCAAGGATCTTTTCAGATGCCTTGCCTCCATCTTTGGTGCCCCAACCTTTGCTGTCAATGCCCGACGAACCACAATACAAGCGCATTCTCCTCAAGCTGAGCGGCGAGGCTTTGCAGGGCAAGCAGGGCTTCGGCATCGACCTGGAGGTGATTCGCGGCATCGCTGACGAGATTTTCAAAGCCCATCGCCTGGGAGTTCAGATTGCCATCGTCGTCGGCGGCGGCAACATCTGGCGCGGCGTGCAGGGCGCCGCCGGGGGCATGGATAAGGCGGCGGCGGACTATGCCGGCATGCTTGCCACAATCATGAACTGCCTCATACTTCAGGAAGTTCTTAACTCGAAGGGCATGGAGACAAGGGTTCAGACAGCCATCAATATGCCTTCTGTAGCCGAGCCGTTTATCCGCTTGCGTGCTATAAGACATCTGAACAAAGGCCGCATCGTCATATTCGGCGGAGGCACAGGCAATCCGCATGTCACCACCGATTTCGCCGCCGCTTTGCGCGCCGCTGAAATTAAGGCAGATGTAATCTTAATGGCGAAGAACGGCGTGGATGGGGTTTACAGCGACGACCCGAGAAAAAACAAAGATGCCAAGAAGATTGGCAGAATCAGTTTTGATGATTTAATCAAGCTTGGCCTGAACGTGATGGATAAGGCAGCCGTTCCCCTCTGTCAAGAAAACAACATTCCCATAGTAGTGTTTGATTTCGCAGAGCCTGGCAGCATCGAGAAAATTGTTCGTGGAGAGAAAATTGGTACCCTTGTTGGTTCGCGTCTTGGAGGGCGATTATGACTACTGCAGCAAGCACCGATGAAGTGATTAAAGACGGCGAAGAGCGGATGAAGAAAGCAATCGCCAACTTGCACAAGGAATATCAAGCAATTCGCACAGGCAGAGCCAATCCCGCCCTTCTCGATCGCGTCGAGGTCGACTACTACGGATCGCCTACGGCCTTAAAAAGTCTCGCCAACCTATCGACACCGGACGGCCGATCGCTGCTTATCCAGCCGTATGACAAAGGTTGCTTGAAAGACATCGAGCAAGCGATACACAAGTCTCAACTGGGACTGACACCCAACAATGATGGAACCGTAATCCGCATCAGCATTCCGCCTCTGACCGAGGAAAGACGTAAAGAGCTCACTAAAGTTGTGAAAAAATACGGTGAGGAAGCCAAGGTGGCGATCAGAAATATTCGTCGTGACTGCGACCAGGAACTCAAGAAGTTCAAGGACCAAGGGGTTTCTGAAGATGAGTTAAAGCGCAAAGAAGAGACAATTCAAAAATTAACGGATAAGTACACGAAAGAAGTAGATAAAGCTATAAAGGACAAAGAGAGCGAAATAATGGAGATCTAGGGGGGTCCTATTTATGTGTGGCATCGTCGGTTACCTGGGTCCAAATCAAGCTGCGCCGGTATTGCTGTCTAAGCTGCGCTGCCTCGAGTACAGAGGTTATGATTCTGCCGGTGTGGCGGTCATCGAAGCCGGCAGGCTCAACGTCATAAAAGCAGTCGGGAAACTCGCCAATCTCGAGACGCTCTTGCAGAAAGAACGTCCGATGGCGACGGTGGGCATCGGTCACACGCGCTGGGCAACGCACGGCAGCCCGACCGATGAAAACGCGCACCCGCACATCAATGCAAACGGCACACTGGCAGTGGTGCACAACGGCATCATCGAGAATTACGCCGAATTGAAAGCGGAGTTGACCGCACGAGGCTATGTCTTCCGCTCCGACACCGACACGGAAGTGGCTGCTCACCTGCTTTCATACGAGCTTGAAAAAGCTCCGACTGATGTTTTGCGCGCCATCATCAGAGTGGTGGCACAAATGCGCGGCGCCTACGCGCTCGGCATTGTCAGCCAGCATCATCCCGATCGCATCTATGCCGTCAACCATCACTATTCGCTCACGGTCGGCTTGGGCGAGAAAGAGAGTTTCCTGGCCTCCGATTCCACGGCCGTAAGACAGTTCACCAATAAGATCATCAGACTGGAGCAATCCGAGATTGCCGAAATCACCACCGATGGTGTGCGCTTGTTTGCCTTTGACGGGAACGAGCGCACTCGCGATCCAATATCGGTCGAGTCGAACGCATACAAAATCGACAAAGAAGGCTTCAAACATTTCTTGCTCAAAGAAATTCACGAGCAACCTCTGGTACTGCGCCAGACATTGAGCAAATACTTGATCAGCGCCGACCAGCCGGTCAACTTCAATGTCGAGAGTTTCGCCCCTGGATTGTCAGCAATGTACGGGGTCAGTCTCAGCGACGATCAGGTGCGCTCTATCGATCGCATTCAAATTGTTGCTTGCGGAACGGCTTATCATGCCGGTCTTGTTGGTAAGTACGTGATTGAAGAACTATGCGGCATACCGGTCGAGGTCGATATCGCCTCGGAAGTGCGCGGCAGAAAGCTGCTGGTCAACAATCGCACGCTCACAATCGCCGTCAGCCAATCGGGAGAAACGGCCGACACGCTCGCTGCCATAAATGAGGCAATCGAATCAGGATCCTTTACCCTGGGCATCACGAACAGACCGGATTCACACCTGGCCACGCTGACACCCAATCTGATCGTCACCGAATGCGGTATCGAAGTTTCAGTCGCTGCCACCAAGACTTATCTTGCACAGTTAGTCTCCTTCTACCTCCTCGCCATCTATCTGGCGGAGAAACGAGGATCGATCAGCGATCAATACGCACGCGAACTGAAGCGTGGTTTATCTCACGTTCCGGCGGTTATCGAGCAGGTACTGGCGCGTGAAGAGGCTTACAGGCGCGAGTCCCTCAAGCTTGCCGATGCGCACGATGTCGTTTTCATCGGTCGCGGATTCAATTACCCGACCGCACTGGAAGGCGCACTGAAGCTCAAGGAGTTGAGCTACATCCATGCATCCGGCTATGCCGCCGGCGAATTGAAGCATGGTCCGATTGCCGTTCTCGACTCGAGCGTGCCTGTCATAACAGTACTGGTGCCCGGCCGCGTCTACGAAAAGACCCTGTCGAACGCTCAAGAGTCTCGCGCCCGCAACGCGCGCATGGTGGCGATAGCTGTAGATGGCGATGAAAGCGCTCCTTCGACTTTCGATTACATCTTCCGCATTCCGCCCATCGATGAGATTCTCAGCCCGATGGTCACGGTCGTCCCGATGCAGCTCATGTCATATTTCGTGGCGGACTTCCTGGGCAAGGACGTTGACCAGCCGCGCAACTTGGCGAAATCAGTGACAGTCGAATAGGCGGGATACCGGATATCTCCCTTATGCTCATTTGACTTGATCGTCATAACACTTAATTCCGCAGCAGTATCCCAAAACGGTCTAAACACAAGGCTTCTGGGAATCGCAATCGTTGCCAAGTATTTTGATCTAATCGTCATATGAGCATAAGGGCTTTCAGCGGCAGGGTCGGACTTGCGGCTGCTCCGTTCGGATTGGCTCTATTGAGCCTGCCTTTCTGCTTTCTCTGTCGCTTCTTCGTTTTGCTCATCGCTCGATGAGCCGGGCTTTTGCTGTGCTTTTGCGCGGGCGATTGCATTCTTGCGAGCTATCTCGTAGTCGACGAGCAGCTTCAGTTGCTCATAACCAATCGTGCCGCCGATGCGAATGCCGTTGATCACAAAGCTCGGGGTCATGTTCAGTCCCAGGTGCTTGGCCGTCGCGATGTCTTTGTCCACCTGCCCGTCGCCGCCTTTGCTCCAATACGCCTTAAGTTGATCCTTGTCGCCATGACTCATAACTTGATCGGAGTTCGCTCCTTTTAAAAACTGGTCGTGCGCCTGCCAGAACTTGTCCTGATTGGCCATCGCCTGAGCCACTTTTGCTCTGCTGAGAGCGCCGTTGTGGATATCAGTCAGCGGCAAGTTTTTGATCACCAGTTTCACTTCTTTGGGGTAGTCGTGAACGAGCTTTTTGAGCACTTTGTCTTGCTCGACGCAGCTTGGGCATTGATAGTCGAGAAATTCGTTGATTGTCACCGGTGCATCCGCTGGACCCATGAATGGCGAACTCTGCGTCGGGCAGGGGTAGCGATCCTTTTTCAGTTGTTGCATCAGCCACGGATGCGTTGCCGGGTCAGGTGCACCAGGGAAGGAGCCGATTGGAGGCGCACCGGCAAAACAGGCGGTGGCAGTGAGCAGAAGCAGCGTAATTAGGCAGAAAAGCTTTTTCATTTGTGGTCCCTCTCCTTTGGGTCAACAAAATAATCCAGTGGTGCGGTTTTAAGTGACTCCGGGGGCCATGCCCACTGCCAAAGATTACCGCGAACGCGAGGCAGGCTGATCGTTTAGCCTCAAAGTCATTACAAAGCAAGGGACGGCTCAATAGCCCGCAGCAGACACTAAAGCGGGGCTACTTTTTTAAGCGGGAGGGATTCTTGACAAGACCGCTTGACAGGCCTATAGTTAAACCAACTTTAAACTGCCTTAGTACAGTTAATTGTTAAACGCCAGCAAACTGGCGCGCTATATAGGCAATCTGTGCGCCCGAAACGGCGCCCCAGACACGACGCCGCATGAGGCGTTTCGCCCGGCACAACAATTGACCTTCGGGCAGCCCCGATTACTAGCCGCAGGCGCAGGCGGAGATTGAGAGATATGCCCCCAATTTTTGATAAAAACGACGCCGTATTCGAGTTCCCATATCAAATCCACCACGGTGAAAAGAAGGCACCCGAACTTGCTTGTCCTCGTTGTGGACATATGCAGCCCAGGCGCAAACGGGTGGTTTGCCGCGGTTGCAATCATCTCATTCCTACCGAGCAACCTCGTCAGGAATGGGGCATTCCTAATCTGACCAACCGCTATCGCGACATGGCGCAGCTTTTCTTCAATGATCCGGAGAAAACCGGTAAGCAATTCCGGCGCGCCAAAGGCTCCTTTGGTTGGAAGGTGGCGATTCGCAATCTCGTCGCGACACTGACATTGGCCGCGGTGATGGTAGTACCTTCGGTGCTGTGCATGAAAGCCTACCTCGGCGAAAAGGATTGGAAAAAGGTCGAAGACAAGTTTAACGCCACCATTGGCCGTAACTTCCATAGAGTGAACCTGACAGGCGGCGAAAAGCTCGTGGCCAGCAGTAAGACGAGCAACGGCAGAGCCATCTCCGGTCAAAAGGAACGCCGCCGCGGCAAACGCGGCTAGAAGCCTTAGACAAAGAGACCATCGGCGTAGTCTTTAGTTCGGCACAACTGCTGAGCTTAACTTATCCTCGTCCAGTTTACCGCTCAAAACTTTCTGTGCCACCGCATCTGATGTCATAGATCTCAGTATAGAATGCGAGCAGACCAGTAGCATCGGGTTGTGGGTCAATCTCGCCAGTTGATATTTTTCAATTGCTAATTGAGCTTTCGCGCTAAGTAGTTGCGCTCGGCTGTCGAGGCGTTTGCTCAGGTACAGCTCTTTCATCAATTTGTCTTCTTCCGGACCGCCTGTTGCCATAACATAAGCCAGCAAAGCAACCTGGGAAATGGGTGATACCATGGTCGGTGACAGACCCCCGAGGCTCAGTGTCACCTTCATGAACCGCGACGAGGCCAGGTAGAGTTTGCTGTGATGATTGTATTTGTTGACTATGCGCTTTATTTCCATAATCACCGGATCGGTTTGCGCAGCGGCATCGATGGCGAAATTGCATCGCGCCTGCTGTTCCTGCACGCCCCAGACCTCACTTGAATACATCGATGATGGAAGGTTCAGATTCTGAGAGATCTGGCGAAGTTGACTGAGGCATTGCTCGGCGGTTTCATCGCCGACCAGTTTTGAAAGCGCGTCCGTGCCTTTGTTTATTGACTCCTGGGCTTGCTTGCTGTCCTTCGTTCCCAAACCCATGCAAATATCGGTTACCGCATTAACTATCTTCAGATGTGTCTCGTCGATTTCCTTTTGGCGTGCGTATTCAGCAGAACCACGACTCTTCAGCTTCAACTTCTCGCCCAAAATCACATCGCCGGCTTCGCTCGATGGATTATCGCCGCGACTTAGAATAGCCCAGTTGAGTGCATTCGCGACTTGCGCCGCTACCTTTTCTTTGCGCGTCTTGTAGCGACAGAAGGCATGATCTAGTCTTTGCATATTTGAATTGCGAGCGACTGCCGCCTCGACCAGTGAATTGATGGTATTAGATATGGTGTCGTGCGTCACCTCGATCGTGGCCGACCCGCTCAGCTCCATCTTTGAGAATTTATCGGCAGAATGGTGCCCTGCTCCGGCCTGGATCAGTACGTCTTTCCGCGAAATCGTAATGGCATGTGGCGTTACCTCTGGCTGCCCTTCCGCCGCTTCGCCCTCGGGATGCGCCATCATTGGCGATACCACACTTCGAGGATTTTGATTGGGCGTGGCCGTGTCCAAAACCGCAGTCATGGGCAGCAGTCTGAGTTCGTCCTTGCGAGCCGCTTGTTTCTCCAAGCTAATGGCAGGAGCAGGCGGTGCCGCTTCCCATCCTCGGACGGCTGGCTCATTTGCAAGAACGGGAAGCTGTGCGGTAATGAGTAGAGTGGAGAGCGCTGTCAGTAACGAGCGCGTGCTGATTTGAATCACAACTGGACGAATAGCCATGATGGTGCTTTCTATGGTGAATGAGTTCATCAACCTCATGCCCGACAGTTTGGAAGTCGAATCCACTGACAACCGCAATTGCTTCTGGCTTTCAATCAAGCGATAAGGTTCAACAAGATCCAGGGCTGAGAATAGTCATGAATAGCCGATCCTCGCTTTACTCCCATCTCAAGTCGCCAATCTTTTTAGTTGTGAAACAGAGTCGGATAACTCAAACTATGTCA
>JAJPJO010000422.1 GCA_021324135.1 Pseudomonadota bacterium
CATCACCAATCCGCCCGCCGGTGAAAACGCCATGGTTGTGTCCCGGCACTTACCGTCCTTCACAGCCGCCATGCTGCAGCCATTGCCGAGATGCGCGATGATCAAGCGCGAGCCGGCCAGGCTCTCGTCACGCTGCGACAGCTCGTGCATTATATACTCGTAGGAAAGACCGTGGAATCCGAATTTTTCAACGCCCTCATCGTAGAGTTCGCGAGTGAGCGGCAGAATTTTAGCCACCTCCGGCATACAACGGTGAAAGCTGGTGTCGAAGCAGGCTATCTGCCGAACGTTCGGCAAGAGCGATTGCGCCGACTCGAGAGTGGCAATCGAGGCAGGCAAATGGAGAGGCGCGAAGCGAGAAAGATCGCTCAGGTCGGCGATGACACGTTCGTCTATGGGCAGCGGGCTGTGATACTTAGTGCCACCATGGACGATGCGATGTCCGACTATGGAGATAGCGGAGCGATCCACCGTTTCACCAAGCCAGTGCATGAGCTCCTCAGTGGCATCCTTGTGATTGGCGAAACTGAATTTCTCATCGCGGACAATTTTGTCCGAGCCCTGCTTAATGCGAATATGACCGGCGGCGCCGCTTCCTATGCCGCTCAGGTTTCCGGAAATTTTTTGCTTTAGATTGCTGCTGGCATGCTCTGCCTGCTCAATAGCGGCATCATCTTGTTCAAATAGAGAAAATTTCAAGCTCGACGAGCCGCTATTGAGAGTCAGAATGGATTTGTTGCGTTTCAAGCGCTCTCAGTCTCGGACTTTGACAGTGCTCGCTTGTGGTCCATCAACACCTTGTTGCTCGACGTAGGTAACCTCAGTGCCGACTTGAAGTTTATCGAATTTGTCATTGACCACCGAATTAGAGTGGAAGTAAATCTCGCGGCCATCAGAAGTCTCGAGAAATCCATATCCTTCCTCGAGAAAAATCCTCGTGATTTTAGCACTAGGCTGCGGCTGCTCATGCAACTTTACATGTCCCTTTCGCTTTCGTGCGTAGTCTTCCAGTTGACGTTTGGCAACGTCAAGCGCCTCATTGAAAGCGCTCAGCGCGACCTCATGGCTGCCGTTGGAACCACTGGCATTGCGGCTGACTACAATTTTCTTCTCCGGAATACTTACATCAATGGTCACTTCATGTTGGTTGCCTTTGCTGTGGTGCTTATGCGGTATCTCGACCGTTACCCGACAATTGATAATCCGGTCGTAAACTCGATCTAGTTTTTCTGTTTTCTCCAATATTTGCTGTTCAAGAGCATCCGAACGATCCATGTTTCTAAAAACGATTTGAATTGGAACATTCATTGGCAGGACTCCTCTCTACCTTTGCTTGCTTGGCTTGCGATTGGTCGATTGTCTCTTAGCACAAAAGAGCCCGCGCAGGGGACGTAAAATAGCCCCAAAACCACGCTTCTTGCATGGTTGCGCGAGATTTCCTTTACTTTGAATTCGAACATTAAAGCACCTCAAGCCCTGGACCGCATGTTGCGATTTTTTCGGCTCAAGATGCCTTCATATACTTGATTTTAATTTGCATGTATTAAGGCCAGTCACAAGCTAGACTGTGTGTTGTGAAACGGCATAATGCTTAGCTTTGCCGCTTCAGATTAAACTATGCCCAGGCAAAAATGCCTTTAATCGGCGGGCTGAGCTTAATATATCCCCGGATGGCTGCATCGGCCCAGGGCGCGCCGGGTATGAGAAAACGTGATGAAAGAATTGCCGACCCAAACCAAATGCAACCCTGCCTGCATGTTCTTCTTCGTCCCGTTTATAATTGGCGGGACCTGGTTTTCAATTATCGGCCTCTCCTATCTGGATACCCTGCCCAAAGAAATCGTCGGGCTCATCGACCGCGTCTTCTGTGTCTTTACGGCATTTCTCGATATGGGTCTGGCATTCGGCATAGCCGGGTTGACTGTTTACTTTGGCAGCAAGCGGTTAAGGACGCTCAGGCTGATCCGGAGTTTGGAAGAACGAACAAAGCGATTGGTTGGCCTTGCATTCAGACGAAAAAATTCCTGATTCAGACGCTTTCAAGGAGCAGGGCGCAGCCGAGCCAAGCACCGCTGCATCTCATTCCTCAAGGCGTTCCTCGAGGATTTTACGAGCGACGATTCTGCGCTTTATTTCTGCGGTTTATCTTTGCGCATTCCTCTCGGCTGCCGTGCAGATGCCCGGACTATACGGCGAGCACGGCATTCTGCCTATTTCAAGGTCAAACGCCTACGAGTTGGCTAACGCGCCCTTTAACCATCTCTTTTTCAACAATCCATCCATCTTCTGGTTCAACAGTTCAGACGCGGCACTAACGGCGGTGCCCCTAGTCGGAGCTTTTACGGCTCTTCTTTCCCTGTGCGGAATTCTCTCTTTGCCGAGTTTGATTGTCTGCTGGTTCCTTTATCTCTCAATTGTCAATTCCGGCCAGGAATTTATGTCCTTCCAATGGGATACGCTCCTGCTCGAATGCGGCTTTCTTGCCATTCTTTTTTGCAATTGGCGGCCGCTGGATTTTTTCTGGAAACTATGGATAGACCGCTGGCATCTGCCTTCCTGGTCGATAAATCTAAACGAGCCTTCCATGATCGTCACATGGCTTTATCGCTGGCTCCTTTTTCGCCTGATGTTTTCATCAGGGGCGGTGAAATTAGCCAGTCAAGATAAGACCTGGGCCGATTTGACCGCCATGACTTATCACTTCTGGACGCAGCCGCTGCCCACTGCGATCGGCTGGTTGGTCGGACAACTGCCCAATTTCATTTTGATGGGATTTACACTGGCTGTATTTGTGATCGAATTGCTCGTGCCATTTTTCATATTCGCGACTCGCCCAATGAGAATCGCTGCCGCTGCGCTTCTTGCCCTCCTGCAAGTTTTCATCCTCTTGAGCGGCAATTACTGCTTCTTCAATTTACTCAGTATAGTCCTATGTTTTACTCTGGCTGACGATGCCCTGTTGATCAGGATTTTATCGATTCGCTTGCCATTGTTCAAAAGGGCGATCGCGGCCCGGGATGCTGTTTCAACTTCTGGTTTGCTCGAGGAGCAGACTGCAAAGAGGCGAGGCGGTCCGGCAGGATTAGTGTTTATCATCCCCGCCACGGCGCTGATTGTTCTGTTGAACACCTTTACGGTCGGCGCCGGATTGTTGGGTATACGGCGCGGCTATCCGGATTTTTTTCTGCAGGTTGTAGCGCAGGCACGTCCATGGAACCTGGTCAATCACTACGGTCTCTTTGCGGTAATGACGACAACCAGGCCGGAGATCATCATCGAAGGTAGCCTCGATGGCAATGAATGGAAAGAATATATCTTTAAGTATAAACCGGGACCGCTGGATCGTGCACCGCCTGTGGTGGCACCACATCAGCCGCGCCTGGATTGGCAGATGTGGTTTGCCGCACTTGGATCTATTGAAGAGAATCCCTGGTTCGTCGCCTTCATCGGCAGGCTTCTGGAGAACTCTCCGCCGGTGACGGCGCTTCTTGAGGAGAATCCCTTCGCCGGCGCTCCACCAAAGTACATTCGTGCCACCATTTACCACTACCACTTCACGAACATTCCCACCCTTCTCTCTACCGGCAAATGGTGGAGACGGGAGCGCCAGGGTGAGTACATGCCGGTGGTTATGAACGGACCCGTCCATGAGTTTTAACTCCAATCTCCATTGAATTGATCGGATTTGCAGACCGATTTAATTGCCGGTGGTCAGAAAATCTCTCCAGAGTGAGTGGGAAAATCCACATTGGCTTGCCAAGTGCATCGGAGTAAGCTGAGACTGGTGCTCGTGCTCACTTGTGCTCAATAAAAAATGAGGAACTCCTATGCTAGCCAGAAGAGTCGGTCAAATATTGCCTGCATTTTTTTGCCTTATCGTCTGTTCGCTGATTTTGTCTCCACCAGCCCGCTCGGACAACAAAGACATTCCCCCTGGCCTGCTGCCCTATCGAGATAGATTGCTCGGCGCCAGGCAGGACATGCTTGCTATGCGAGTCGATGAAAACCGCTGCCAGAGCGAAGACGAACGATTGATCGATCAAGTCGATCGGCTTCTGCCGGATTGTCCGGAATATCGCGACAAGCTGCTGGGCGTGAAGACCCGGCGCCTGCAGTGCATCACAGGCCATGCGGCCAGACTGAATTCCATAAGCAAAACTATTAGCGATATTGATAAAGAACTTGTTCGGGTCGAATCTGAGATCAAATACTGGGCGACGCGCGATAGCCGGGCCGATCGCTTGTGAAATGATTGACTGATCGAAAACGGAACGGCGGGCGCCTCTCAGGTTGCCTTTCTCCAGGTGCGGAGAACCGTTTCGGCATTGTGATCCTCACCGTTCAGCTCCTTGAAGAAATCAACCAGATTGTTCAAGTGATCGTCGTCGTCTTCGCCGAAATAGCGCTCCACAATCAGAGCATTTTCAGAGAAGTGTCGCACCTTGACGGGATCGTCCTCGATGATGATCACGCGTGAGAGATCAAAACCGAACTCCTTCGTCTTGTTCAAATCCTTGAGGAACAGGATCTGAAATGGGAAGAACTCTAACTTTTGCGTGCAGTGATCGCGGTTCCAAACAAACAAGGGACTGATCGACTCAGGAAACATCTGCTGCACAACCGTGTCCACGTAAAGGGGCGAGCCGGCTGACCACACTCCTATCTGGAAATTGCGATCGATTGCCTCGATCAAATCCTTCGCGTAGGGCCGCACATAAATGCTGAGCGGCTCGAGCAAAATATCCGGCGATCTGTCGAGCGGACTGCGTCGGGAGTGGATAAGCGTCTCGTCCAGGTCGAGAATAACCAGGGATTCTTTCTTGTCTTTCATGGGTTGCGCGCGATGTGCCTTTCATCGGCCGCTGCCGGGCGGTTCAAACGAACCGTGAATTTAAATGCGATTGCTGCGGCTCACTTCGATTGTACACGCTCATTTGCCTGTAATGGTCAACAATTGAGGAGGGGTGCAGTCAGGAGGATAGAAGAACTCGATGCTCAGGCGTTTTTTCGTGCCCGGGGAAATATTGCCACTCCAAAACGGAGGCGTGCTCTCGCCCCTGTGCTCGACGATGTGAGTCATTTGTGGTCCGTGCCTGAGCAGACCCAGGGTGAGAAGGGTGAAAAAACTGGAGGCATTGACGCCGGCTTGCCCCGAAGTTTTAATCGTGCCTCTGAAAAACACCTGAGATTGGATTGGCTCAAGAAATTTAACTTTGCCTTCCGCCTTATCCGATTTTAAGGGAGTCTCAAGAGACAAGCTGACTAGATGCTTTTCGCTCGTGTCGTTGAGTAATGCCAGGTTCATTTTGTACAAGACACCATAATTGCCGTGGCCTTCATAAGCGGTGTCTTTGTACCGCACCACCAGTGGTGCGCTCTGAATCTGTCCGGTTCCGAATGCTCCTTGCCTGACGGTGGCGATTGGATAAGAGACGGGAGGATCGATCGGCAACTTCATGTAGTCTAAACCTGGATCGACCAGGTCGCACTCCCATGTCGATCCCAGCGTGATACCCGAGACGCGACCATAGCGTAAGGCTCCTTTTTGATCCGGGGCCGTCGCCGGCTCCTCGCGCGGCTCGACCAGGCGCCCGCTGTTTAGAATATCGACGAACTGCGCCTCTGACGGCGCCTTATAAATCCCTTCACCGAGCGGTTCGGCAAAACGCGCCACCAGAGCCAACCGCACCGGCCGATTCGTTTGCAGCCTGGCCATTATGGTTCGACCGTTCAGCGGCAGGTCGAGTGAGCGAACCGGCATTGGAAAGGAAGCAAGCAGCCGTGTCGTGTTTGGCGGAACATGAAGTTGCCTCGGCCAACCCTCAGTCATCTGCTCGCCTTTGAGCAGCTCGGTGCAGACACGATCACCAGGCCCGGCAAAAACATTGGCCCGATCGTTTGCGCTCAAGGACGGCAATTTGATAAAGGGCGCATCCGGTCGGCTGAGATAACTGGCAGATTCGATGGTCTGCAGCTTCACCGGCTCATCACCGAGATTGCCCACGAGAATTGCCAAATAGAGTGGCTCCATATGACCGCTTTTCTTGCCATCAACAATGTGATGCGCGAATATATCGAAACGACCCTGCAACGGATAGTCTAAATTGGCGTCGATTGCCGGCACCTTTTCCGAGGCAACTTTTTCGGAAGTGGTTGCCTGGCTCGGCTCGTTTTCACCAGCATGTTTTGCCGAGCTTGGGAAAGTGGAGAGCAATATGCCGTTTTTCAAAACCACTTCCGGACTGTTGCTGTTGAAAACAGGAATTTGATCGAGGCTTCCTGGTAAACGCCTGATTTCCCTCACCGCCTCGATGATGGACGCCTCTTCTTTGACCGCCGTTGCCGAGGAAGTGAAGAGAACGAAGACAATCAGACAGGCTGCCTGCCACCCGACTTTCATCCATTTCTTATCAAAAGACTTACCGATCACTTTCAGTCTGTTTCTTTGACCTGATAAAGTAACTAATACTCTACTGGAATCGAGCATCTGTTGTTAGGGCGAATCATAAATCGTTTACAGGAAGTATGTGTTGTAGCAAAAAAAGAGCTGACGCATTGTCTTAGAGATGCGCACGTGCTCATCCACAGCATCATATTGCCGCTTGTATTATATCCGGTCCTGATCATCGGGCTATCCGAGTACATGTTGTGGCGCGACGGTTTGTCGGAAAAGCAACCTCTGCGCGTCGCCATTGATGTGAGCGACAGGCAGGCAATCGATGATTTCATCTCGGCCCTGCAAGCATCGAAAAAAATAAAGTTAGTCCAGACCAATGAGCCCATGAAAGAACTGGAGTCAGGAAGACTTGAAGGCGTTTTGCAAAGCGCTGGAGGCGACAAGCTGACTATGCTTGTCAATCCATCATCCGATCGAGTTTCCGAGCTGAAGCTCGTCGGGATGGGACTGACATTTGAAGCGGACAGTAAAGCGATGGATAAAGCCATCAAAGCCTCAGGAAAAGATCCGAGTGTGGCTCGCGTCTTCGATGTCGGCACCAGGAGCGTCCGCAAATTCGGCGAAAAGAAATATGCTCTGAAGGGTCTTGAGGTGGAAGCGCTGTCCTCGAATGTTTTGCTCGTCGCTTTATACACTTTCGGCTTGCTGACCTTGAGCGTATCCTCAATTTATCCGGCTCTGGCAGCCTTTACCGAGGAGATTGAAAAACGGACCAAGGTGACGACCTTCCTTTTGCCGATCGAGCGCTCGACACTGGTGAGCGGAAAGTTCATTTCGGTTTATCTGCTCTCAATGGCATCCGGCTTGCTCAACATCGCCAGCTTGTCAGCCGTGGTTTGCTACCTGGCGGTGCGCATCGACTTTTTCAAGCAGGTGGGAGCGCTGGCTGCAAAGCAAATGAGTTTCACGAATGTGCTCCTCGTCCTAGGCGTGTTTTTGCTGTCCTGCGCATTTGTCGCCAGCCTCTACTCGCTGATGGCCGCCCAGGCCAAGAGCTTCAAAGAAGCACAGAATACGAGCACTTTGCCATTGCTAATCTGCTCTTTAGTCCCCACTATGGCAATGATACCAGGATGGAACCTTGATGCCCGAACGGCCCTTGTGCCGATACTGAATATGGTGCTGGTCATGAAGGCAATCATAACTGAATCGGCTGAGCCTTATTTGATTGCTATTGCGTTTTTGGAGATGATTGTTGCCTCAGTTATTTTTCTCTATTTCGCGCAGCGCATCTTCTGGGGAAGAGACATTGCTTCACCGGAACTGCCAACCATCAAGTGATTCAGAAAGAAGGAGTTCGGCTCATGAGCCTGGAAGCCAGCGGCTTGACAAAGAGATTTTTCGATCCCAAACGAGGTGAGTTCAATGCCGTCGAGAATGTTTCATTCTCCTGTGATAAAGGAGAGATTTACGGCTTGCTCGGTCCCAACGGGGCTGGAAAAACGACGACACTACGGATGGTGACGACCATTCTCAAACCTACCGCGGGAACAGCGACCATCAATGGATTCGACGTCGTCAGGCAGGCACAGGAGGCCAGAAAGCATCTTGGTTTTGTCTCCTCCGATACGGGACTGTATGAGAGGCTGACGCCGCGCGAGATCCTATTGTATTTCGGCCGGCTCAGCAAAATGAGCGACGATAATCTGAAGAGCCGCATCGATGAATTGGTTTCTCTCCTGCAAATGGATGGATTCATGGACAGCCGCTGCGAAAAACTATCGACCGGTATGAAGCAGAAGGTCTCCATTGCCCGATCGATTGTTCACGATCCGCCGGTGATTATCATGGACGAGCCTACCGTCGGATTGGATGTATTGAGCAGTCAGATGCTCTATAAGTTCATTCTGCAATGCAAAGAAGCTGGAAAGTGTCTCTTGTTCTCCACACACATAATGAGCGAGGCGGAAAAGCTCTGCGATCGCATTGGTATCATCCACAATGGCAAACTTTTGGCAGTGGGAAGCTTGGATGAACTGCGCGAGAAGAGCGGCATGCACTACCTCGAGGATATCTTTCTCAGCGTCGTGAAGGAGACCGTTGATGAAACTTGCTGACTGGCAGGAAATCAAAGTTGTCTTCTTGAAGGATCTGATCGAAGTCTGGCGCGACCATCGCACTTTGTTCGCCATGATGATCATGCCGGCCCTCATCTATCCGGCGATGCTTGCCGTTCCTTCGCATGTGACTCAGCATTTGAAGCATACTATGAAAGCAAAGCATGCCGATGTTGCCATTCTCGGCGGTGGCGCCGGCGCCGTTCAATTTTTCAAGGAATCGGATACTCTCAGGGTGCGTGATATCAAGGATGGTGCCGATCCGGAGAAGATTCTCGAGGCCAAGCAGGCTGACGTGGTGGTTGTTTTTCCAAAGGATTTCGATCAAATCATTGCCGGGAAGCTCGATCGCGCGCCACAGGTCTCGATACTTTATGATGCCAGAAGAGACAAGAGCATCATGGCGGTGTTGGAAGCCCGCATGGTGCTCGGCAAGTTCAAACGCCAATGTCAGGCGAAGCGATTTGCCGAGCTGGGGGTAAGGCCGCCCAATCATTACGAGATCAATTTTACGGACATAGGACGAAGGACGTCGCTGTCCAGTGAAACTGTGCGGGGAATGCTGCCCTTCATTCTCTTCACCATGCTCTGTGTGGCGGTGATTTATCCGGCACTGGATGTAATCACAGGCGAGCGCGAGCGAAACACGCTTGTTCTCTTGCTTTTGTCCGCCTGCAAGCGGCGCAACATCATGCTCGGCAAACTTGGCGTCGTCTGCGTGATTGGCTTATCGGCGATGATAATTGGCTTGCTCAGTCTCTACATCTCAATCAACTTTGCCACCGCCAAAGGTGGCGGAGAAACATTCATTTTCCCGATCAGCGCCGCCTTGACTTGCGCGGCCATTTGCACGCCGCTCGTGTTCAGCCTGGCTGCTACTGCCATTCTGCTTGCTTCCTGCTGTAAGACGTTTCAGCAGGGGCAAGGTTATTCCGTGCCGTTCCTGCTGCTCTTCATCTCATCGAGTGCCGTTTGCTCGCTGCCCGATTTGAAGCTTTCATCAGGAATTGCCTTCGTTCCGGTCTTGAATCTGGCCGTCGCCTTGAAGGAAGGCTTGAGCGGTCAAGCCGAGCCGCTCTGGCTGTGCCTCTCCGTTGCCATATCGATTGCTCTGGCTGTGGTTCTCTGCCATTATGCCTCCGGAATACTTAATTCCGACCGGCTTCTCTTCGACATCTCCGACTCGACGGCGCGGCGCCGGGCCGAGGGTAACTTCACGAGTGAGCTGGCCATTCTCGCTTCCGTCGTTTTCTTACTCATGTTCTATGTCGGGCAGAGCCTGCAGTTGCACGATCCGATTATCGGAACGCTTTTGACGCAGGTGCTGGTCATATTGGCTCCTGCCCTCATTCTTTTGCGTTATCTTAAACTTCCCGCTCGTCAAGTTTTGAGCCTTAAAATGCCGAGGTTGGCTCAAATAGCTGGTGCTCTATTAATCTCGCCCTTGTGCCTGCTTATATCGATGTCGGTCTACAGCCTGCAGTGCTCGATCGTTCCAGCACCAGAGGCCTTCAATACGATGTTCACCAAGCTTTTCATCGGTGGCGATAAACCACCCTGGTTGTTGATTACCGCTCTTTGTCTGGCGCCGGGAATTTGCGAGGAGATATTGTTTAGAGGCGCTATCCTCGGGCTTTTGCGCCGCCGTCTCAAACCTCTTCAATGCTGCCTGGTCGTCGGATTTTTGTTCGGTCTCTTTCACATGAGCGTCTTTCGCATTCTTCCGACCGGAACGCTCGGAGTGATTCTTACAGGACTTTGCATCCTGACCGGCTCGATCGTTCCCTCCATGCTCGTGCATGCGCTGCATAACACGGCAGCCGTGCTTCTTGCAAAGCATGGCCAGGAGTCGTTGATTTTTCAGTACTGGCCAATTGAGCTTATAGCCGGGGTTCTCGGGTCTCTGATCCTTGCTCATGACTTTGTTAAAAATAGAGCGCGGACTAAGAGTATCTAAGCTGCTTAATGTCATGGATTGTGGGAACATAGATAAAGTGATGTCCATGTGCGCGCGAGCACCCAGGAAGCATGGCAAACGAATCCAATGAGGGAGCCTCCTCTTTCGGCCCGGCCAATTTTGGCTCGAGGCGGGCGGAAGGCGACCATACAAAACCGCATCTGGACGGCACCAGAGATAACATAAATCTGGTGCGCTTGAGCCAGCCTGGATCGAGCACCGCCCCCTTGCCGGGCAACGAGGTCAAGGTCGATTTGCAAGCCGGAGTGGTCAATTGCGGCGATGTGCAAGCCTTGTTCGGCAAACTCGAGAAAACCATATTTGATGCAGCCGTGACCTTCGAGAGCAAGAAGGGACCGGCAGGCACAGGCGGCGAGCAACAGTTGGACGTGGCTTACTCCGAGGGTATGGATCGTTTTCCGAACGTCACCTTGCAAGCCGAGGCGCAAGCCGACGAGCCGCGCATGAGCCGAGACACGCTTTTGAGCCTTGACCACCTCACGGCGTTGACCAGTGAACCAGGGCTGAGCGAGCATTTGCGCCGAGCCTTCGACCGGTTGAATAGTGGTACAAGTGCGTAAGGACCCGGACATCACAATTCAAAGAGTCGCCCGCGCCATCGAGAGGGTCTTTCTCAGCGATGGCAGAATCGATGGCAGCAAGATATACAGCCGGCGGGACTTGAAGCGCATCAGCGAAGCGATGGCGCGCAAAAGCGCCGATCCCGCCAGGTACGTCAATCAGGGTTATCACAACACGAGCTTGAGCCAATGCATCATGCGCCAGGAGCTCGAGGTGAACCCCGGCGTGATCATGGAGATGGTGGCATCTCTTGTGATCAGCGGCAAAGCCTTCGTCGGCGCCGGACGTCAGGGACGGCTGGTCAAGGTCGACAGCAGAAGTATGGCTCTCGATCTGGAAGCGCGTCTTGCCAATGATGCTAACGTTCAAGACAAAGGCATTCGTGATGCTGCCGGACAACTCTTCGACTTGCTTGTCAATCAAGCATTTTGGGACATGAAGTCGGACGAGCAGTTTTACTTCGCTTACCTGCAGGATCAAAAGGCCAAACCCGGATCTACCGGCGAACGGCTTGTGAAGCTGGAGAGCAAGAGCCGTCGTTTTTTTCAACAGGTCTATGAGGGTCCACAAATCACGGTCGAAGAGGCATTCGATGTCGCGCGCATGTTTGATGACACGGGCTATAGCTTGATCGTGCACGACAGTCTGGTTCATGGTCTGGATGTATTTTCGGTGGCAAACGCCGCCGAGCTCGGACGCGCCGTTCGGCACTACATGAAGCTGACCGGCAAGCCTCCCATCTTGCTTGTCTTCGCTGGACTCCTGCCCGATGCGCCGCATCGAGGCAGCCGAGGGCACGATCTTCATGCCGTGACAGCCTACTGTTGCGGAGAAGAAGATTTGTTTTTCGTGGAAACGCGCTGGGGTCCCGGGCATGATTTGAAGCTTCTCGGGGTGAGCGCCGAAGAGATGATTTTGGCGATGAGCCTGCCAAAGGTCGATGCAAGCCAACCTTACGATCATCTTCCCGGGCATCAACGGGTTATCGATCCGGCATATCCAATAAGCAGAGTTGACAGAGCACCGCAGTTTGCCGAAATGCAGCTGGAGAACACTCGCCTGGAGGAGATTGAAAAACGGGCCCTCAGCAATCCGATTATAAAAGAGCAAGAAAAATACATGGAAGAGCTGGAGCAGTGGGAAGCAAAGCGAGCCGAGCATTTCGCGGTCTTTGGTGACGCCCTCCCCTTTAACTTGCCGCCGCCGACGCCACCTTCAACTTCGAGCTTGTTTTGATAAAATGTGGGCACTACAAGAGATGCCCAGGAGGCGCCTTTATGAACAAAACTGAATTGAAAGCTCGTATTACTTATTGCGGCGCTTGAGGATATCAACCAAGGGCCGTCAGTTTGGCGGCTGAGTTACAGAAGCAATTCGGCGGTGAGTGTGAACTCATAAAATCGTCAGGCGGAGTATTCGAGGTTGAAATAGATGGCAAGCTCATCTTCTCGAAAGCCAGCCTCGGGAGATTTCCGGAGGAAGGTGAGGTGGCTCGCTTAATCTCTGCCGGGCAATAGGTGCAATGGCGATATACAATTGAGTCCGGTGAGTCCGGAAACGGTTGAAACAGCAGGATCATGGCAATGTCAGAGGGTTTGAGCGCGCTAAGTTTGTTTCCACTACCGGTGGTGCTCTTCCCTGGTGCGACATTGCCTCTGCATATTTTTGAGGATCGTTACAAATTGATGATTGGAAGAGTGCTCGAGGATGAAGAGCGGCTCTTCGGCGTAGTCTTCTGGGATGGTGAATCAAGCGGTGTGGCAGAGACCGGTTGCACAGCTAAAATCGAGACCGTGAAAAAATTCGAGGACGGCAGAATGAATTTGATCACAGTCGGCTTGCATCGCTTTCGCATCGTTGATGTACTTGAAGAGCAGCCGTACATCGTCGCTTCGATCGAGTATTTGAATGATACTCAAACCGGCGATAAAGCGATTTATCTCGTCGATAACATCAAGAAAACACTGGTGGAAATTTTGCGTTTGTCATCTCGTCTTGTTGATAAGGAGTTCGAGATACAAGGCAGCATTCCCGACGATCCAGCCAAGCTTTCATACTGGGTGGCATCCAATTTTTATGGCTCGCCAAGCGACCAGCAAGAGCTGCTCGAGATGTGTGACACAGAAGATCGTTTATCGGAGGAGCTTGCTGTCCTCGACTCGGCCCGCAAACATCTGGCAGCCAAGGTCTCCTTGAAAGACGCACTCGGTTAAGCCGTTTCGATGATTATCTGCTTGCTGGCCAGATTCTTTGTGCGGCGAATCAATTCGGCATTGGGAGTGTCGGTGCAAGAGACTTTTTGAGCCGCCTCTGATGCGCTCATCCCGCCGGCCATATGCCGATCGATCAGCCGTTTGTGGAGCAAGTCCGCATCGCAGTCGATGTAAACGATTTCATCCAGATGGTATCGCAATTGGTGCCAGGGCTCCTCTTCGTTTAATAAATAATTGCCCTCCACAATTACCAGGCGCGTTCCGGCTCTCAGGCAAGCAGCGTCAGGCACCACACACTCATTAGAGCGATCGAAGAGCGGAAAGAAAATATGCTCGTCCCTCTGCAATTTTATTCGTTTGATCAATGCGACGAAACCCTGGGCGTCGAAAGTTGCTGGAACACCCTTGAGATGCCTGAGACCGCGCTCCTCGAGCACCTCATTGTCCAGGTGAAAACCATCCATCGGCACCACCGTGCACGGCGCGGCAATCCGCTCGCCAAGAGCCTGCGAAAGCCATGCACTGATTGTGCTTTTCCCGGCTGCAGGCGGGCCTGTGATGCCAATCAGAAAACGACTCGATTGGCTCGTGTCCTGGTTGAAGGCATCGTACTTGCCGAGCAGGTACGACACCAAATCAAACACCATTTTTCTGCTGCAATCTGGTATCACAACATTTTATCTCCGGTTGAGATATCATGAGAGCGGATCAAGTTGCCTAAAAGTTAGCATAGAGGACTATTCATGCGAAGACTGCAATTGTCAATCTCGGCTGGCGCAATTCTTCTATCAATGGTATTCTTGCCGGGTTGTTCGCCGAAGAACCCGCAAGATAGCAGCCAGATAAGCGCACAACCAGGAGCTCAAGGTACCCAGGCCAGTCAAGCCGGTTCCCCTGATGCACAAGCTCAAGGCGGAGCGCAGGATGCCGGCACGTCAACAAGCGATACGATAGAACGTCCCAGTCGCGGCAGTTTATTCAATCGCCTCCAGGCGGAACAAACGCAAGCGGCAAATGCAGTTCCCAATCAACAGGAGGGTGACATGACCAGCAGTGTAACGACACAAACGGGACTCAAATACGAAGAATTGAGCGTCGGCAATGGCCCTTCGCCGCAGCCGGGACAAAATGTAAAAGTGCACTATACAGGCTGGCTCACCGACGGAAAAAAATTCGACAGCTCGTACGATCGCGGAGAGCCCTTCGTTTTTCAAATCGGCAAAGGTCAGGTGATTCGCGGTTGGGATGAAGGCGTCATGACGATGAAGGTAGGCGGCAAGCGCCGTTTGACCATTCCCGCCAATCTCGCCTATGGCGATCGCGGCGCCGGCAATTTGATTCCTCCAGGCGCAACCCTGGTATTCGAGGTCGAGCTGCTCGGCGTTCAGTAAGCCAGGCGCGCCTTATTGCTTCATCATCAATTTGCAAAGGAGGCGGCAACGCTTTCTTCCCGACCGAGACTATGAAAATATTGCCTACTTCTTGCTGCATTTTGTTTTGCATCTGCCTGGCTCTCGGCACTTGCCCTGCTCTGAGTGCGGACGACTCGACAGATGCCAGTCAAGCCGGCGATGAAGAGATGCAGAACAAAGATGAAGACAGTGAAAAAAACAAGAAGCCGGGCTGGTTGAAGCCGAGAATCATCGAAACAAGTGATGAGGCTGCACCGGCCGAGAACCGCTCTGTTGGCGTTCAATCAACTCCGCTCGATGCCGAGCAACAAAAGCAGATCGACAGCTTTTGTGAACCGCTGAAAAAATTGGCCACAGCCGAGTATGTCTTTGATATCAGTCAGGGCGGAGCCGATCCTTATGCCCAGCTGATCGACAAGTTGTGCAAAGACCCGGCCCAAGTCAAACGATATTTGAAAGACTTGCTCTGGATGAGCAAGAATGCCAGTCCGGCAGGTCGTATATATGCGGCTTACCTTGTAAAGACGCAAGACAAAGTGCAAGGCGAGCGGCTGTTCGATCTCCTTAAATCCGACAAAACGCTTGTCACACATAAGACCGCGGCCAAGCAGGTTCACTACACCGTCGGCGAGATTGCCACAAATCTTGCCGGCAGCGCGCCGTCGATCAAATTGCATTGAACGTCTTATAAACAGGGGCTCAGGCGAAATAATCCGTTATAGGAACCGATGCGTCTATAGTTCGCGCCAAATTTGGGTTTAACTTTAAATGAAATGAGAACCTTAGTCGTAAGGTTTTGCCAGACGGGAGCTTAGTATTGAAAAGCCAGCTCAATAGCAGGTTTACAACCAATGTCGCTCGGGCACAAATGTGCAGGTGGCCCAGCGCCAGCGCGCTTTCGCGTTGTCAGAAGCGACTTTCTTGTTGTGAATTGGCTGGAAGCCTCGCATGGCAATCCTTTCGAGATGATGTGACGTGGTAATGTCAGTCAGTAGTAACGAGCTAGGCGATTTGCTCATAGACCTCGGTCTTATAACATCCGAGGATCTCAGCGAAGCAGTGCAGCGACAGAAGGAGACAGGCGAGCGGCTGACGCTCGTGCTCTCGCAAATGGGGCTGGTGAGTGAGCGCCAGCTGAAGGACGCCCTCGAGCTGCAATTTGGTGTCAACTTCGTCAATTTGTCCGCTGCACCGCCTGCTGACGAGTTCGTCCGTCTGGTTCCTGAGGAAATTGAGCGCAAATTCCGTTTTGTCCCAGTCTCGAAGCAGGGGAATCAATTCACGATCGCCATGGTCGATCCCGATGATTTGATTGCCGCTGACGCTATTCGTGAGCATTTGCAGAGCGGCAATTTCAAGAAGCTTGTCTGCACCGCAGATGACTTCGAGCATTTGATGCGGATCACCTATGAAGCGGGTGCCGTGAATGCCGAAGGTGAACTGCTTTCTGCAATGCCCACTGAGCCAATCGAATCAATCGAGGAGCAGGCGCCGGTTGCAGACAGTGAATTGCAGGCTGCAGTCGCCCTTCCGGAGCCGGCAGAAGCACCACAATCAGCTTCGAAAAAAATCAAGAAAAAGCCGCGCATGAGCGATTTGTTCGAGGAAGATGATGAATTCGCCCAGCCAGAGGCTCGCGAGGAACGTGAGATTACCCAGGATTTGGGCGAGGTGCAGCCGCCCGATAATATCGAGCAAGAGCATACTGCCGAGCATGATCTCGCCGAGCTGACTGACTCGGCGAATGCACAAACACTTGATGAGGAAGACCAATTGCGCGAGAAGCTCGAATCGACAGGCGAGATGCCGGGACTCGGGAATGCACCGACTGCTGAAACTGCCGCCGAGCCGCCGAACTCGAAATCAACCCGAGGAGCAAGTGGAAAAGCAGTCCGGCAGTCCTTTTCTTCGCTCTTTAGCGATGATGATGATGACGACTTTGGTGCGCTCGAACCGCAAAGCCTGGTCGAGCCTGAGACCCTAAAGGAACCTGAGGAAGCGCCACCGCCTATAGAGGCACCTACTAACAAGCTTCTCGAGCACATTCTCCAAGAGGCCGCGGCATTAGATCCCTTCAGGCAGGAAGAGGAGGAAACCACCGGTCATAAGGCCTCGCCAGAGGCTGATTCTCTCGGGAGCGCCTCCCGGTCCGAGCCGGCCCTTAGCGAGCCCGACAGAGAATCTGATCTGACAGAGCCGGATGAAAACAAACCTTTCACAATCGGCAAGAAAGTGCGTGATGGCGACGGTAGCCCATCATCTGCGACCGCTAAGAAATTGCGCTCCTTGTTTGATGATGACATGGATGAAGAGGATCTGTTCAGCAGCAGTGAGGCAGAGCCCACCGCCGGTGGTGGCAACGATCATGATACCGGGCTCGATATCAGTGCGGGAGAACCCGAGCAGTCATTGGCAGAACAACCTGAATCAGTCGGTGATCACTCAGCGGAACAGCCTGAACCATCGGGAAAAAATAAACGAGCGGCGAAACTGCGATCTTTATTTGATGACGATTTGGAAGAGGAAGATCTTTTCTCCGAGCCAAGCCGCACAGAAGAGCCTGCCGAGGAAGCAGAAGCAGAGCCCGAGGAAATCGAGTTTGCGCCGACGGAGCTGCTGACGGCTGAACCTGAAGCGGTCGCCGAGGTTACTGAGAGAGAAGACGGCGCTGCCGGCAAAGGCAAATCGAAGCGGGTATCTTTGTTCGACGACGATGTTGATGAAGAGTCGTTGTTCGGCACAAGTGAGGCAAGTGATTCGGGCGAATTCGCGGCCATGAGTCTCAAGCAACAGGAAGAGCCTGCTGATACCACCGATGGTGAGGCCAGCGAAGCCATCGATGAGATGTCCGCAGCCATTGACGATCACCTGGAGCAGGCCATCGAGCAAGTGATGGAGGAACTTCCCGCTGCTGCTCAGGAAGATGAGCCAGATCTCGAAATCGGCAAGGAGCCGTCAGAGCCAGGCGAGGAAGGGGATGCAGAGCAGCCCGAATCTACGGCCGGTAATTTGCTCACTGAAGCCTTGATGGAAACCGATACTGAGGTGGTCAGCGAACCGCCCTCGCAGACGTCATCTGTCGAACCTGCCGAGACGCAAAGCGAACGCCCTCCAATTGCGGCTTTGCTTGCTGCGATCGATGAGCTCCCGGACGAGCCCGTAGTGGAAAGTCGACTGGAGCGGAGCCTCGAATTGGACGGGCAGCTAACCGCCCCTCTGATGAGCGACGATGATGAAGATCTGGAATTTTCAATGTTTCACAGGAAACAGAAGCAGCGCAAATCGAAGAAGAAAGACGAGGAGGCTGCCCAAACACACGCCGGTATGGAACCTGAGCCCAGCGCGGTCGAGTCCAAAAAGGAAGTTGAGCCGGAAAGTGAAAGCGACGCCGGAGAGAGAGAACCGCTCCAGACCTCGGCTGAAATTTCCAAGCCGACACTGCTCCCGGAGGAGGAGCCTGTTGAAAGCTTCGAAGAGGCATCTGTCTTGCACGACACCCTTACTCTATCAGTCGAGGAACAACAGCCAAAATCGGATCTGGAAACTCAAACGCTTCCCATCGAATCATCGCAGTCCGGACTTCATCCTGCAGAGATTTCAGGTGTTTTCGAGCACGGCATTTTTTCACCGATGGAAAGCTTGCATGATAGCGGTTCTGATCTCGGTACAGACTCTGAGCCAGAGCCGGTTAAGGCAGAGGATAGCGAGCCGGAGGCACCTGAAAAACCTAAGCTGACCCAGGCGATGTTAATGGAGCTTTTTGCGGCTGAGGACGATGCCATTGCAGAGCAACCTGCCTCGCAGTTGGAGGTAAGCGGCTCTGAAGACGAGATCGTTATGTTCGGAAGCGAGCCGGCTCCGGATGAAATCGAGGCTCAAGTAGAAACGAAAGAAGCCATCGAGCATGTTGAGAACAATCTTGAATCGGCCGAGCCAATCGCATCTGAGGAAAACGATGAGGCGGCCGATGAGACGGATAGTTTACAAAGTTTGACTGCCGACGATGCCGAAAGACTGGCTCCCTCAACTGCCTTCGAACCGGTTGCCCAATTGATTGATGAAAGCCTTTCGAATCTCAAGTCTGAAAACCCGGAAGCTGCTGAGCTCCTAAGAGACAGGCTCCTGGAGTCCGTTTCGGAGCCACGCGCGGAAGAAAGCCCGAGCTTGAGGAAGCGGCCCAAACCAGACTTTGAAATGGTGGATGCACCGGTTGTGGTGCCAATGGCTGAGATGGATTTGCCGCAAGAGAGCTTGCTGCCCCTGTCGGCCTCTGCATCCGACGCTGCCTCCACGGCATCGCCCCGCTATTCCCGTTCGTTCGGCAAGGGAAGGAAAAATACACTTGATTCGGAAATTCCCAATCCGCAATCCGCCGAACCAGCAGCGCCCCTGGATCGACCCGAAGAAAAGGCACCGCCTGTGGTTTCGGAGTTCCCAGCGGTTGAACCGCCGGTCGCCGAAGATATCGATGCGCAGAACGCGGAACATCTCGAGTCAGCACTTTATCCCGAGGGTGGCTTGACCAAAACAGGAATTCAGCGTCAGTTAGAGGAAATAGCCGAGGCATTGCCCGGAGAGGTTCCAGATGCCCTGGAGGATGTGCTTGCTAATGTTACAAATGAGATAATCGACTCGGTGGATTTCTCAAAATTGCCGGGCAGCAAGGCGGAAATCAGTTTTCTAGAAGAGATTATTGAATCGGAATTTCAGCATAGTCAAACTGGAGCTGCCGACGCTGCCCCGGGCGAAGGTGAAGAACTTCCTGAGCCGCTCTCAGCGGAATCGTGGCAGGAGACAGTTGCCGAGGAAACACCTCAAACAGAGGCGGCACCTGAGCAAAATGATGAGCCTGAAACCGAGTATGCAGAGGAAACGATTCCAGTGTCGCCAGTCGAGTATGCGCGGCGCTTCGAAGCAGAGGACGCACCCGCTCAATTGCAAGACGCTGAGCCGATCGAATCACAAACGGCGCCGTCTGCGCACGAAACGCCGGAGTCATCGATACCACATGTGGTGCCGATAGAGGAGCAGGCAACGGCGCCATACGCCGTGCCGGAAGCCGCGCCGCAAATCGCTTTGCCGCCAGCGGCAGTCGAGTCCCTGGCGCCATACGCCGTGCCGGAAGCAGCGCCGCAAGTCGTTTCACCGCCAGCGGCAGTCGAGTCCCCGGCGCCATACGCCGTGCCGGAAGCAGCACCGCAGATCGCTTCGCCGCCAGCGGCAATCGAGTCACCACTGCCATACGCAGTGCCGGAAGCAGCGCCGCAGATCGTATCGCCGCCAGCGGCAATCGAGTCACCGCATCCAGTACCGGTTGCGGCAACGCCTCCTGCTGTTGCACCTATTGCCCAGGAGCCCGTTGCACCACCGCCGCCGGCTCAACCTGCGCCACAAAGCCCGCCGCCTGCAGAAGCAATCAGCATCGACGATTCAATAATGGCGCTCGCGGCACAGATACTGAGCCAGGCTGTAAATATTTCATGCAGCGAAGTGCACTTCGAGCCACTGGAAACAGGCATGGCATTGAGATTCGTCGCCGGTGATGAGCTGCTCGATGAGACGGTTCTGCCGCGGGAGATCCAGGAAAAGCTCGTCCTTTGTTTGAAGAGCATAACCGGTTTGGATGTATCAGTTGTTGATCGACGGCAGGACACGAATTTTGTGACAGACGAATTTGGATCGCCAATTGAGATGCGCGTCATTTCAATGCCAGTGGCCTACGGCGAACTGATCGCCGTTGCTCTGACGCCCTGCTCCTAGCCTCATTCGGTCGCCGGTGCAGCCAGCTCGCTCAGCCATTTTTCCACAGGAGCGATTTCGGCATCATAGATCGCCGCCACATCTGTTTCTTTCCGCTGTTCCCTCAAGAAGTTCGAGTAGGCATGAACGGCGTCAACGCCGTTTTGCATAGTTAATGTCGATGTTGGATAGGACAATGACTTCAGTTTATGCAGAAAGCCATCGGCTGCCATCTTATAATTCCAATTTGCCTCACGCATGTCGCCTTCGCGCTTGCTGATAAGAGCATCGACAAAAGATGATTCTGGAAGCGTGTTTTCATCTTTGATCTTTTTCTTGATACTTGTTGCCTCATCGATTAGCTTTCGCGCCTCGCCGACGTTGCCTTGCATAACCTGTGCACGAGCCAGTTCCGTCATTAGATCGCTCACGTCACTGTTGTAGTTTCCATAAGCTTTGCGTTTGATCGACAATGCCTCCTGAAAAGATGCGGCAGCTCCTTTAAAATCACGCTTTGCCAGGGCAACACGCGCTAATCCCGTCAGTGAGCGGGCGCCCCGGGGGTCGTTTCTCCCAAAAGCTTTTGCTTCTTTGGCTGCCAATTGGAAGGCTTGCTCGGCTTTGTCGTAGCGGCGGACGAATAGATAAAAGTCACCATCTTCCTGAGCGTCCAGCCAAGCCATCTGGCTCCGCCACTGGGATGAAGACATAGGGTCGGGCTCCGATTTCTGACGCGGAATAGACAGGTCTCGGGAACAGGCAGTCAGCATCACCAGTGGTGCAAGCAGGCCTGACACCAATGCCACAACCAGTCGTGCCGAACGTCGCTCAATTCCCAACTTTGCTCTTCTTCGCTCGCTTTTTCTTGGCCTTTGCCGGCGAGGATTTTTCGGTTTTGTCCTTGACGACGGACTCCGATGCTTCTTGAATGGATTCTCCATTTGTTGTTTCGCCGTCGGACGATGTATCTTCCGCCTCTGCTTCAGTCTGCTTGTCCGCTTCTATTTCACTTTCTGGCGACTCCACGGTAGATTCGTGCGCAGTGGCATCGTTAGCTTTGACTTCGCTTGCATCGGCCGAACTGGACTGGCCGGAGGAAGTCTCTTGCTCATCCTCGGCTCTCGATTTCTCTTCAATGGAAGAGGAGCCGTTGCCGTTGCTGGGAGTCTCGCTTTTCGTTTCAACAGTTGTTGAGGCTGCCGCGCTCGCTACTGCAACATCAGATTTCGCCGAGTCGGAAACGGGCGCGGCCGGCTCTGTCTTGGCGGCGGTTGATTCTTCCTCGTCCCCCTCCTCATCTTCCTCTTCGTCGAACTCACCGCTGGCAAGGCGTTTTTTGTACCTTATAAACCAGAGAGCGCCGAAGACGATCGAGCTTACAACCGCAGCGCCAGAGACGTAGTTGAATAAGCTAAAAATGAAATCAGCAGTGGGGTTTGGAGGCTCATCGCCGCCCACGACAATACTTTCGAACTCTTTCTTGACTTTGGCATGCTCCTGACGCTCAGCATCAGTCATGGTCTTGCCGTCAACGGCTTTGGGAGCGTCTGCCGCTGTGGCAGGGCTGTCCGCTCCAGTGTTGCCGTTTGCAGGTGGTTTCGTTTCGGTTCCTGGTTTGGTAGCTTTGACAGCTGGTTCCAAGCCATTGGGATTCTCAGCCGTTCCTTTATCGCTGTTGGTGGTTTTTGCTTGAGGTGCGCTCTCGCCCTGATTATCGCCCGGCTTTGTCTGGGCACTGAGCCTGTCGTGCATCGCGTTGATGCCGACGATGAGCATGATTACAAGCGCTATGCTCAGCGATTGCCTGAACTTCTTACTCATCTTTTAATCCCCTCCGGTGCACATTACATACTTACACCGCGATCAACAATGCAAAACGCATTGCTAACCGAAAAGGGAGGCAATGTAATTTATCTAGACGCACCCTGATAGGTAAAAAATGCGAGCCGGAAGCGCGGCGGTCAGCCAACCGTGTCGAATCGGGGCGTGCGATGTGAACAGCTTCGGCACCGGCAACGACTAAAATTTGTCCAAGCTTTGGCAGGAAAGAATGGGGTTCTCTTGAGATCCAGCCCTCGAAAGACCCATTTATCTAGAATGACATTCAAGTGAGATTATTGTCAAGAACTAGCGGGATTCGATTTGGTAGTGTAAGAATAGAGAAAGATGGGCACAATCTAGACGTACTCTGGTTCTTAACAGGCCACCCCACCCGTTGTTTTTAGTTGGTAGAGACACATGATCCCCGCGCGTCTTAATAAAGTGATACCGTACCTGGTATTAGTCACGTTCCTCACGTTTTCAAGCTTACCCGCAGCCAGAGCAGAATGCAGAAGGCTCCACGAGGATGCACAATCGCTGTCCATTGTCGTTAATGGCAGCCCGCATCAAGTTTTCCAAGCAATCAAGCAGTCCCGATATCAGGAGCCCGGCCGGCGTAAGGTCGTAGCATCCGACTCGAGTTCGGCTATTCTTGAGGAATCTTTCAAAAACCTCCCAATAATTGGCGACGCGATTTGCCGCTACAAAGAGACCGAGATTCTCAATGAGCGTATCGATTATCAGATTATGAACTCGGATAAGTTCAAAGCCTTTGATGGAGCCTGGGAGCTCGAACCGCTTGATGGCGGTAAAGCTACGCGCTTGAAGTTGTCCTCCTATGTCGAGTCTTACTTGAAGGTGCCTTTCTGGAAGCAGCTCACTGCCATGAATACGAAGAGAGACATCAAACGCCGCCTCAACAACATCAAGCAAAACGTTGAGAGCCGCCGCACGTCTGAGGCAAGCATAGTCAAACTGTAATGTCGCTCATCTTCCTTACCGATCGCTCGGCTTGAATCTTTCGAAGCCGCGGTCGAGAAATTGGCTCAACTGATCGGCGCTCATAAAGCCATTGCGGCGGTCGATTGCTCGCTCACTGCTCGGATCTACTATGAGTGTAGTTGGACCATATCCGCGCACATTGAATTTTCGTGCCAGCTCGGATTGACCTTGAACATTGACGACAATGGCATTGTCAGCCAGTTTGTCTTTGACGGCCGGCCATGATTCTTGATCCATGCGAGCGCCGGATCGGTCCCGCTCGCTCGAGAATTTGATCACTAGAGGGCGCTTGCCGGCGATGGCAGCCTGCTTCGCTTGCTCGAAATTAGAGCCGTCGAACTCGACTTGCTGAGGTTTGTCAGGCTTGTTTGGCTGATCGGGTCTTTGATCCGGCCGCAGATCCGTTCTGCCATCCGGCAAAACTCTACCGTCCGGCGATGGCGGCATGATTGAATCTTTGCCGCCCGGTCCCGGTCTTAAGCCATTGCGCGCCGCCATGGCGCGGGCGCGATCGGCGAGCACCTGCCTGATTTGCTCGGGTGTTAAGGTTCCCGGTTGAGCGGCTTGCGCTTGTCCGGTCTGCAGCAGGGCATCACTGGCGTTGACGGCATCGCGAGGCATGGGCGGCTCTGGCTGCGGTCTGGGTGGCGGTTCTGGTCCGGGTCTTGGTCTTGGATTATCAGGGCTTGGACCTGGTCCTGGATCGGGACCCGGATCCGGTCCTGGTCCAGGACCGTCATCAGGGCATGGCTGTGGTCTAAATCTCCGTCCCAGTCTTCCGCCTAAAATCCTGGCCAGAATTCCACGCCCAAAGCCGCCTCCGAAGCCACGTCCAAATAGTCCACCGCCGAAGCCGCGGCCAAACAGACCGCCTCCAATTCCTCGTCCATATGTTGCTCGGTAATCGCAGCAGCCGCCTTCAGGCTGTCCATCATCGCTCGGACTACAATCGCTGGTTGGGCAGCATCCACCATCTCCAGAGTAGAGAGCGGTTCCTGGTCTGGCACCCGTGAGCGCGACCATGGTGCCGTCGGACCTCATGAGTTGTACCACCGGGAGTGAGGTGGTGGCAGGGTTGGTGCCGGTATAAGAGTCGGGTATATTCCTTATATCCGTGATCGAACGATTGAAAATCGGTCCGACTGTCGGTCTTTGTGGGAAGCAATCACCTTGGGCAAAATCGAAAGACATGTTAGACTCCTCAAGTGTGATAATGGAAAGCGATCGGGGATTTCGAATCTACTTTTCGGACTGTGATTATTTGGTACCCATCTGCGGCTTTCATTCGTAATTACCGCATAAATAGCCGCTTTTTGTTGGAACAGAGATCGTTATCGCATTGGCAGCGAACATTTTTTTAAAGGTATTTTGATATTGTCATCCGGTCAAACCACAGAATCAAAGACATCATCAGTTCTATCGTCCAGAGCGGTGGCTGCCTTGATTGACGCCTTAATCATCGCAGTCCTGGACTGCGCTCTCATGTATGTAACCTGGTTGATCGGAATGGCGACGGGCTCTCTTGATGCCGCACCCCAACATTGGCTTCAGATACTATATTTGATACCACTGTTTTTTTTGGATGGCTTGACCGTTATCGCTTTGCCTTTGTCGCTCGTTTATCTGAACGCGATAAATGGTCTGAGCGATCAAACCGCGCCTATGGCAAACGCATTCATTGCCTGCCTCATTATTATAAATTGGCTCTATCACGCGATCTCCGAAAGTTCGGCTGAACGTGCCACGATTGGAAAAAGATTTTTCGATTTGCAAGTCGTTTCATCGACAGGAAAGCGCATCGACTTTATTACCGCCACCATCAGGCATTTCTGCAAGATACTTTCATCGTTGCCGGCAGGCATCGGTGCACTGCCAATCGTCGGTCCGAAACGCAAGAACTTTCATGACCTGATCGCAAAATGCGATGTTTGTCATATGGCGATTGATTTCGACTGATTTTGATAGTCAAATGACGATAGGACCGTCGGGCAAGCAAAGAAGTCGATATGCTTTCCTGCTCTTAGAAACATATCAGGTCAATGACGTCTGAAACAAAGCCAATTCCAATTCGTCTCACGTGTTAAGCACCGCACTCATCTATAATAGTGCGATCAGTTGCTGCCTTCTGGAGATGACAATGAAGAGAAATATTGTTGGCGTGACTTTATCCTCTCTGGTTTTCGCACTTTCGATCGGTGCATTCACAACCGGCTTTGCACCCCAACCCGCTTTTGCCAAGGCCATCCACTGGTACAAGCAGTACCAGCCAGCTTTGAAAGCGGCGAAAGAAGAAAGAAAGTGGGTTCTAGTCGATGTTTACACCGATTGGTGAGGGTGGTGTAAGCGGCTGGATGCCGACGTCTACGAAAACAAAAAAGCAGCGGATAATATCAATAAGTCATTTGTGTGCATGAAAGCTAATGCAGAAAAGGACGATGGTATCGGGGTGAAGCAGAGATATGGCGTAAACGGTTATCCATGCACCCTGGTTCTTGACCCTAGCGGCAAAGAGAAGGGGCGCATCTCCGGGTATTTGCCGGCTGGCCAGTTTGTGCAGGAGCTTGCTCGAATAGTGACGAAACCTTGATTTGCTTCGCTGCAATCTAATGGAGAAATATTGAGCAGGCACCTTAATCGCGTCAGATTAGCGTTGTTTTTCCGCGCGCTGTTTGTGTGCCTGTGCGTCGCAGGGATGATCGCGCAACCAGCGGTTGGCAAAGGATTGCATTGGTACAAACAATTCTATCCAACCCTTGCCGCGGCACGCGAACAGAAGAAGCGCGTTCTAGTCGTGCTATACATCGATGACGGTTCCGATGTGAGCAAATCGCTCCATGCAGACACGATGGAAGAGACGCCGCAAAATAAGCAAATGCTTGATTTCATCAACAAGCATTTCGTTTGCATGAAAGCCAACCCTGATAAAGGTGACGGCATAGGAATCAAAGAAAAATATCGTGCCACGGTTTATCCGTGCTCTCTGGTTCTCGATCGCAGCGGCAGGCAGCTCGGGTTCCTACCCGGACCGGTGCCGTCAAGTCAAACGCATCTGGAGCTTATGAGAATCGTGCAGCGAAATTGAAACTGATGAATTGAAGCCTTACTGCAACGACTCATCCTTTAATATGGTGCCATGTGTCCCAACGAGACATGCTCGCGCTCCAGCATGACCGCGAGGTCGAGCAACTGCAAGTCGGTGCCGCGGCTGCCGATTAAGGATAAACCCATCTTCACGCTCGGCTTGATTTCAACTGGAAGCGAAACTTGAGGCAGCCCCGCAATCGTGGCCAGAGAGGTGAGCAGAACGTTTCGCATTCGATTTTCGGCCAGAGCTTGCGGTGTTGCGGATTGCTCAGGCGGAAGCGTCCAGGTTGTCGGCAAGCACAATACGCCGGCGTGTGCGACAAGCTCTTCAATGAAATCGCTCAGTTGATGATGCGCTTCTCTTGCCACGGCTTCCTCGCCAGGAGAGATATGGCTGCCGTCGCTGAGCCGAGCTTGCACCATCTCTGATAGTTGCGGCTTGGCTTGTTGCAACCAGTCGCCATAAATTCTCCATGATTCGCATCCGCGTATGATATTGAATATGGCGGCAGCCATGTCCAGGGAATATCGGCTCAATTTGATATCAGAGCTGCTTTTGAATAAGCGCTTCATCTCATCCACATGCTGCTTCAATGGTTCAGCTACCTCAGCAGCCAACAGATCGAATGCGGAGGTGAGCACGCCCAGTTTCTCGACCTGTCCGGCACCATATCTGGTTTCAATTAGAACACAGCCTACAGCGCATAATAATTCGGCGTTGCATGCAAACCAGCCTACCGTATCGAAACTCGGCCCGAGTGGCATGACACCGCGGGTGGAGACAATCCCGTGAGTGGGACGAAAACCATATATGCCGCAATAGCTCGCCGGTACTCTGACCGACCCGACCGTATCCGTGCCCAGGGCGAAATCAACAATACCTGCTGCCACGGCGCTTGCCGATCCACTCGACGATCCTCCCGGAATTCGATCGGGCAACTGCGTGTTCAAAGGAGTTCCAAAAAATGGATTGATGCCATCCAGGCTGCAAGCCAACTCGTCGCTGCATGATTTGCCCTTGAGCCAGGCGCCTGCTTCGAGGAGTTGCTTCACAACAGGCGCGGTAGCCACCGCCGGCGATTGCTTCGCGCGCCAATCGGGGCTACCACCACCTGTGATGTAACCTTCGAGATCAATAATATCTTTGACCACGAATGTTTTGTTTTTCAGCCTGCCTCTGACAGCGCCCTCGATATCGAGGTCGAGAACGATGCCATAAGGCGACATTTCCTTCGGGTTGACGGTCATGCTCTTCCTTTCTGAGCGACCATTACCTTCTTCTCAGGCAATGGATAGCTCATGATTTCCTGCAACAACTCTAACCTGGAACCGCCCGAAATGATCGGAATGAGGTTCGGCAAACTGTAATAGTCTCCATTGAAGACGTAGTTTTCGGCCATGATACCGCGAGCGGTGAGCTGGTCGAACAGTTGCGAGCTTTGTCTGCCAACGTTGACGAATAACACATCAGGCATAATGTTGAATTTTTCAAAATACGCCTGCAGCGCATTCACCATGAATGGCGGCGTGTTTTCCTCCTGGTCGGTCACCATGACGATCTGCTCTACGACTTCATTTGCGCGCATCATTGCATCTAAGCAGACACCGCAAGAAGTTGAGCCGGCAGGATTGATGCCCTTGAAGGCTTTTTCCCAATCGGAAAGCTCGTTGCCTTTGGCTGTTATTTTGTATGCCATCGTATCGAAGGCGTAAACGAACAGATCGTTTTGGCAGATAGGGGCGATGACGCTGGCAATTTGCTTGCCAAGCTCTATAGCTTGAGTCATCGATGAGCTCTTGTCCACATAAAGCGCGGTCGGGCGAGTAATCTTGCCCTTCGCTTTGATCTGGACATCACCAACCGATTCGACTTTTTTAGCCATCGCTTCATCCAAGCCGGCGGACTTGATCGCTTCTCTTGTTTTCAAAGCGGAAACCCGTGTGTCCGATTTGGCAGCTTCAAGCTTGCTCTCGATCATCTTTCGCAGATCTTCATTGTCCATGGCGCCTCGTGTCTTGAGGCTGGCCATATTGTTGATCACCTCCTGTGGTGTCATGGCGTTTATCAGAGCCACGAGAACAGATGGTGTCACAGTTTTGATTGTCGCCACGGCAACGCGATAAGGAATCTTGTTTGCTGCGATCAATCTTGCTTGTTCGCCAGGATTATCCGTTTTCGCCAGTTGCTTCAAGACATGCAATCTGCTTGTCTCGGGCGGATCATTGTCGAACAAAACACGCTGCGCATATGGACCTGGCTTGATTCGCAGTGAAGCATACAATGTCTTGAGAGACTTGCGTGCGTGCAATACTGCCGAATCAAACGATTCGTGATCGGCCTCTCTTTGAGCTAGATATTGCTCGACCGTTGTTTTGAACGAACGCGGTACAGTTCCTGCTATGCCCTCTACATATTTGCCGCCGCTCTCATGGCCTTTCACAATCTTGGTTACACGTTCGACTTGATATGGAGGCAGCTTTAGCAGCAATGCCTGTCCAGTTTCTCTGAAGTCGTCCGAGAACTTTGATGTGGACAAAAACGCGATGAACAGTTGCTTCAAGTCATGAATACTGCCATTGTCGAAGTACCATGCAGCCAGACGGACAAAAAACAGCGGATCGCGTTCGTGCACGTCACGGAACAACGGCACGAATGGACCCAGCTCTCTGTGCGGCGTGGTCAAAAGCGCGTTGATGATCAGCAGGCGGTAGTCCTGCTCCGCGATGCCTGCATTTGCTCGAGCAAGCAGGCGGTCGAATCCGGCTGCCGGCGCTTGGGTTGTTTGTGTTGCTCTAGCCGCTCTAGCGGCTCTTCTTCTTGCTGACATAATCTCCTCCTTGCCGAGCTTGCCAAATAGCAAACCCGAGCACTGAGAACGAACAGCCTGCCCGGGTACCGACGCAATTATAGATGCGCAATAGCGCGAAGATAATGCGCCTGTACAAGTCGCGAGAGCACATGAGTTCAATGAAATCGAAGTATGTAAGCTCTTGCTGTTTGGGTACAGGTAAAATCACTCTAGCATCTTCGCTTCATCCGCACATTAAAAGCACTGCGTGAAAAAGGCGTCAGGCTAATTTCTTAATTGCAACAAAAAGGAATCACTCTCGATTCCCGACTTTAATGAAAGCGATCCCCCATGAGCGCGCACGATCGACATGGCGAGCGCTAAGCCTACACCGCTCGATGACTGGCTTCCGACATCAGACTTAGGCAGGAGAATATAGCGGGAGAAGTTCGATTCCTTTAAGCGTTTCGACATTGGAGCACCGCTTCTCCTTATCTCGATCTCGACGGTGTCCTCTGAGGCATGCGAATATGCCAACACGACTCTTCCCTCAGGAGGCAAAGATGATCCGGCGGCGGAAAGCAAATTGTGCAATGCTAAAATCATTCGCGATTTGTCTACCTTTATAGTTGTGCCCACCGAATCTGATCCAGCAGATAGATCGTTCGCCACGACGAAACCTTCAGTGGCACTATCAATGAGCTCACTCAATGGAATTGATTCGAACTCGAGAACGGCAGTTCCCGATTCGAATTTTTCGAGGTCGAGAAAATCGTTCATCAAATGCACCAGCGTCTCTACCGTTTTTTGCGCGTCGCTGAGAGTCTCTTCTTGTCTGTCAGGCTGATCGTCCGTTTCACTCATAGCTAACATATCAAGAGTCCCATGCAGAGCTGTTAGCGGCGAACGCAGATCGTGGCTGATCATGGAAACAAAATCCTTCTTGACCCGCTCGATCTGCTCGCGGGCGGACACATCCTGGAAAACGGCCAGGCATACATTCGATCCAAAACTTGCATAACGTCTGCTATGCATCTCGGTGAGCAATCGCCTGTCACCTCGTCCCCAGGCACTCAGGGCGACAGGCTTATCTTCAGCGAGCTTCATTATGTCGGCTAGCTGATCGTTCATCGCTTTGCTGTGCTCTTGCGTGCCGGTGATCAACAAACTCAGGGATTTGTTCAATAGCTCGCCTGGTTGATATCCGAATAACGTCTGGCAGGCACGATTCACCGATACGATGGTAAACGACTCATCGCAGGTGACCACTGCAAAGGGCATGTCATCCAGCATTCGACGAAATTCTTCCTGGCTGCTGCGGATCTTTCTAAGATTATCATTACGCCTGGATACATCTTGAGCAACACAGACCAGGGTCTGCCCGTCGTCTGAAAGACGGCATCGCCAGGCTAATTCCATTACGCTGCCATCCCTGGCTTTGATCGAATTCTCGAAGGACACCAGTCGCCGCTCTGAAAATGCCGCGTGCAATTTCTCGAGAGTCTCTTGCCCTCCATCCGAGATAAACTGGCTCAATCTGCTCCCAAGCAGCTCGTCCTGATCATACTGCCAGAGCGCGCTGCTCCCCGGGCTGACTTCAACGATCACACATTCGGGATTGAGGGCGCAGATGAAACTGGGTACGTTATCCAGCATGACCTTTTCTCGGGCTCGTAATTTATCGAGTCGTGAGACCATTTCTTGCAAACTGGATGATAATTGAGAGATCTCGTCAGCCTCGACTTGTCCTCTGTCGGGCAATGGCTTTCCAATCGCCACATTCTTCATGTCCTCGGCGACATTATGCAAGCGCCTGGCCAGCCGCGCGACGAAACGGACATAGAGAAGCACGGCAGCAAGGGCAATCAAGCCAAAACCGCCAATGCCGGCAATAATTGTCGATGCCTGCGACTGCTCACTCAAGGAAGCAGCCAACCCTTCATCAGTGCTGCGGTAACGGTCGAGCAAGTCTTTGACCTTTGGCGAGAGTTCATGATACGTGCCGTCGAGTTTGAGAAGGTATAAAAACTGATCGTCACGTCTGTCTTTCGATTGCCTTATTTGCTC
>JAJPJO010000166.1 GCA_021324135.1 Pseudomonadota bacterium
ATGCAGTCGGGTATTGACTCTGTTACCGTGCTCGACGAGCAATCGCTACTTCCGCCTGTGTGGCAGCGTATTTTAAACGCTCTGGCAGCGAATGGCGTTCGCGTCCATTATGAGAATTTATGTCGCGATCAAAGTTCCAGCGATGTAAGCAAACTGACTGAATGCTTGCTGCCTCGTTTGAAAAACAGCGAAGCTTCAGAGGATCAGAACGGGGACAAAACGAGAAAGAACAGGCTAAGCGGAGACGGAACATTTTGTCTTTTGGAAGCAGACGATGAGTTGCAGGCCGCCGATTTTTTGACGACGTTCTTGACTGCCGAGGATAATGTCGACGGTATCGCAGATAGTGCGGGCGATCAAAGAGGCGCGATCGTCATAATTCGAGGATCGTCCACGTCGATTCTGGATCAGTTTCTATCACGGAACAATCTTCCCATCCTCGGGGGTTCGGACGCCTCGCCGTTGCGCGGCTATATGTCCATACTGCCGCTCTGCCTCGAGCTGTGCTGGAGTCCGTTCGATCCCAGCCGCCTGTCTGAATTCCTGCTTCTGCCTCATTGTCCCATACGCCCACTGATCGGCCAGTATTTCCTCAAAGCCTTGAGCTCCGAACCTGGTATCGGGGGTGATGCCTGGCAAGAAGCCTGGCGAAGGGCGATGGAAAACGAAGCGAAGTTTTTATCGGCTCCACTCGAATCGCAACCAGATTCCGAGGAGGCGGAGCTCAAAGAAACCGAGCAAAGGTGGAGAAAATGGCTGGAGTCGCCATTGTTCGATCCGACTGAAGGTTTGCCTGTCGAAGTCATCTTAGAAATTTGCCAGCGCATCAGACTGCACGCTCTGGGTTTATCAAACGCCTTCACCGAAGCCAAAATGAGCCGTGTCTTCGCCCTCACTGCCGTTTGCGCGGATACTCTGGCCAGAGCGGTCAGCCTGACTAAAATGCCGAGGTTGCCCAGATCTCAACTGCATCGCATCGTTGAGTCGGTGCTGAGCGATGGCTATAGAGCGGACGAAGCCGAAGCCTCTGCCTGGACCATTGTCGATCATCCAGGACAAATCTACGCTCCGGCAGACACTGTTATTTGGTGGGGCTTTACCGGCAACAACAAAATCAGTTTCAAACATACCTGGACGAAGGCAGAGCTTGACTATCTGGCATCCCATGGTATACATCTTGAAGATCCGCATACAGCCAGCATTCGCGAAGCCAAAAGTTGGCGTCGCCCGCTGCTTGCCGGTGCGCGCCAGCTCCTGCTTGTGAAACCACGCACGGTGGCAGGCCAAACTGCCGCCAGTCATCCGTTTTTTCACGAATTAAGCGAACTGCTTGATGCCACTTCGCAGGCTGCGCCCAGTGCAGTGGTTCTGCAAGCTCAGCGTATATACGAGCAGGCTGAGGTCACGGTCCTTTCCCGCAAAATTGTTCGCCAGAAGAGATCGGCTCATCCGCTTCCCCATCCAAAGCCGATCTGGAATATCGAGCCGGGCAATTTTGCCGCTCAATTGCAAGCCGAGTCGCCATCGGATCTACAGAGATTGTTCGAATGTCCGCTGCGCTGGTTCTTCAAACGCACAGGGATCAAGACCGGCAATCTCCTTTCAGCGGCAGAAGGCGAGCGTTTATCAGGCATGCTCGCTCATGCAGTCTTTGCAAAAGTTTTTCAACAGGACGATTTGCTCAGTCGTGACTACACATCCGAACTCGTCAAAGGTTTGACCGCAGGTGCCTTCGATCAGCTCTGTCCGGAGGTGGCCGCGCCTCTGCTGCTGCCCGGCAACAGCCTTGAACGAGATCGATTGAAGGACAATATTACCGAAGCTGCAGCGCATCTATTCACGCTCATCAAGGATGCCGGTTACTCAAAAATCGAGTGCGAGAAAAATCTTGCTCAAACGATTGACGGCACTGATGTGCTCGGGCGATTGGACATGCTGCTTTATCATCCCGATAACCGCAACTGTGTCGTTGATTTGAAGTGGACGAAGCGATCGGCCTCGCATCGACGAAGAGAGTTAATGGAGGGCAAAGCAATTCAACTGGCGGTGTATGCAAAATTGTCTCGCGCGCATACAGGCTATCCAACGCATGCCGCTTATTACATGCTCTCGCAGCGGCATTTGCTTTGCAGTGAATTGCAGCCTTTTCCTGCCCACTCATATATACCGGGTCCGCATCTGGATGATGTCTGGCTGCAGCTTATGCAGGACTACAAGCAACATCGTGCCCACTTAGATGGTGGCACCATATTTGCCACCGGACTTCCGCCCGCGGGGCAAGTTCACCTGGATGACCAGCTGCAAAAGAGCAGCAACTTTGATGACTCGGAAGCGATACCACATCCGGTACCGGGAGTGAATCTCGTACTGGAGCCGCCGTGCAAGGTCTGCGAGTTTGGCAGGCTGTGCGGCAAGAAAGGACCAGGCGCATGAGCGATACATCCATCCAACCGATCAATGTCATATCGGCAAGCGCCGGTACCGGCAAAACTTATAGACTCTCGGGTGAGTATCTAAAGGGTCTTTCCCTTCTGGCAGATGATCGTGGCAAAAACCATCAGTCCGCCATAATGGCCACCACCTTTACAAACAAGGCTGCTGATGAGTTGATCGAACGAGTCCGCCGCTTGCTTCTGGAAAAGGGAGAGTGGGAAGCGGCGCAGGGAGTGCTGAGCGGTTATCTTGGCACGGTCAATTCGATTTGTGGAAGGCTCTTAACCGAGCATGCCATCGATGCCGGATTGTCTCCTGATCTGACCGTGATCGCCCAGGAGCGCATGCCTGCCGTTTTCGCCATAGCCGTCGATGCCGTCATTCACGACTTCGCGGAAGAGATGAATGAGGTAGCCACACGCCTTCAGATTGAGAACTGGCGCAAGGATGTCAGCCAAATAATTGATGCGGCTCGCAATAACAATTTGCCGCCATCCAGGCTGAGGAGCCTGGCCGAAGAGTCCTGGTCATCACTGGAATCTGTTTGGAAAGCATCATCGGACGGACAGGCGGCGGCTGATTCAAACGGCGAAGAACTCGATGAGGCACTTGCTGCAGCAATTGAAGCAGCAATTCCTCGACTGAAGGAAATCGACGATGAAACCTTAATCAAGCAGAATCTCAACAATTCACTCGCCGACATCAACCGGCGGCTCAAATCGGGCAATAAACTGACATGGAGTCAGTGGGCTGCTCTGGCTAAGCTCCAGCATTCGAAAAAAACGTTCGAGATAGTAAAGCCGATCATCGAGGCAGCATCGAAGCACGATCAGCACCCACGTTTGCGCGACGATCTGCGCCGAACTGTATATAGCGTTTTTGAATGCGCGGCGCAAGCCATGGAAAAATATGCCGACTACAAGAAGGAGCATGGGCTGATTGATTTCGTCGATCAGGAGTTGCTTGCTTTACAGATGCTGAGCAAGCCGGGCATTCGCGATTCAATCAAGCAAAACGTGCGGCTCTTGCTTGTCGATGAATTTCAAGACACCAGTCCGATTCAGCTGGCGATTTTCATCGAGCTGGCAAAACTCGTCGAATACTCTGTCTGGGTCGGAGATGAAAAGCAATCGATCTTCGGTTTTCGTGGCTCAGATCCGGAGTTGATGCGCAACGCCGTCAAAACTCTTGTCACCGTCACTGGTGGCACGCACGACAAACTAGCGAAGTCGTACCGCTCTCGCCCAACGCTTGTGAAATTTACCAACGAGCTTTTCTCTCGCGCGACGCAGCTGGCGAATGTCACCGCAGACAGTGCCATAATCAGTGAAGTCAACAGACCAGAGATCGAAGGACAAAACAATGCCCTTCATGTCTGGTGGCTGGATGGAAAGCGTAGAGACAAAATTCTCAGCTCGCTGGCTAACGGCGTAAGACAAGTGCTATCGAGCGCCGAGTCGTGGCCGGTAGTGGATAGAGAAACTAAACAGCTGCGGCCCATAAGAGGCTCGGACATCGTAATTCTCTGCCGCACTAACAGCAGTCGAATTTTGGCGGCCAAACAGCTTGTCGCAGCCGGATTGACCGTAGCTACCGAGCGCGACGGTTTGCTTGACACACCCGAGTGCGCGCTCGTCTTCGCCGCGCTGAGGGTACTTGTGGATAAGAGCGATACCCTGGCCGTTGCCGAGGTCGTCAATTATTTGAGCTCGGACGACGGCGATTGGCTCAATAATGTCTTCGATCTGGGTCACAACGTCGGCCTGGATAACTGGCTCCGGCTGATGGAGAGCGAGCCGGCCCAGGACGACCAGGAGGGTCCGGCTCAAAATCAGGCGGTTGCATTGAAGGCAACCACTGCCAATGCCCTGCAGGCACTGCAAGACTTGCGCGGTCGCATGGCCGATCGCACGCCGCTGGAGGTGCTCGAAGCAGCGATCAATTGCGAGGGCATCGTCGAATCAATAACTTCCTGGGGAAGCGTTCGCCAACGGCTTGCCAATCTGGATTCATTGCGAGGGGTTGCGCAAACATACGAGGAAATTTCTCGCTCCGCCAGGATTCCAGCCACGACGGCGGGACTGGTCCTCTACTTGAAGAGATTTTTGGAGGACGGCGGGTTGCAGCCGGCCAATCCGGACGAAAATGGAATACATGTTCTTACCTATCACAAAGCCAAGGGTCTGGAATGGCCCATGGTCATCCTCTACGATCTGGGAGGGCAGCAATATCACAACGCCACTGCATTTGGTATCACTATCGAGTCAGCCGAAGCGGAATTGAACGCTCTCGATCCATTATCCGGAAGAAAGATTAGATACTGGCCGTGGCCGTACGGAACCCATACAACAGGGCTGAAACTAATCAATCGGGTCGGGAAGACCGTTGAGTTCAAGAAAGCGGCAAGGCGTGGAACAGCGGAAAACCTGCGGCTTCTCTATGTAGGTATAACTCGGGCAAGAGATTATCTGATTTTCAGCGCCAGCTCGAAAAGCGATGGAACACAGTGGCTCCAACAATTGACGCAATGCCAAAGCGATCTTGAAATATCTATTTTGCAACTGCCGTTTCAGGACGAACCTTATGTGGGCGAATTGATCGAGAATGTTCCGGAGTCGCGGGCAAATTTCAAAGTGCAAAAGCAACCCGACCCTGGCGAACGTCGCTCCGATCAGGAATATGTTTTCCTCAGCCCGACTCCGCCGGAGATTGCCACTCAGGAATCATATCTGCTAAAGCCGAGTGAGGCTGATGATCTTGATGTTCCAATCGAAATCATTGGCGAGCCGGTGACGTTTATTCTCGGCGAGCGAATTACCCTGAGCGGCATGCCGGATATGCAGGTCGTGGGCGACTGCGTCCATGCGTTTCTCACCGCGGATAGAACCGCCGGAGGTGCCGATTATCATAAACGGTTGGGCCTGGCATCGGCCCTCCTGAAAAACTACGCCGTCGAAAGTATTCAGCCGGAGGCACTGCCTGTGATGGCGGATCGCATTAACAAGTTTTTGCAAGAAACCTTCGAAACTGGTTCGCTATGTGCGGAGGTTCCCGTAGCTGGTAGGCTCAATCGGCGCAGAGTGCGAGGATCGATCGATCTGCTTCTCGAGACGGAGAAGGGATTTATCATTATCGATCACAAAACCTTTCCAGGAAAGATGGATGAGTGGAACGAACGCGCTCTAAGCTACGCGCCGCAACTGGCGCTTTACAGGCATGTAGTCGAGCAGGGAACAGGAAAACCGGTCCTGGCACAGTTTGTTCACATGCCAGTGGTAGGCGCCATGATCAGGCTTGATTGCAGACTGCGTTGATGGCAGCGATCAACAATCAGCGTTCAGTGTCTCTTCGTTTCCTCAAACTCATACAATGGTGGCACTGCTGACTGACGAATCGCTCAGAGCCGGCTCAGATTTGTACGTCTGCTTGGCGTTGACTTGACTGGCTCGAACATCCAATGCATCGGCTTCTTTAGCCAGATTCATTTTTCTGAGCAGCTCCGCATATGATTTAAGGATCATCGCGTAGATCGCGTGGTCCTGGCCCAGACAATGAGTGCATCGATTAATGGCGCGCAAGAACATATGCTCGGCTTCCATAAGCCGATTCGTCTCCATGAGCAAACGCGCCATATCAAGCGCGCTCAGGACCACTTCCCCCGTTTTGATGTTCTTGACGCGATCGTCGATGCTCAATATCAATCGATAGATCTTCTCTGCCGGCGCCAGGTCCCCGCGATCGTACCAACAACGTGCGAGCGCATATAAGCCGGGTACCAAATGTTCTGCGCTTGGTTTCGCGTTCGGGGTCAGCGTATGCCACTGACTATTGTTGGATTCCATATGATTTCCCTCACCGAGATAAGTAGTGGTCGGATTTATTTCAGATGTATTACTGATTTATTCTTAGAGATGGGTTTGGTCTCTATGCCGTCTCGTTACGGCTCTCTTACATCCATTTTGATGAGAGCTTGTGGTTGCGAACTATAGGTTTGCAGATAATCTCTATAGGGTTTTACGAGATAGATAAGCTTAGATCTGCTCAATCTTGGCTCACCAGGCGGGAAAGCCGTCCTAAAAGAGATGCGGTCTGCAGTCATTAATCTGGTCAGCGAAACAGAGGAGTTATTACAAATGCTTATCGAAATCCCCAGAACGTTGCTTGTCAGGGAGCCATGGACGACTCTTACTACAGGTGGTGCGCCGCGTATTCGCCCGCTCATCGTTGCCGTTCCCTCTGAGAGCACCGATGGGGCGAGCATCGAGCAGCAAGTAACCACGAGCCCGGAGCACACGAATACATTTCGCATCGTCGATGTCGATGGACCCTGCTACGAATTTGAAGGTAAGGCAGCTCTGCAGAACAACGTGATGACTGTGCACGTCGCCGGCAGCTTACGATTCCTGCGCTAGCACGATTTCATCGACAAATGGTGACGGATTTAGGCCGCACCATATCTGGCGTCACCCGGTTCCAAACCAACCAGACGGCCATCGATGAACTCGCCGACGATTTCTACGAATCTTTCCGCCGCCGTCTCGAAAATATCGGAATGACCGGTTCCGGATAAGCGCAGGATATTCTTCGGACCAATTGCCGCCTCATACATATCGATTGAATGTTTTACAGGAATGACAATGTCTCGATCGCCATGGATAAACAGCAGCGGGACCTTATGTTCCCAACTGCTGAGAATGCTCAAATTGTCGAGCGCGGGTTGCGGAAATAGAGACTGCGGATAGATGCCCAGAAAAGGATAGTGCTCGACGGCGATGCGGCGCAGCGATGCAAAGCCTGACTGAAGGATTACACCGGCTGGTCCCGGTTGGCTACCGTTGCCTGACGTTCCATTCAGGGCAGCCCGCCTGGCGACATAAGTGGCGACGGATACGCCCAGGGATTCTCCATAAAGAATAACCTGGTCGACAGTGAAGCCGCGTTCGCTAACAACATAATTCAGCGCCGCCATGCCATCCGAGCAAATCCCGTGAACACTGGGCTTGCCGTTGCTTCGACCAAAGCCTTGATAGTCGTAGACGAGAACCGAACAGCCCGAGCGCAACAGCAAGGTGCACATGCGGTCGCGGATGGTGATGTTGCCCGCATTCCCGTGATTGAAGATGGCGACGCGATTAGCGCCCGGATTCAACCAGAACCAGCCGTGCAAGCGCTGATCCATATCTCCCTGGAAATATACATCCTCACCGGCAATCCCTTCTAATGTCGGCGCGGCCAGCACATCGTCGGGAAATGGCGTGGGATAGAACAGCAAATAACGATACAAAGGATTATTGAGCCTGGGTGACAAGCCTAGATATACAAAAGATGCGATTGATGCCCCGGCGAGCAGCGACACGTGTTACACCCAAGCGTGAGATATCCCAAAGTATGCCTTCAGTTTATCTCAGTTGGACCCGATTCAGGCCACCCGCTTGCGCAGTTCCTTAACTATATCTTCCTGGCCGAGCACGTAGCCGCGCTGAGCCTGATCGTCGGCGTATGAGGCGATCGCACCGGCAAGCTCCATGACTATCTCGGTGGGCGCAAACTCGGTGATCAAATTGAGCAATTGTTCGACCCGCTGCCAGTCATCGGTAATGAGCGGCAGGGACTGATCGAGTCGCTGCATGACATATTTGATGTCTGCACCGCCAGCTTTGGCAGAGCTTTGCGAAAGTGCCGTGCTGCCCGCTTGTGATCCCTTTACCGCTTTTGAAGTTTTTCTTTTCATGGCGTCCTCTGGGCTGATGTTTTCAAGACTTCGGTCTCGCTCAGCCAATCTCCAAGACCGTTTACTCAACCACCGCCGTTTCGGATTTAGGGTGGTCGATCGATTAAAAAGACGCCACTTTCCCTGGCATGTTCCAAAATAGTTGCCAACAGGCGCGTGTGGAAACGCCCACCACAAGCCGTTTTTCAATTGTCGCCAAAGATTAATTAGAACTAAGAGTCATTGCCATATAGCCTTTATAGCTCACTTACAAAACGCTCAACAATCGCATCAGGTCAGGTATTAGCTGATATAATGAGGACTCAGAAAGCCGGCCTTGCTATCAAAATTTCTGGCATTTGCCGCGTCTTTCACTCGGCAATCAAGTTATTACCGCGCGGGCAAATGTACTTACACTTTTACTTCTGGCTGAGGCTGTCGAATGTCAATCCGGCGTCAGGCAGTTCGTATTGCGGCCGCGCGTAGTCGAAAGTTGGTCAGGTCAGATAAGAAGGATTCACATGAGCCAAGCTAACACAGTCAAAACACCTGCACATCAGGGACGCACTGAAAGGAAAGATAATTGGTGGATGGAGCCGGCGCTCGTTTTTGTCGGATTCCTCTGCTTCATTGTCTACGCTACTTTCAGAACATTTGAGAATGCTGCGTTTGAGTACCATCAGTTTCTGTCGCCTTTTTATTCGCCGAAACTGATTTTCGAGTGGTGGAAGTTTTCGCCGGCCATTCTCATCTTGTGGGTACCGGCAGGCTTTCGGGCAACCTGTTATTACTACCGCAAGGCTTATTACCGCGCCTATTTTTGGACACCACCGGCATGCGGCGTGGTTGGCACCAAGGGTAGTGGCTACTGCGGCGAAACAAGTTTCCCCTGGATTCTGCAAAACGCCCATCGCTACTTTTTTTATGCTGCAGCAATCGTGCTCTTGATTTTGTGGTACGACGCACTGAGCTCCTTTATCAACGAGCAAAAGGCCTTCAGCGTCAGCCTCCTCTCCCTGGTAATGGTGACCAATTGCGTCTTGCTGTCCGGCTACACATTCGGCTGCCATGCATACAGACACCTCTGCGGCGGTGCCCTTGATTGCTTCAGTTGCGACGGCTCGGCGAAAAGACGATTCAAAATCTGGCACCTGGTCAGCAAGCTCAACGAGCATCACATGGCCTGGGCATGGCTCAGTTTGTTCTCGGTCGGCTTCACCGATTTCTATATCCGGGAAGTTTGCATGGGAACGATGAATCCGGTCGTGTTCTTCTAGTTGCAACTATTCCGATCTCTCAGGAGATTTATTCAGTTCAAAATTTGTCAAAGGACGAAACGGGAAAAACGAAATGGCTAATTACGAAACACACGAGCACGATGTCATAGTTGTAGGAGCAGGAGGAGCCGGTCTGCGGGCGGCTATCGAAGCTTCCTCACAGGGATTGTCGGTGGGGCTCGTTTGCAAATCCCTGCTCGGCAAAGCACATACCGTCATGGCGGAGGGAGGCATTGCAGCCGCCCTCGCCAACGTCGACGCTCAAGACGGTTGGGAGACGCACTTCAAAGACACCATGAATGGTGGCAAGATGTTGAACAACTGGCGCATGGCTCAGTTGCATGCCCAGGAAGCTCCGGATCGGGTGCGCGAACTGGAGCGCTGGGGAGCTGTGTTCGACCGGACCAAAGAAGGGCGCATTTTGCAAAGAGCGTTCGGCGGGCACAAGTGGAAGCGTTTGTGTCACGTCGGCGACCGCACTGGTCTTGAGATGATCAGAACACTTCAAGATCGCGGCGTCCATCAGGGCATCAATGTTTACATGGAGTGCACGATCAGCAAGCTTCTCAAAGATGGCGAGCGCATCTCAGGTGCCTTCGGCTATTTCAGAGAAGACGGTCGCTATGTATTGTTCAAAACGAAAGCAGTCGTACTGGCCACCGGCGGCGTCGGCAAAATCTATCCCGTCACATCCAATTCATGGGAGTACACAGCCGACGGTCATGCTCTTGCCTACGAGGCGGGAGCCGATTTGATCGACATGGAATTCGTTCAATTCCACCCGACGGGAATGGTGTGGCCGCCTGGAGTGCGAGGATTGCTGGTCACCGAAGGGGTGCGCGGCGAAGGCGGCATACTGCGCAACAGCAAAGGTGATCGCTTCATGTGGAAATACTTGCCTGAAGCTACCAAGCATGAGTTTGCCGCCGATGAGAAGGAAGCGCAGGAGTGGGTATCGGCCACCCTCGAGGGACGCAAGAGCGAGGCTCGACGTCCTCCGGAGCTATCGACCAGAGATAACGTTGCGCGCGCCATTTACACTGAGGTAAAGGAAGGCAGGGGCACCGAGCATGGTGGCGTTTTCCTGGACATCAGTTATCTCGATGCCGATCGCGTCAAGAAGAAACTGCCATCGATGTACCATCAATTCAAGGATCTGGCCGATGTTGACATAACCGCCGGACCGATGGAAGTCGGACCGACGTGCCATTACATTATGGGTGGCGTGCGAGTCGATGCCGACACCGCCGAGAGTCTAGTGCCGGGATTGTTTGCCGCAGGTGAATGCGCAGGCGGAATGCACGGCGCCAACCGACTGGGTGGAAACTCCCTGTCCGACCTGGTTGTATTTGGTCGCCGGGCAGGAGCCGGTGCGGCTGAGTACGCAAAGAAACTGGGCGCCAGCCAACCGACCGTGCATGAGCGCGACATCGATGCCGCCGTAGAGGAATTGGAAGCGCCGTTGAGCAGAACTGGCGGCAAGAATCCCTACGATGTGCAGAAGAAAATGCACGAAATCATGAGCACTTACGTGGGCATATTCCGCGACGAGAAGGATATGGAAACCGGCATCGCCAAACTGGAGGAGCTGAAGAAAGACATAGCGGAAGTGGGAGTCGCTGGAAGCAAACTGTACAACCCGGGGTGGCACCTCTGCCGCGATCTCAAAAACATGATCGTGGCTGCCGAAGCCATCGCCCGTAGTGCTCATTCACGAAAGGAAAGTCGAGGGGCGCACAGTCGTTTAGACTATCCCAACACAGACAAGGAAAAGTGGGGCAAGGTGAACACCTCATGCTCGAAAGACGGCGATAAGATGAAGCTGGAGCATACGGCACTGCCCACGATGCCAGATGATTTGAGAGCTTTTTTTGAACAGAAGGAGCCTGCACATGCCTGAAGCAACACTGAAAGTTTTTCGAGGAACCGCTGAGGGCGGCGAATTCGTAACCTACAAAGTGCCGATCGAGGAGGGCATGGTCGTCCTCGACGCCATCCATTACATTCAAGCCAATCAAAGTCAGGATCTTGCCGTGCGTTGGAATTGCAAAGCCGCTAAATGCGGCTCATGCAGCGCCGAGGTAAACGGCAAGCCGAGTTTGATGTGCAAAACACGCATGGACAGATTCGCTGAGGGCGACGAAATAACCGTGCAACCAGTAAAAACCTTCCCTCTGATCAAAGACCTCGTGACGGACGTCTCATGGAACTTCGAGGTCAACAAGAAAATTCAAGGCTTCACACCACCGCCCGGCGATGAAGAATGGATCATTTTTCAAGAGGACATTGATAGAGTTCAAGAATTCCGAAAGTGTATCGAATGCTTCCTGTGTCAGGACGTTTGCCATGTTCTCCGCGATCACAGCCGCAAAGACGCATTCATGGGTCCGCGTTTCCTGGTGCGCACAGCCGGTCTGGAGATGCATCCAAAGGATACGGCTAATCGGCTCAAATATTTGAAAGATGAAGGTCACATCGGTTTCTGCAACATTACTAAGTGCTGCACCGAAGTCTGCCCGGAAGACATTCACATCACCGACAACGCCATCATTCCTTTGAAAGAACGAGTAGTCGACGAGTTTTACGATCCGCTCGCAAAGTTCATCAAATCAATGTTCGCGAAGAAATAAATCGCGTTCCTAGATTTCCTCTAAGCCGCCCGCCTCGGCGATGCGGGATAGCGCACCAAAGCGCATGCCGTTCTCAAGACCGGCTATGCCGCCTGGTGTCTCGGGCAGCTCCGGCGCATGCGACATCAACCTGGGCAACAGTCCTTCAGCACCACCCTTGGGCAGAATGGTGCATTCGACGTAAGTCACGCCACCAAGGAGGATACCAAGTTTTTGCGCAGCCCCGCGCGACAGGTCGAAGATCCGCCCTTTTGCATAAGGTCCGCGATCGTTCACTTTTACAATGACGGACTTGCCTGTCTTCGGATTTTCGACTAATACTCGCGTTCCAAATGGCAACGTCTTGTGCGCGCACGTCAGTTTATTCATATCGAATATCTCGCCTGAGGCGGTTTTCTTCCCATTAAAACCAGGTCCGTACCAGGAGATATTGCCACTGAGCGTGCTGCGCCCCTCATCAGCTCGGCACGGGGCCGAAAAGCTCAGTGCCGCCAGGAGTGAGGCGAGTGCGACGTATTCATATTTGATGGGCACTATTAAGGGTTCCCAAGGCTTCATTCGTTGTTCGATTCCTCAAGTTTGGATGCGTTACGATCGACCTTGTCGGCCTCAGCCGTATCATGCAAGTCTCTAAGAACCGAAGCATAGTGCCTCATTGCAGCGGCCAGTTCCATCGGATCGACGCCCAATTTGGTTCTTATGTCTATGACCCTTTGGTAGGTCGTCTTCGCCTCTTCCAGCTTCCCACGCTCTGCATATATGCGAGCGAGATTGTTTAAGTATACGCCGCTTTCGGAAGATTCGGCATTTGACTTACTTTGAATGTCAACTGCCTTCTTCAAAAAATCTTCGGCAGTCTCCAATTTTCCTTGCTCCTTGTAGAGCAGGGCCATATCGTTTAGTTTCTTTGCGAGCAGTTTATTATCAACAACACTGGCACTCTCGATAAGCTTGCGCTGCTGGTCGTTTATAGCAATCGCCTGAGCCATATCATCACTCTGGCGGGAGGTGTCTTCCAGTCTGTCGAGAATCGCCAATCGCAAACTATCGGATCGCGATCCCAGTTTGTCACAAATGCTTAAAGCCTGATTGTAAACAGTTTGAGCACCTTTGTAATCGCTCAGCTCCTGGTCCATCTGACCAACGGCCAGCAACGTATCAACGATGGCATCGTTGTTCTCGCCGTAAGCATCTTGCTGTATCTTCAAAGCCTCTTCATAAAGCGGCTTGGACTTCTCAGGCGTACCGAGCTCTCTGTAAAGCAAAGCTAAGTTTTTCAAAGCAGCTGCCTTCTGCTGCGGTGTTGCATCTGGTGCCTTGCGAACGATGTCGAGAGATCGCTTGAGCAGCGGCTCAGCTTCCTCAAATTTTCCCTGTTCGCGATAGCTTCGCGCCAAGCTGTTCAAGCTGCTGGCTACCTCCAAACTGTCCTCGCCAAGCGACTTTTCGCGAATATCGAGGCTGTCCTTATACAAGGCTTCGGCATCTTCGGCTTTGCCCATTCGTCTGTAAAGAACGGCAAGATTGTTCTGAATTACAGCCACACCCGGACTGCGCTCGCCGAATTTTTTCTTGGCGATATCGAGCGATTGCTTGAGAGCATCGACGGCTTGCGGATAGCGTTTCGTCGTTTGATAAACAGCAGCAAGACGATTTAAATTCACGGACAACAGCGGGTCGTCAGCGCCCTTTACCTTCGCGATGATTTCGTTGGCTTGCTGAAAGGTGGCAATGGCTTTGTCATATTCCTTATCTTCGACGTATGAAACGGCGAGGTTGTTTAATGGTGCGATAAGTTGCTCGCTCTGATCGCCGAATACTTTTTTGCGCAATGACAGACAGTCCTGGTAGTACTTTTGAGCTTGAGCTCGCGCAGCCATTGCATCGTAAACCAGACCAATGTCATTAAGGGTGGTGGCACGATCTTTTTCACTGTCGGCATAATTCTCTGCATCTTTGAGAGCTTCGTTGAAACTCTCGAGCGCAGCAGAATATTGTCCTTTCTTATAGGCCTGAGAGCCGGCGTCAAGATGCTGTTCCCAGGCGTTTTTGTCAGCCAGAGCCGGAGCATTTTGCGCAACCCAAATACACAGCGTTGCCAGAAATGCGAAGGCGAGTAGTTTAGTAAAAAATTGATTGGAATCGGAGTGCGATCTATTTTTCAATGCGCGCAAAATATCAATGCCCCTGGGATGCTACAGCTACTATGAGCTGTTGTCGAACGGAAAAGTTCCACCTATTAATATACTCAAAGTCAGCGTGATTGACCTGGCCAAAAGATAAGCTTTTTTATTGTTACATTTGCCGCGATCCCTGGTGGGCCTGGGTTTCATTGCTTGGCAATGTTTGCAGCCGGCAACGTAGACTGCGCCGCTCTACTTGACATAGGCACTCCCAATGAGTAGAAGAAGGCAAGCGTGCCAAGGATACCGACTGCCCACTTGATCATGAAAAGCTCAACCGGATCCTTTTCAAAATAAAGTTGACCGGGACATGATTCGTTCGGCTCTTGCCATTCAGACCAGCAGAGATACTTGCCGGCGGCGTTGATATCAAATTCGGCTACGGAAAAACAGTTTGGCGCCGAAATGTTTTTAAACGGCTTGATTCGCGTCACTCCCTGATTTTCAAAAACAGGCTGCACCTCTATCTTCAACGAACGGCGGAAGCGCCCCTCAGGAACCCAACCAAATGGATCTTCTATTTTGCCCTTGAACATCGTCACATACGTCCCCGGCTCAGGAATTTCGATTGTGTGCACGCCGCCTATAGGTGAGATTATCGGCGGCTGAAACGAGATGTACGCAAGCGTTCCAAAGCAAGCCAGTGTAATGACGATTCCAATGAGCCGCTTTAGAGGCGGAACGGGAACGAGCAATGTTTTCACTTCATCCCGGCTGAAGTTGAAACCGACTTCTGAAGAGGCAGCCGGAGCTTGCATCGATGAATCTTCTCGGTTCAGTTGAGCATCCGATGAAGATTGAACCGGCTCCGACTTTTGGGTTTCAGGCGACCCTTGCTCGGCTTCCTTCGGAAGCGATTCCGCCGAGGATTGTGTTGCGCTCTCGGGCTCCTGCTTTTCTTCGATGGTTACCGGGGGGTTTGGATTATCTTTTGATTCCGCCCCTGCATTATCTTTTGACTCCGCCTTCTGACCCTCTTTTGACTCAGCCTTCGCGCCACTCTTCGATTTACTTCTTTTCGTTTTTGAGGCTGGCTTGCCCTCAGCCCTGCCTGATTCCTTCGCCGCAGGCGAACGATTATCAGTCATTGAAAGGACATTCTCTTTCCCATCGGCAGGAGTTGGGCTGAAATCCAGCGTCTCGGTTTCCTTTTCGTTCAACTCTGCTGAAGTTTTGTCTTTCGACATGTTTTCCGTCTCTTAAACCGTTTCGGACACAATATACCCATTAATGAGACTGTATCTTGTTAATGAGACTGCCTCTTGAACGGACTAATATCCAAAGTATTGTGAACCGATTGGCTTGCGGAGACCATGGCATTTGTTGCCTCTGGCGTTTCTTGAATAAGAGGCGCCGTCGGTTCATGCTGAGCTGAGGAACGGACTGCCGATTGAGAGTACAATTTTGTACCCACCTAATGGAGGAAGCCATGGCGAAGAAACAAATTCTGATGCTGGTCGGAGATTTCGTCGAAGATTACGAAGCCATGGTTCCTTATCAGATGTTGCTTATGGTCGGGCACGAAGTGCATTGCATCTGCCCGGGCAAAAAGCACGGCGATACGGTACTGACTGCGGTGCATGATTTCGACGGGGCGCAAACTTATTCCGAGAAGCCGGGCCACAGATTTGCGATCACCCACAGCTTCGAAGAAATTGATTTGTCGCTCTACGATGGTCTGGTCATTCCAGGAGGAAGAGCGCCGGAGTATCTGCGCCTGAATCGGGAAGTGATCAATATCGTCAAACATTTTTTCGAGCAGAAAAAACCGGTAGCTGCTATTTGTCACGGACCGCAAATACTGGTGGCAGCCGGAGTGTTGAAAGGCGTGAGTTGCACCGCCTACTTCGCGCTTCGTCCCGAGATCGAAGCTGCCGGTGCGAGCTGGATCGATCCCGGATTCAACATGGCGCTGGCGCATACTGATGGCAATCTCGTAACGGCAGTGGCATGGCCGGGACATCCGGCATGGATGAGAGAATTCCTCAAGTTGCTTGGCACTTCGATTTCTGTCTAATGACTCGTTAGAGAGCGAAAGATTCGTTGAATTATGGAACTCGCTTAAGCACCACTGGCGGTGGCACGGCTGGGGCTCATCCAATTGCGTACGATACCGTTCGTTGAATTCGAGTTCGCTCCGGGTTACTTTTTCTAGCCGTGGAGGAATATAATCATCGCGTAGGTCGTTCGAGAGGTATGGTAATGCTGCTTCAATCAATCTCTGGATTGTGTGTCAGGCGCTTGATCTTGAATTGGCGCGTCGACCCGGCCGCAGTAAAAAAACACTTGCCTCGCCCGCTCATATTTCGGCCCCGGCTCGTGAACGGCCAGGCGATCGTCGGCATCGACATTTTGAAACTTACGCACATGCGTCCCTCGGGTCTGCCATCATTTACAGGTTTCGAAACACAAAATGCAGTCGATCGAATTGCCGTCGAGTGGGATGAGGCTGGAACTATCGTTCAGGGATTCTACGTTCCGGCTAGATACTCGCCATCCACCGTCAATACCCTGGTTTCAATGGCACGCCTCTTTCCGACCGTTTTCACTCATGCCCAATTCTATTTTGACGATAAGGCAAACAAGTATCGAGTCTCGATCGTTGCCGGAGCGAATCGGCTTGATTTAGAAGCGCACGAAACCGACAACTTCAGCTCGGAATCTACATTCGGAACTCTCCAGGAAGCATCCAACTTTCATCGTGACTCGAAGATCTCGTACTCACCCGCGCCGGGGAATGATACTTACGATGCAATTTATACGAAGACTCTGGAATGGCAGGCACATCCACTGCAGGTGGATTTTGTACGCTACACAAGCATCGAACGGCTGTTTCCGACTGCGGTGTTTGACAGTGGACTTGTTCTGCGCAATACGAAGCACGAGTGGCATGGATTGGGATCGATAAATACCGCCGGATCGTGGGTGGTCGAGAAAGAGAAAGCGGCCCGCAAGGAAGCTGTCGAAAGACAAGCTGCGCAGAAGAAATTGGAAGACAGCAAGAAGAAAAGCAAAGCCAAAAAGGCTTCTAAGGCAGCAGCTCACCGCAAGACCGTTTCCTCACGATCTTCTAAGCAAACCAAGCCGAAGAGCGCTTCGTCCAAGCCGAAGAGTACTGCCTCGAAAAAAGCAGTGGCAAAAAAGACTAAAGCGGCACGGACATAGGTTGCCTGGAGAGCGGCATCTTGCCTTTTGCAACGTCGATGAGAACCGAGCCGACTTGCTCGGCTCGGTATGAGTTCGAAGTGGGCAACTCAAACGTATCTTTCCAGATGGTGCCCTTTCGAACACGTTGATGACGTGGATCAAGAAGGTAACTCATCTGGCAGAGATATGTGCCGTTCTTACCCATGCCTGTTGCATTGGCGCGGAAATCCAGCGTTTCATCCTGCATCGCTTCCCAAATCAGAGTGACCACAACGGTGTCGCTGCTTCGTTGCGCCGATGCAGAAACACATTTCAAATAAGGAGCATATTCGGCCGAAACGGCATTGGCACCGCCCGTGATGGCATGGGCTTCAGCAGCCGTTATCGGATGAATTGTCGGCAAACTGAAATAGAGCAAACCGATGAAGAAAACCACCTCGGCTGAAACGATGATTGAACGCCAGTTCGGACCGGTCTTCGGCGCAGCCGCTGCCTTCTTCTTGAGGGAAGTGGCTTTGATAGCAGCAAGAGCAATGTTCAGTTTCTGTTTCACCGTCATTGATGAGGTCGCCAAAAGCTTCCAAGGAGTAAACACAACCACATCACCAGTGCTCATTATCAGCTTGCGCATCGGCCGCTCAACCAGTATCCACATCAAATGCGCGCCCACAATCAAAGTCATCCAGAACATGATGTAAGCGCTCACCGATTGATCGGCTGGGAAGTTGATGCCGCGATAAGCAAGAATAACGGAATGGAGCATATAAACGCCGAAGCTCATCTCACCCAGAGCCACGAAAAGCGGCATGCTGAACAGCTTGGAAATCAGGCCGCGCTGCAGCGAGAAGACGAGAAACAAGACGTAGAAGGCGACAATCGCCATGCCGCTATTTTGAACCCAGAGTGCGGCAGTCGAACCGACTACAGGAAGAACAGCCGCACGAGCAGCGGCGCTCGATAAATTCATAAAGCAAACGAAAGCAATGGCGCAAATTTCCAAAGCAGTGCCCGCCAGCAAGCCGATGTGCTTGTGCTGGATCTTCCTCAGCAACATCGCGGCGGACATGCCGACAGTGAACTCAACAACTCTCGATAAGGGAAAAATGAACGTTAGTGCTTGTTCCGATAAGCCGCCACTCGGGTCGCACTCAGGCAAACGCATAACGGTGCAGTATGCCACCAAACCCAGTGTCAGCAATCCGGTGAGCAGAATCGGCAACCACCAGCGCTTTCTCATGCACCAGAGCAAGATGGGGAAAAAGGCGTAAAAGGAAACTTCGGTTGAATTGCTCCAGGCAGGGGCGTTGTAGGAAAAATAGCTCTTCCACGTCGGTATCCAGGCTTGCACCAGGAAGAAGTTTGCAAAAAATACCGGCACCATGTCCTTGGTTATTCTGAACACTTCCGGCACAAGAAGAACAAGGAGCAACAAGGTAAGCGCGTGTGCCGGCCACATGCGCGCCACTCTGGCGAAATAAAAGCGAATCGTGTTCTGCTTGCCGTTTAGTCCCCAATAGTTGTAGGCAAGTATGAAACCGGACAGAACAAAGAAGAATGCCACGGCTTGAGGAAAGGCGATAGCGCTTGCAGCATCTCGCAGAAAAGAGAAGTGATGCTGTGAATGAAAAAACACGACAAGAAATGCTGGAAAGATTCGCAGAACTGTGAGCGATTTAATCTGCGGTGGTCGTTCGTCGCGCTTTGCACCAGGTGCTAAAGGAACGCTTCTGTTGGCCGCCCTGGCAGGCGCTCCCGACTGATCGATTCCAACTGCAGTCGATCGGCCGGTTTCCGCTGAAATTGCTGAGCTGACGGACATGTCAACAGACCTCCGCAAACATCATAATTGAGAGCTCCGGCACCAACCTGAATTCACGCTCAGGTACGCCGACAGAGGAACTAACCGGGACTAAGTCCGTCTTGCCCGCCGGGATTAGATAGGAATTTTGACATGGTTGAGAATGTATCGCTAGACGAACTGAAGCAGAAGATGGACAAAGGCGCAGTCACTCTGGTGGACGCCCTGCCGGCGGAGGCGTACGAGAAGTCGCATTTGCCAGGCGCTGTCAGCCTGCCTTACGACCTGGTCGAACGGTCGGCAAAGAATGATTTGCCTGACCTGAATGCAGAGATCATTGTCTACTGCGCGAAACCGACCTGAAACGCATCCGAGAAAGCCGCCCGTGCATTGGTGGAACTTGGATATAAAAATGTGCGTGAGTTCAAAGCAGGCAAGGAGGGTTGGGCAGCAGCCGGACTGCCGATGGAAGGGACAAATCCACCGCCGCCGCCGACAAACCAGCCACACGAGAGCCTGAGATAGGCTTGCGTTCACAGATCCATAAGCTTAACTTCCTGACCGGATTTTGGATGCCTGATGCTTAAATATCCGTTAGCAAAGATAACTTTGTACTGGTCATATCCATATTTGTTCAATTTGTCTTGCAGCGCATAAGCAACATCAACAACAGTGTCTGGATGCTCGACCAGAGTCTCCTGAATTGCCTTTTTTGTTACCGCGCTTCGCAAGCCAAAGGCGACGATAGCCTTTGCCAGTCGACTGGCTCTGGCCAGTGCCACCGGATCCGGTGTCGCGTGGGGTAAGGGAAGTTTTCGCTTCCTGCCGTCAATCGGCTCATATGTTTTTAATTCGCGAGCCATTCTTATTTGCTCATCGAGCTCTTCCTCAAAGCGGCGCAAACGAAGCTTATGCGCTTCGAAATCGCCACCTGAAAGGAGTTCGTCCTGAACGACCTTGAAGCCTCTTTCATATCCCTGTGTTCCACAGCCGATTCTTTTGGCGTACAAAATCTTCGCAACAATATACTGGCGCTCCTTCTCCAGTGGTCCGGGCAAGACCGTCAGGGACGAACCTGCAGCATTGCCACCACCGCCGGTTTGCTCGGGCTTGCTTTGCGATCTCTGCGAACCCGCCTCTGGAGTTGCTTCGGTCTGAATTGCATGGGGAATGACTTCTTCGCCCTGGGTCTGTGGCGTTTGAGCACTGCAGGCAGGTGCCCCGATCAGATGGATGAGCATCATTAATAGCAACACAATCGTGCCGGACCCTTTTCTTGGCGTTATGACTTCAATTGTGAACTGCAATACTGAGAAGAGCATCAACTCACCTATCTTGACGACGAGAGAAGCAAACGATCGTGCACTAAGACATCTGCCAGCTTATCGATAAATTTCATTCCGCCAAAGCCGTTTAGATGAACCGAATCCCTGAAGTCGTCTTTTTGATACATCTTATAATCGCACAAATCATAAAATCGAACACGGCAAGAACGGCTCAGCTTAAAAAGATCCGAAAGATATGCAGCCTGCACTCCGGGCTCAATTAAATCGGCATTGCACTTCCTGATTGGCATGTTCACAAGGACAAACTCTATGTGCTCAGATTGGCAAAGTTCCGCGAGCATTTTCAATGCCGCCAGCTCACCCTCATAAAAATCCAATCGCGGCTTTCGATAGCGTGCCACATAGTCAGAAAGATTGTCGCTGTAGAGTTTTTCAACCTCACCTCGGACTGCTATTTCTGCATGAATGAATTCTGGCTCCATCTCTAAGGGCTTGTAATTTTTCAGCAGTAACATTCGTTCGGCCAGAGAAATCTTCCTCAGATGTAATCGCTCGGATAGCGCCTTCAGAGCCATGTTCGCCACTTGATCGGTCTGCAACTGAAAATCAATCGAGCGCTGCAATAAAGGGCTTGCCGAATTAAATTGCCTTGATATCCTTTGCCAACAATTATTCGGCAGCACCTTATTCAGTTCGTCTGCCGATACCAGCCGGCAGAGGTACTTATAACATTCAGTGTCGAAAGGGCTGCTCAAAGTGCTGTCGAGCAAGTCCCGCGGCGCGATGCCGTAGACCACCAGGTTCGGCCTCAGTCCGGACGCCAGAGCAAACTTCATCGTCAAATAGGCATCCGATGGAATCTGACCCGGAGCCGATAAATTGATAGTGCGAGCACTTGGACGTTTCGAAGACGCAGTGTTTAGACGATCATCAAAATAACGCGCATCCCGGTACGTGGTCAGATCTATTCGTTGATGCGACCAGGTCGCATCGCTCTCGGCCATTGCCACCACCATCAATGACGAGCCAAGCAAGAGTACATTTTGTTTCGTGCCAGCGTCGCCCGGGCCGAGCTTGGCTCTGACTTCGCGCGCCGACCACCACGTCCAGCCGTGCAGAGGATACGCGAATCTGTCCGCAGTGCACGGCACAAGAGCAGCGGCGCAGCTTAGCAATGCCGTAAGAAAAAGCGCGGATATGAAGCGTGGCATAACTTGCAGACTGGTCATCGTGCACAAGCATAACTTCGATCGGAAAAGCGGCGAACCAGAAGATCAAAGAATTCTCATCAAGTCTGGAGATTGAAATCGATTTCGCATATAAAACGATCGAAGAAAAGCACTCATCTGGATATCGTTTGCTGCCACTGGCGCATGAACATGCGAGGATCAGGCACGCCTTACTCAGAATTAATTTTTTGCCACTCCTCGCATGCGAAGCCTGTCTGAAACGAACAACCTTGACCTCTTTACATTAGAGTTGGTAGATTGCCTACTCGTCTAGATGTCCTGAAAACGGAGCGCTCAATGAGTCATAGTAGTTCGAAGCCACGCGTCTTGATTTTTATTGTGGCCTACAATGCTGAGAAAACCATTGAAAGAGTGCTGAAGCGCATTCCGGACACGCTTAATGAAGTATACGAAACCGAGATTCTGATTATCGATGATGCTTCGCCGGACTCCACATTCGCTGCAGCGGAAGCGGCTCGCTTAGCGGGAGTTACGCCCTACAAGGTGACTGTATTTCGCAACCCGATCAATCAGCGCTACGGGGGCAACCAAAAAATCGGCTATCACTATGCAATCGAGAAAGGCTTCGATTTCGTAGCGCTCGTGCATGGAGACGGGCAATATGCTCCCGAGGCACTGCCACGTCTTCTCGAGCCGCTCGCCAGGGGCGAGGCTGACGCCGTATTCGGCTCGCGCATGATGACCATGACCGGTGCCTTAAAAGGCGGCATGCCATTGTACAAGTATGTTGGGAACCGCATTCTCACATTCGTGCAGAACAAATTGTTAGCGAGCAACCTGAGCGAGTTTCATACCGGTTACCGCATCTACAGCACCAAAGCGCTGCAACGCGTTCCCTTCCACCTGAACACGGAAGATTTCCACTTCGACACCGAAATCATCATTCAATTCATCGTTGCCGGATTGCGCATAAAAGAGCTTCCCATCCCGACCTTTTACGGCGATGAGGTCTGCCACGTCAATGGCATGAAGTATGCCTGGGATGTCGTGAAGGCCAGCGCCGCGGCAAAGCTGCAGTCGTATTGCCTCATGTACAGGCGCAATTTCGATGTCCAGCCGCCTGAGACAGACTCATGGAGACATAGACCGAAACTGAGTTTCAAGAGCTCCCAGACCGAAACACTCAAGCGCATCGAAGCAAATTCAAAGGTTCTTACATTCGGCGGCGATTCCGCCACCGATCTGATACCGCATTTGAAGGCAAAAGGCTGCACTGTAACTGTGCTCGATCGAAATGCACGCATTGTCGAGCCGCAGTCATCTCTCTCATTCTTCCAGCACGACATCGATCAGGACAAGAGTTTGCCGATCGATGTCAGCGATTACGACTATATTCTCATGCTCGATGTTATCGAGCACGCGCGCTATCCCGAACAATTTCTCGAGCATTTGATGGAAGCGTGCGTGTTCAACATGAAAGCAAAGCTGATCGTAAGCTCTGCCAAT
>JAJPJO010000163.1 GCA_021324135.1 Pseudomonadota bacterium
GGCAGCGAGGACCTCGTCGAGCGCATCGGTCAGGGATTCCTCGAGTTCGACAAGCTCGTCGCCACTCCTGATTGCATGGCGATGCTCTCGAAGATGGGTAAACTGCTCGGTCCCAAAGGCTTGATGCCTAACCCGAAAGATGGCACCGTCACAACAGAGCTGGCCAAGACAATCAAAGAATTGAAGGCCGGTAAGGTCTCTTTCCGCGCTGAGAAGAACGGCGGATTAGTGCAAATGGCGATTGGCAAGCTCTCATTTGAAGACGATCGTTTGCTCAAGAACCTGGCTGCCGTCGTCGATCAGATTCAAAAGATCAAGCCGCCATCGGTCAAAGGCACATACATCAAATCGGTGTACCTGAGCTCGACAATGGGCCCGGGCGTCAAAATCGATTTGCAGACCATCCAGGAAATGTCGAAGCACCAGGTTGCCTGATAACCCGAGGTTGCACGAGATCAGAGATCAGCGGGCAAGAGCGATTTGAGTTCGTTTGCCGGGCTTCTGGGCTGTGTTTGGAACGACGTAGCTGAACGGGTAGGTTTGCGACGAGCGGAACGTGAGGGGCGCGCCGCCGCTGTAAACGTAAGGCACGATGAAAGGCTTGACGTCGACGGTGGTGTCGACCGAAACCGTGCCTGTGACGGTTCCCCCGAAAGGAACCAGGGCGGCTGCATCGCCTGGAAGAGTAGTGGGGTTGAAATTCAGGGCGGCGAGAGTGTAATTGCTCATCATTGAGCTGCCTTGCTGGTTGGCTCTGGCAACTACAGCCTGAGCGCGCTGCATGGCCGAGGCTGGGTCGCCGCTTGCCGCGGCGCGTGCGGCTTGCCGGCAAGTCTGGTCGTTCACCTGCACGGCAATTACTATAACTGCGAGGTCAAACAGGACGAGAACAAGCGGAATCAAGATAAACAACCCGCAGACAAGCTCGACCATAGATTGTCCGGACCGAAGTCGCTTCATAATGACCACCCTCGATGCTTCTAACCGATGAACAGAACTCTGGTTAGATCCCAGATCTGATTTACCCAAATTGAGTATTGTTTAATCGATTTATACAGTCAGTTATCGGCAAAATCAGTGGAGCGACCATGCCTAGAATTACGGGTTCGCCTGTGCTACAACAGAACTTAGTTTCTTCGTGAGCTCGGATTTTTCGTGGTCAAATTTAAGGACTATTACCAAACACTCGGAGTTTCTCGTACGGCTAGCCAGAAGGATATCAAAACGGCTTACCGTAATCTTGCGCGCAAATTTCACCCCGATGCGAACAAGGGTGACAAGGGCGCCGAGGAGAAGTTCAAAGAAATTGCCGAAGCTTACGAGGTCCTGAAGGACCCCGACAAGCGCAAACGCTACGATCAGCTCGGCTCCAACTGGAAGGCCGGCAGCGACTTCAGACCGCCGCCGGATTTCAGCACGGCAGCGGGCGGCGGTTTTACATTCGATTTCGACAAGTTTTCCGAGTTCAGCAAAACCGGACCGTTTTCCGATTTCTTCGATATGCTCTTTGGACAAACGTTCGGCACGCCCGGTCAGACATCACAGCCTGGAGCGAGGACGAGAACCGCTCAAGGAGCCGCTGCTGGTCCTCGCCCGGCGGCGCAGCAGCGAGCCGGCAGGATGTACGACCAGGAAGCGGACATCGAATTGAATGTGGAGGAATTAGCCAAGGGTGCTCAACGCACGCTCAAAATCACGCCGCCAGGCTCGTCTGCAAAGACAATCGAGGTGAAGATACCACCTGGTGTTCGTCCCGGCTCGAAGGTGCGCATCCCCGGTCAGGGCATGCAGACGCCGAAGGGGCGCGGCGATCTGTTTTTGCGCGTTAAGGTAAAGCCGCATCCCGACTTCACTTTAGATGGCGACAATCTGATTTGCGAGGTCTCGATTTCGCCGGCGCTGGCAGTGCTGGGCGGACAAGCCAGCGTGCCCACGCTGGAGGGCCCGGTCAAAATCAAGATTCCACCCGGCACCCAAAACGGCAGAATGCTGCGGCTAAAGGGCAGAGGTCTGCCGACACACAAGAAGACGGAGAAAGGCGATCTTTTGATTCGAACCAAGATCGTCATCCCGACTCAACCAAGCGACAAAGAGAAAGCGCTTTACGAACAGCTCTTCGAACTCGAGAAGCGAAAATAGATCGCTGGCCGTTTACTTAGGAGCGGCGGCTTTGGGTGCGATGCCTTTGGCCATATCTTCTTCTTCCTTCAGCTCTTCATAGGTAGGAAGATATTTCAAATCAGGCGGGGCAGCCGGTTTGTTGAGCGGCTCGAATCTGGCTGTCTGAGCGAATTCATCGGTGGCCGTCTGGGTGTTCTTCATGCGATAATTGCACTCCGCCATGACCTGGTGAATCTCAGGATTGGAGTCGAACTTTTTGCGAGCTTCCTCAAGCTGCTCAAGTGCTGGTTTGAAACGGTTGACGGCAATGAGCAGGCGAGCCAGATTGATGCGTTTGTGAATGTCGCCGGGATTCTTATCCACGTCCGCTCTTAAGTCAGTGATGGCAGACTCGATAAGACCTGCTTTGGCATCGACCATTCTTTGAATTTCAGGATCGTAGTTGGGTGTGTCGTACTCGAGGTTCGAGCCCTGGACAAACTTGTCGAATCCGGCTTTCTGGTTGCCGTTCACTGCCATGGCTATGCCCAGACGCTTCAGTATGCGCGGATCATCAGGTCTGAGCTTCAAGACTTGATTGAACATATCGATGGCTTTGCTCGGCTTTTCATCCATTATGTAGAGATTGGCCAGCTCGAGGCGAGCATCGGCCCAGTTCGCATCAGAAGGAGCGAGCTTCATCAACTCTTCGTACTGAGTAACGGCATCGTCGAGGCGTCCGAGATCGCGCAGTTTGCGCGCATAAAATAGACGGACGTACATATTGCGCGGCGCCATATCGGTCGCTTGTTTGAGCAGTACGTCTCCTTTCCACAAGTTTCGTTTCCATTGATCGGCCGGCTCGCGCTTCTCGACAATAACCGCTCCGGCGGCAAGCAAATTGACTATGTCTTTGCGTTTTTCCTTCGATTTTGCAATCTCCATCGCCTGGGTGTAAGCCTTATCCATCTGGCCCCGAGCAAAGGCGACCATGCATGGCGTATTGTTGATTTTCTCGAACAAGCGCGGGTCGTTGAGAGTGTCGGCAGCGCTGACACTGGCTGGAGTTTGCGTGCGCGGAGTGGGGTCCGGAGTCGGCTTGGCAAGCTCGATCGGATTGACGATAGTAAAGGCAAACAGGGCTCCGGAAAGCAAGGCAGCCACCGTCGGAGGCAACATCTCCATAGCCAGGCTCTTGTTTTCAGGAGGGCTTTCAACCGTTTCTCTTCTCGCCACTTCTCCAAACTCCTTTTCAATCGATGAGATGCTTGAAACTATTGCTCGAAAACGTCTTTTTCTATCTCATAAGTGCCCTTCAAGCATATTAACTAACCCGAGACTTTATTTCTTAGGCTAACCCACTCGAGCATAAAAGCTTCCACGGCAGCCTTGCGTGAAACGTAGTGGCTGAGCTGGTCTTTAGTCTCCTCCAGGCGGCTTAACAACTGCCTGGAATATTGCGAAAAGGAGGGATTGCTCATCGCCGTGCTTCCGATAATCTCGAGCTCGATCAGAATCGTCCCATCCAGAATCGGCTCGGCTGCCAGATCGTCGTCAATAAGAGCGTTGATGGTTTTAGCCAGCTGCAGTGCCTGCGAAACGGATGAGGCATGCTCCGTCTCACCCATGACATGGGCGTGCCCCTTTTGCTGTGTCAGTTTGCGCGACCAGTCGAAAAAAGGGCTCGAGCGCAGCGGTTTGACAGCCTCCAGCACTGGCTGGTCATGCCCGAGCATCTTCTCGAGCACATCTTTGCCGCCCTGGTTTATGTACGCCAGAGGGCCAAGCGTTTTCCGCCCGTCGCGCTGGAAAGGCACTACCTGACAGCGACTGACTATGGTGGCCAGAACTTGATCCTGACTGGGGGCAAAGAAAAAGAAAAAGGCGGGGTCGCGCGGCTCTTCGATTGTCTTGAGCAGGGCATTGGCGGCTGGTCTGTGGAAAACGTCCTGGCCGGACTCCTCAACGACGACCACTCGTTTGAACGACGACGTCTTTGCCAACTCCTGAGAAATTTGCCGGGCTTGCTCGACCGAAACGACCGAACTGGTGCTGGATGCCGAGCCCGTTGAGATTTCGCCAGGGGCGAGGCGGAACCATGCTTGCGGATGTTTTCCCTCTTCGATCCAGCGGCAATTTTGGCACCAGGACTCGGGCTCGCTGGCTCTCAAATAGCAGGGCGGCAGCGATTTCTGGCTTTCCCGGGCTCCTGCCGCCGCGGCGGCAGTGGTATCGAGTGCGATACTACTGCAGTTGAAGAATTGCGCGATGCGCCTGGCAACAAGCAGCTTATCATCGGCTTCTCCGCCGACAAGCAGGTAAGCGTGATGCAGGCGATTCTCATTGACGGCGGCTTCAAAAAATGACGCCGCCGCCGTTTGTCTTTCTTTCAGTGAATGTTCGAAAACCAAAGCCATCGCCATTTTCAGCCGATCGCAGTTGCCTTTGGCCGCCCTCAGCACTCTTACATGTGTAATTGTAATTGACCGGCGAGCCGCTCGACATCTCGATTAGCGCCGTGTCAGGAAGTGTAAGTAATCTTAATTTGCATAAAAAACGAAAACAAAGAAATTGACAGCTCTTGACCTGTGGCATAGACTATCTAGGTTTTGCACAGTCCATCCTCAGGACCGTCTAAGGCAGTCGCGAACCGCGCCGGTTCTTGAATTGCCGGAATTCAGGGGCGTGGACGTTATCAATCGGGAGAAAGGCATTGGCAAACGTAATCGTAGTTGGCGCACAGTTCGGCGACGAGGGCAAGGCAAAGGTCACCGACTTGCTGGCCAGAAATGCGGATGTCGTCGTGCGCTATCAGGGCGGGGCAAACGCCGGACATACTGTAGTCGCCAACGGCAACACTTACAAGTTTCACCTCATACCATCTGGAATTCTTTACTCCGGCAAAGTTTGCATTCTCGGACCCGGCATGGTCATCGATCCCAAGGCGTTCATCAGCGAAATTGATGCCCTGATGGAGCGCGGGCTCGATGATGCGCTTCTGCGCATATCGGCATCGGCCCACGTCACCATGCCTTATCATTTGATTTTGGATGCAGCCGAGGAAGAGAGCCGCGGCGCTCAAAAGATTGGTACCACCAAACGTGGTATCGGTCCCACCTACGCCGACAAATGCGCGCGCTCCGGCATACGCATGGAAGATTTGCTCGATCGCGACGTTCTCAAGGCCAAGCTCGACTGGATGGTGCCTCGCAAAAACGTGCTTCTGGAGCGGCTCTACAACCTGCCGCCTCTGAGCGCCAAAGAGATCCTCGATGAGTATTATGAGCTCGGTCAGAAAGTGAAAAAATATGTTTGCGACACATCGGCGCTGATTTTCCAGGCCGTGGGCGAGCGCAAGAATATTCTCTTTGAAGGCGCGCAGGGTACGCTGCTCGATCTCGATCACGGCAGCTATCCATTCGTGACCAGCTCCAGCCCGTCTGCCGGCGGCGCTTGTGTTGGAGCCGGCGTCGGACCGACGACAATCGATCGGGTGATCGGCGTTTCAAAAGCTTATGTCACACGCGTCGGCGAAGGACCGTTCCCGACCGAATTGACCGATGAATTAGGCAACAAGCTGAGAGAGACCGGCGTCGAGATCGGCACGACCACAGGGCGCCCGAGACGCTGCGGCTGGTTCGACGCCGTGCTCGGCAGATATTCGGTGAGAATAAACGGGCTCGATTGCCTGGCAGTGACAAAGCTCGATGTCCTCGACGCCTTTGAAGAGCTGAAGATATGCACCGCATATCGCGATCGCGAAACCGGCGAGACGTATACGGATCTGCCCAGCATCGGCAGCAAATTCCAGCGCATGGAGCCGGTCTACAAAACATTGAAGGGTTGGCTCAAGCCGACGACGGAGTGCCGCAGCTTCAAAGAGTTGCCCGAGATGGCGCGGCAATATCTGGAATTCATGCAGCATGAGCTTGATGTGCCGGTCGCCATCGTCAGCGTCGGACCGAAGCGCGACAATACAATCGTCATTGAAGATCCGATTCATGGACCCAAGCGCGTCCTGAGCAAACCGACTGCATAGAGTCTCAAAGGACAATCACAGCCGGCAGGCTGATTACTTCGAGAACAAAGAGAAGATGAAGCCGATGCATCGGTAGACGAATCGCTTGATCGCGGCTGCGATATCGTTTCGCTTGCGGAAAATTCGCTCGTTGCCGGCGAGCGCCGTCTGGTTGTCCGGCTCAAGCTCCAGAATCCGCATGTAGAGCCGCTTGGCACCATCGA
>JAJPJO010000009.1 GCA_021324135.1 Pseudomonadota bacterium
GCGGCCGTCGGCAAACAAATTCACACGCTACCAGGCGCGACCGAACTTGCGACACAATGCTTGCAGTCACATCCCGATGCAGTTGCACGACTGCAGCAGGTTGGCGATTTGATCGAAGGATTTGAAACGCCCTATGGCATGGAACTGCTTGCGACCGTGCACTGGATTGCAACGCACGACGATCCGCTTGCCGCGCAACAATGGGAGCGAGCCGTGTCTGGTGTTCAAGCATGGAGCCAGCGAAAATCGTCTTTATTCAGCTCTAAACATATACAAAAAGCGTGGCAGCGATTGCAAGACCAGAACTGGCTACAACCGGCACATTTGGCGGGCACCACGAGAGGTTGAAGGCGCCCAATATGCTGCGCTCAGATGCAAAGATCATTTTCCGCTCCTTGGTCGCGCCGGCGCTCTGTGTCTGCATATTATTCGCCTCTGCAACTCAGAGTCAGGCTGGGAATATCAGTCAGACAATCACAAAGTTCGACTCAGGCGTTCAGCAAGCTATTCCAGCGGTGAAAGCATTCTACCTTCGTGTAAACGATTTTCAACAAGACATCTATTTCGATTCACTGCTCTTTGATACGAAAATGGAAATGGGGCTGACGAAAGATAAGAAAGATACCGCACTCCTGAATAAATTCAGTGATGAAGAAATCAATTCTCGTATTCTGGCGTTAAGCCTAGTATCAAATTATTCGAAGGCACTTTTGCAACTTGCCGATCCATCGAAGGCCAAGACAGCAGAAACGGATTTGCGATCAATAGGTAACCGAATCGCAGACATAAGTCGGAAGCTCGGTCTATTGGCTTCAGCAACACCCGTAGTTGGCGCCTATGCAACAGCGGCAACTGAACTAGCAGGACTCGCCGGCAAATACTGGATTCACTTCAAACAGGAGGCGGCACTAAGGAACACGATTAACGAGGGAGGTCCACGGATAGCGACGCTTCTGACTTTGCTGGAGAAGGATACCTCGGTGTTCAGGGAGGGGGTCTATAAGAATGACGCCCAGACCGACTTGAAGAAGTTCATTGACTACTATAATAAACATTTCGTGCAGCAGTCTGCTGACGGCTCAGAGCTGATGTCTAACGGCAGACTAGAGTTTTTGCGCCAGGCTCAAGCATCCGCGCAGCGCTACAAGACCGTGGTCGGTCTAAATCCGACTGATGCTCTCGCAAAAATGCGAAAGGTGAATCAAGATCTTATGGATTGGTCCGCCTCGTCCAAGAAGCAGCCGTTCGATGCAAACCAGTTGACCGATGATGTCGATTCCTACTTGGAAGATGTCGATACTTTCACGAATGCCTTGTCGGCTATTGAATCGGCATCAACAAAGAAATAGGAGCAATGTGGATGGCTACCCCCCCTAATGAAAGTGACAATTTGAGCGCGATTAAGTTGTTAGGTGAAGCTCGTGATAACGCGTTCAAGAATTCCACCAATCTAGATCTCTCCGAAGAGCAGCGACAGCAATATTCTGCCAAGTTCGATGAATTGTCCACACTTGTGGCACAGTTATCCGCTACAGAGATTAGCAATACATCCGCCGCTCTCACTCAGCAAACAGAATTAAAGTCGGTCACTGATGAAATAACTTCGAACAACAAGCGAATAGATTGGTTACACACAGAGGCTCATTCAGCGGACGCAAACCTTGGTCACTTGTCAAAGTTGATCGATTCCGGAAAAAAACTTCTCGCTCTTTTCAAGGGTGATTGATCCCGAACGAAAGCGGGAGGAGGTGTTTTTTGAAACGCATTATCTTTTGCTTTGATGGCACGGCGTGCGCTTTAAACTCTAGCACTCCAACAAATGTGGTATTAACTGCTGCGAGCATTAGTCGAACAGCAAAAGACGGAACCGCTCAGGTTATCTATTACGATGAAGGTGTTGGAACGGCCTGGTATGACAAAGCAGTCGGCGGGGGACTTGGCTGGGGTCTTATTGAGAACGTTCGCGAGGCATATCGATTCTTGATCTTTAACTATGATCCAGGGGACGAGATTTTTGTTTTCGGATTCTCGCGCGGAGCTTTTAGCGCTCGATCATTTATAGGACTCATTCGTTTTGTCGGACCGATTCGGCGGCTTCATGCATCACGCATAGATGAGGCGCTCGATCTGTACCATAAGAGAGTGAAGGACACTGATGGCAGCAGTGAAAAACTGCAGAAATTTCGAGCTAACTATTCCAGCGACGTATGTATCGATGAAAATGACGAGGAATGGCGCGTTCATAATGTGCCAGGTTATGCAAAAGGTACAGCCCCTATCCTCAAAATCAAGTATTTAGGAGTATGGGACACGGTATCGGCGCTTGGTGCCCCTGAAGTAATGCCCGGTAGCTCTCGAATTAACGTAGGCTATCGCTTTCACGATCCTAGTGTGACTAAATTTATAGACAGTGCTCGCCATGCAGTTGCCATTGACGAACGACGTAGTCTTTTCCCGCCGGTACTGTTTGGAGACCTGACCGAGCTTAATAAGAACAAAAACTTTGACGCTGACCACATTGATGCGCCCTATCAAGAACGCTTTTCCCCGGAGAACACGGATCCATCGGAGGAGGAGGCGATATACGCGGCTTGTCAGATGGAGCACTCGCTTGGGTTTTGCAAGGGGCTAAACGCGCAGGATTGGAGTTGGATAGCGCCTCAGGAACACGAATTCAAAGTATTGCTCCAAATCCTTTAGCACCGCTCAATAACATTCAGAATGCTAAGCCAGATCTGCTATCAATGACTCTATACCAATTGAAACGCGATAGAATCGGACCAGACAAACTCTGGCAACTGTCGAGTTCAGTGCTTCGTAGATGGAAGGCAGACGCAGCGTTGCTTACAGAGAAGGTTCAGTATCGACCCACCACACTTCAAAAAGTAAAGACGGAACTCGACCAATATGTGGCTCCCGAAGTGTCAGAAACTACTGAAGTGCTTGCCCATCACAAGGTAGTTCAAGGCGACACTCTCTACAGTCTGGCGGGCCATTACTATGGTGATAAGACCAAATTCAATAGAATTTTTGAGGCCAATAGGGACACCATGGATGATTCTCGCGAGTTGTTTATTGGATGGGAGTTGCGCATTCCGAAGTTGCCTGAGAGTTAATTGTAAGTTTGATCTCTCGTGTACAACTTGCCATGCTGGTACAGTCAGGGCCGAGCACAGGACGATTCTAAACAATAGCAAACGGATTGATTAGTTAGTGTACAAGATATCGCATTTTAGTTGTAGCCGTTTGCGTTCTCCAGGAGCTGGAATAAATGACCGGTGGATTTGTTCTGGAACTGGAATGAAGATTCGATTTTTCATGATGATTGTGCACGTTGCAAAAGCGCCACCACCTGATGTTGGCGCGACGATCTCATCTGCTTGGATATCGTAGTAGACACCGAACTTACCTGAATGATGCTCAAATACAAAGAGCACCCGCTGCCCACCCCAAATTACCGACGTTTTATGGGGCTGCAGGAAGAAATCGCCTCGCTCTTCCCGAATACGATCTGACACTGCAAGGAAACACCTGAATCCCTGTAACGGAACGTCATTTTCACTGATAGTGAGCAATTTTCTGTCAGTATAAGTGTCCAGACGCTCTATGGGCGGCGCCGCTTGGTCGATATTGTCGGCATCTTCGGAGCTCCTTAGCGATGCAGCATTTTCTATAACATCGGGCACTACATCCCTCACTTGTGCAGCCGCTGAACTCTCGATTACCTGAGTGCTCTTGCTGGCTGCTGATGCTGATCGTGATGCCGCCTCCTCGAATGAAATAAGGCCCTCAGCGTAGTCTGCCCAGATTGATGTTAATGAGTCTGAGTCCTTTGACTCATATTCGAACAACTCTCTTCCTCTCTGAATCGTTTTCAGAAACGCCTCGGCTCCCTGCCTAGTGCTGCTCGGCACAAGATCGCCGATTAGTGGAAAGATTGCAGTTCGCACGAAATCCTTGACCATGCTGTCGAAGGCCGGATACTGATTTTGGTAGATGGAAAGTAGCAGCTTTATGGACTGTCCTTCGGGAGTAAGACAAATTTCCACTGGATCAGCTCTTTTTGTAACTAGGATTGGCAATCCATGCGAAATTTGACCAAGGCTTATCTTAGACGGGAGAAAGTAATCGGTGGAGAGAACATTCACTATTCGGAACACCAGGGCCGACTCCGCGGTACTCCATTCGCTTTCTTTCTTGAACGATAAAACTCTTTGATCGTCGGACATTTCTTCGACACGGCAGAATCGGCGCAGATACTCAAGCTCACATTGCCGACGAGGATGTGAACGCGAAATCAATAGGATCGGTCGCTCATCGGATGCGAGGGCAATCGAAGCTGGGTCACTCCCTTGATACATGAGATAGGGGGTGACAATCGGAGTATCGCGTATTTCTCTTAAGGTTATGGTCCGGTCAGGCTTGAGGGTCGCCTGTAAATGATCACAGAGCTCATAGCGGCCGTGCTGAACTACCCATTGCATGAAGTGAGTATTGAGATTGCTTTCGGGATGTTGTGCAATTGTTTCTGACGCCATGTTGTCGATCCGAGTCATCCATTCTTGCAGCATCTGCATGCTGGCGGTCGTTAACGCTTCGCGCCCGGCGGTTGGTTCGAGAAATTGCAAGTCGGCGATGCCCCCGAATTGGTACACAGAGTGCACGCCACTATTGGCCAGTCCAAATCCGCTCCGAAATGTCTTCAACGAGCTTTGTCCCTGTCTCAAAAGAAATTGTCCGGGTACAGGTTGTCCTCCCACAGATAAATTATCTACACTGACGTTTATCTCTCCGTTGCTATTGCTTTGCAAACGAACGGATGCCTTATAGCCACCGCCCAGTTCGGTTTGTTCCCGGCGTTCCTCCCACGCGGCACTTGAGACAGGAACGATTAGACTGTAGTCCTGCTTGCTGACTACGTTGCCATTTACAGTGACAGCAAACGGCAAAAACATAACGAAATCTCGGATGTATTGTGTGGCTTGATCAATCGCAATAGTGGTTGATGATTGAATTGTTGCGGAGACGGATGTACCACTTACGCCTGTTGAGGGCAATGATTCAAATACTATGCAATCATCTTTGGCCGAAAGGGTTGAGCGTTTCGCCGTGCATTTGGTCCGTTCTCCGGTAATTGCGCTTTCAGTGTTTACTTCGAGCTCTTCGGCGATTCCGAAATTAGCCATCGCTCCAATGCCGAATGTTCCTACCACTCCTGCTCGTCTGGCCTCTGCCGTATTCTTGCTACTGGAGCCGGCTCGCCAATAGTGATTCTTTAGATCTTGGGCAGTCATTCCAATACCATTATCGGATACTTTGATGAGTGTCTGCGAGATTTCGATTTCGATCTTGGGATCAAATGTGCTGTCGAGCTGTCGTTTTAATAGAACTGCGTCATAGGAATTTTGAGTGTTCTCGCGCAGCAATGTAAACGGAGATTGATAAATCTGCGTTGCCAGAACTTCGATAATCCGGCTTATGTCAACTTGAAATGGAATTTTTTCTACGGTGTTCATGTGCTCTGGATCTCGCTTACCATCAGTCTCCCTTCAAGTTCTTTGCGTGTGCCTGGATCTAGCCCTAGTCTTTCGCCATGTTCACGCAGGGCTGCCCTGCCTTGCTCGACTTGTCGCTCACGCTCGCAGGCTGTTACAAGAAAAACAAGCTCTCGAACGGTTTGGGGTTCGCCCATAGCGGAGCGGGTCAAGTCCCACCGTCCAGAGTCGGCACAAGCTTCGAAAAAGATGGCCCTGCCGTAAATCTCAAGTGAACCAAAAACCGGACGCAGCATTTCTATTGCGGGCAAGTGTTGGCGATCTTTGTGGAGCCGTTCTGCTTCTATTACCGTCTTAGCCAAACGTTTCTTGATTCCATCCACTACTTCTTGAGACTGCTCCAACTGGAAATCAATAAAGCTTCTGCCACCGAGCACGTCAAGATGCGCAGGAGAAAATAGCTGGGCAGTTGCCATGTGCCGGACATGAATTCGTACATTCTTGAAATCGTCTTGGAGCTCTATTAGGTTGTACTGCCGATATAAGCCTGTCGGAAGTTCTTTTTTCCCGGCGCATAGGGAACCGGCACTCACGACAACCATAGTTTCGGATTCAGGAAGGAAAACGCGTCTAGGCTCGGCCTGATTTCGGTGTTGATGACCATGCAATCCGAGGCGAAATCCTCGACCAATCATATTGCGCACGAGATCAATGTCCATGTAGTCGTTACGATAGGGAGGTCCTTCGAAATTGTGGTGCCATACGGCCATCCACAATTCAAAGCCGAATTTGCTCAGCTCAAGGTGGCATTCTGATATAGCTCCTCGTCGGACTGCGCCATGATAGGCAAAACAGTCGTTCCCGTGACAAGAGTTGAATGCAGCCACTCCGATCC
>JAJPJO010000034.1 GCA_021324135.1 Pseudomonadota bacterium
GCTGGTCCTGGACTTCGGCGCGTCCGATGCCATGGATCACGGTCGCACCATCTGTGCTGTTGCCACCATTGGCGGTGCAAGCGGCAGCCGGAGTGAAACGCTCGACCAGGATGCCCTGGCTGAAGCACTCGAAGCAGGGTTGCTTCAACACGGCTTCAAAATGCGCAAGCACCCGATCCGCTTCTACCACGATCCGGAGGAGGGCATCACCGCTCACGCCTCTGTTCAAATCCCGCTTCCAACTTAGCTCGGCGCTAGATAGCTCGGCGCTAGAAAGTTGCGGAAGCGTCCGTTCACGACAAGCTGCCAGGGCTGGATCGGCTTAAACGAGCAGCCAAGGCTTAAACGACCAGCCCAGGCAGCAAGCCGTTTTTACAACGATAACCTGCGCCCGGCGCAGATACTCTTTTTTCGAAAGGGGCACTACCATGTCTCAAACAGAATCGGAGAGCCTCACCCGGCACCCCGCCGGGCTGCGAAGGCTCTTCATCACCGAGATGTTCGAGCGCTTTAGCTTTTACGGCATGAGGGCGATTCTGCTCTACTTCATGATCGCAAAAGTGGGCGCCGGCGGACTCGGTTTCAGCGATCAGGAGGCGCAGAGCGTGCTGGGAACGTACGTGATGTGCGTCTACCTCGCCTGCATCCCGGGCGGCATCATCGCCGACAAGTGGCTCGGCGCCCGCCATGCCGTTCGGTGGGGCGGCGTGCTGATCGCGCTCGGGCACTTCACGATGGCTGCCCACTCACTGGCGGCGTTCTACATCGGGTTGGCGCTCATCGTTGCCGGCACCGGGTTCTTGAAGCCGAACATCTCGAACATGCTCGGCGGGCTCTACCAGGGGCGCACGGACCAGATGCGCGACAACGGCTTCTCCATCTTCTACCTCGGCATCAACATCGGCGCGTTCGTCGCTCCGATCGTTTGCGGTTTCCTGGCTCAAAATGCGTGGTTCAAAACCGTGCTCGAGAGCTGGGGACTGGATCCGCGGTCGAGCTGGCACTGGGGCTTCGCGGCCGCCGGTGTCGGCATGATCCTGGGTCTGATCCAGTATGAGCTGGGGCAGAAGACCTTCGGCAACGTCGGGCTCAAGCAAACCGACGCGCGCCAGGGGCTGAGCAAGGCGCCCCTGACCGCTGATGACTGGCGGCGCATGGGAGCGCTGGCAGTGCTGTTCGTCTTTGCGGTTCTCTTCTTCGCGATTTACGAGCAAGGCAGCAACAGCCTCGCTCTCTTCGCGGAGCGCAAAACGGACAACCACGTTCCGCTCCTGGGCTGGGGCTTCGAGTCGAGCATGTTCCAGTCCATCAATCCGCTGTTCATCACGATTGTCACTCCGGTGTTCACGCGGCTCTGGAGAAAGCTGCAAGAGGCGAAGCGCGAGCCGTCGAGCCCGGTGAAATTCGCCATGGGACTCTTCTTCATGAGCCTGGCGATCGGCGTCATGGTGCTTGCCGGGCTGGCGACCAGGTCCGGAAGCGTCAGCCCCATGTGGTTGACCGGCTTCTTCTTCCTCGAGTGCGTCGGCGAGATGTGCCTCAGCCCGGTGGGACTGAGCACGGTCAGCAAGCTGTCGCCGCCGCGGTTCTCGGGGTTGATGCTGGGCCTCTGGTTCCTTGCCTCCGCCCTTGGTGGCAAGCTCGCCGGATTTCTCGGCGGCTTCTACCGGGACGACTACGCCCGCATGGCTACACTCTTCGGCGGCATGTCGCTAGCGTGCCTCCTCGCGGCAGTGCTTCTCTTCAAGCTCTCGCCCAAGCTGGAAGGGCTCATGGGAGACTCTGCAGCCAAGGAACCAGTGCACGGCTGAGCTGAATGTGCGCAGTCGAGAGTCACGGTGCGCAGCCGAGAGTCGCGGTGCGCAGCCGAGAGTCGCGGTGCGCAGCCGAGAGTCGCGGTGCGCAGCCGAGAGTCGCGGTGCGCAGCCGAGAGTCGCGGTGCGCAGCCTTGCTGCGCGGTCGAGGACCCACTTCTCTAGCGACAGAACCGTTGAAAAAGGCTTCACCGCCTATTCCAGCGGTTCTATCTCTGCTTCCGTTATACTTAAACCTATAGTATGTCCATCAATAATAGATTTAATCCTCCAATTCCGCGCAGAGGATCGAGTACCGCTCCAGAAGCCCTTATGTCGTTATGACGATTAGATCAAATCTCTTGACTAGATGATGACAAGATGCGCCCTGAAACCCAGTGTTGATAAGTCTTTTGAGATTCAGTTGCCATGCGGCTGATTCGCGTGTTTGACGCAATCGTCATAACAACATAAGGACATAAAAGCCAGTCCAATCGGCGGCTGGAAAAGCAGTGAGGACGACCCTTCGCCGTCTTTGGCTGCGAGCCGGACTTTTTGCGACTGCTCGCGACTGGCACCAGTGCATGCTTGCTATTACATGCTTGCTATTGGCATGTGCATGCTTGCGATTGGCACCGGGCTATGAAAGGCAGCCGAGGGCGACGCTGGAGCCATTGCGCGGCTCGCATAGCTGCACGAATCTGTGATCAAGCTAATTGGAGCCGGTCTTTGAACTGTTGCAGGATGTAAAGAAGCACAGAGCAACAATATTTTTCTTCAGTTCAAAGCTCAAAGAGGTCACAGTAAAAGCACTCTTATAGTCTGTCATCGAATCGTGCATTAACCAGGGAAGCCTCAGCATTCTTTACTCTTCGCCCTTTGGAGTTTGGCCACAAGCCAATTGGCGGGAGCGAACCTTGCTGACTTTCCTCTCAGGCAACAACTCCTGAGCTTTGTGCATGCATTTGAGCCAGACGAAAGTTGTGGCTAGCGGTAACGAACGAAGGAGACTTCACATGGAGACCGAAGGCTTCGAGGTCTACAATGACCCCGACTTCAAACGGTTCCTGGCGAATTTCACCAGGGCCTCTTTTACAACCGAGGAAGAGGAGCAGCGACTCGGCGCTCAGCTCAAACAGGGAGGCAAGGCGCGCGAGGATGCGACCAAACGGCTCGTGGAATCGCATCTTTGCCTCGTCGTTTCGATTGCCAGCCGCTTTCGCGGCCAGGGCGTGTCCCTGCAGGACCTCATCCAGGAAGGCACTTTCGGCTTGTATGACGCCTGCCGAAAGTTCGACCCCGAGAAAGCCGCCTTCCGGACC
>JAJPJO010000238.1 GCA_021324135.1 Pseudomonadota bacterium
CTGGAAGGGGCGCCATTCCGGCTTGACCAGCGAAGGATCTTTGCGTTTCATGACACCGAATCTTTGCCTTGCCGCCGCAGCCATGACACGATTCGCTATTTGGAAAGCTTCGAGAACCAGGGGCTCGGATAGCTTTTTGATACCGTCTTCAATTCGATCCGCTGCTTTTTGTGCTCGGCGCAGTAGCTCTTCTCCAGTTTCGGCGCGCTTGGCTGGTTTTTCTGGAATCTGCCCCTTCTGGAGTTTTATCCAGTGTCTGTAATGGTCAACCAGTTTCGCTAGCTTGTTCTGCGCGGCGAGGCTATCCTCGACCTGAGCCAATGTATCCATCGAGAGTTCGACATCTGGAATTTCAGTGGGTGCAACCCGCTCGACTTCTGCCTGCGGTATGAAGCAAGTCCTGATCAGCTTGCAGTCGCCAAGAGCATGATCAATGGCTTCAATCGCTACCCCGTGACCGACCGCAAATTCGAATGCATCGCGATATTGTAGGTCAGCGACTCTATTATCCCAATCGTTACTTTCTAAATTGCGGAGATCGGGCCGTGCAACGAATGATTGTTCCGATTCAACTTCCAACTGTACTTGGAAAGCAAAGGATTCGTCGCGCAACTCGTCAGGCGCCGGTGTTCGGTAATTGACTAAGAATATCGAGATCGATCGTGTACCCTTGGGCAAGCCGCCATCAATGTCCGCATGCGGCACTGATCTAGCGGTTATGACAATCGACAACCCGTCAGACTTGGGCACTTGAATTGTCTTTGGGGGCGAATTATCTTCTGGAATTGGGATGACAACCGGCTGCTCGTATTGGCGACGTACCCACTTGTCTAAGATGGGCGTTCCGTCGCCGGCTCGTTCGGCCTTGTAATCGCCCCATCGTACTTTGACGTTGAGCTCACGAACAGTACGTGCCAGTAATATGGAAGCGCCAATTGACGACGGCAGGTAACGGGTACGGGCCGGGCCACGATCTGGCTCGGATGCGTCATCTGCGCCTTGCTCAGCATCGAGCTCGTCAAACTCATCGTTGCTCTGATCATCTTGCTTCTGATCTACGGCTGCGTCGAATGGGACCAGGAATCCGGTTAAGTACCAGGTTGAGGGGCGCTGGGGCAACGATTCATCGATTGAACCGATCAGACGACGATTGGCTCCCAGCACCTCGCCTGGACCGACGAGATCAAGTCGAAGCGAGTCCACCAAATGTTGCCTTACCTTCACAGGAGAATCGAGTTGAACTGTCAAAGAGCTAGTCATGTCCTACCCCCGGTAATAACAGCTGCAAATCATGCGGGCGATCATCAGGCTTACCTGATTTTGTTTCATCATTCTTCTTCTTTCGCCTGCCCTTACTATTCTTGGGTCGTTCTTCAGCTTTGTCTGAAATAGCTCGAGTCTTGTTCAATTCCAAAAGCCGAATGAGAATTTCGTCGTGTACTGGATCTGTCCATGAATAGCGCCACGGTTTTTTCCTGTTAGAAGAAGGCGCGGCCGATTGTTCATCATCATCTTCTTCTACGTACTCGAGCTTGAAATCATGGTGAGTTTCAATGTCGGCCCAACCATAGGAAGCTAAAACGGCCTGATCAAGATGGTCATGGAGAGTGCGAAGGTGCAGAATATCGCCGGACCGTTCATCCGGGTCGTGGAACCTGTTATACAAATCTGTAAGACCTTCGTTCAGTGCAACCATCAACTGCGCCCGGTATTCATAGTATTCCTGCCCGATGCGTTGAAGAGTCACGTTGGTTTCGAAATCCTGAGGAAAGGAAAACGAATCAAAACAGTCGGATGGCGCATAACGGAGACGATCTTCTAGTGATGAGGAAAAGAAACGAGCCCAAATTTCATGGACCCTCGACTGAAGTACAGCAAACGCGGCAAAACTGTCGAAAGGGAATATGACTACCGTTTCAGCAAAAACTCTGTCTGTTGGCTGAAATGCAAGCGCGAGATGCTGTGCGACTCTGGAAAGTGCCAGCACCCGTTGTCGGTTCTTCATTGACACAAATAATGATGGGGTATAACGACCCCATTGCCACCAATAAGCCTTTCGGCGGCGCCCATCAGCATTATCCTCCAGCTTATCGCGTTCCGGTTTGACGCGCTGTTCTACTATGGCCATCAAGTCTGGCCAAGAGCGGGCTTCGGCCTCTTCCATTTCGGCGAAATTGATGACAAATCGATGATGTGCTTGTGTAGGACTATGAAGAATCTCCTCGCCCCCTATGTACGGAAAGATTCGTTCAGCATTGCGAGGGTCCTTTACGATCAGGCGTCGCATTTCCTCGGTTGGATTTGCGATGCCCTTCTTATCGGTATCATCAAAAGTGAAGCCCATACCGAGTACGTAACTGCCAATAAATGAGAAATTTTCGTTTTGTTTCAACGGTTCTGGGCTGTCATCCGTACCATCATGAAACAAGAATGACGTAATTTTCGATACTGGACGACCATCTATGTCAAACGGTCCTTGCAAATGTCCTTTGTACAAATGAACAACACTTACAACGACGGCGGCATCTCCGGGCCACTGCAACCGGCGACGAGCGGCATAAATTGTCGCCTCGTTTTTGCGAATCCACTGCAAGCCGGTTGTTCTTGTATCACCTTGCCTGATCGTATTGGTGGCAATTAGACCGAAGGTGCCACCATTCCGAACAAGCGTGAAGGCGCGGCGGAAGAAATGCGCAACTAAATCTGAATTGCCGTGAGATTTCTCATGTATAGTTTTCAGCCAGTCCAGGTAGCCATCTCGATTGCTTTTGATCAATGAGTTCTTACCAGCGAAAGGCGGATTGCCAACGATTACATCGAAGCCTCCGTTTTCTCGGCTAAACACCTCAGGAAATTCGGTAGCCCAATGGAAAGGGCGGATAGGGCATTGACCAGAATCAAGCCATTTCAGCAGTTCCGTGACGGGTTGGTGCAACCTGGTCTGATAAGATTCAGTGGACTCTGCGACCTTCAGGAGTCCATCCTTGATGGACTTCGGGCTATGCGTCTCGTGCAGCCAATTGGAAATGTGACCAAAGATACGTTCGCGTTCAAGCTTTCTGTCTTTCATCTTATCGGCTCGAAAGAAAGCAGCTATAAGAGAGTTTCCAATTACACGTATAATCTCAAGGTTCTTGTTCGCTTGGGACAGCTTTTGTTCAAGCGTGCTGTACGCAGAATCGTCCTCATTCGTTAAAATCTGAGATCGCTGGTCAGTGGCTCGCAATAGCTGTTTCTCAATTACGGCGCGGTCGATACTGGTTGTGTGTTCATTACTCCAATGAAAGTGAACGATCTGTTCAGTACTGAGTCCAACAAGGCTGTCTCCGCACCGCACATTGTGATCGATGAAAGTGAACGGATGATCTTCGGCCAATGTGGCAAGCCAAAGTGACAGTTTGGCGAGGTCAACAGCCATTGGGTTCCGGTCAACACCGTAAATACATCGCTGTGCAACGATTCTGCGAGCATGTAAGAGTTCGTCTTCATCAGCCGGAATCTTTGGCGTACATTTGTGCGTTCGCCATGAATCGACCAGGGCGTCGCCTAGTTGTCGACATGCCTCAACAAGAAACGCTCCCGATCCCGCTGCGGGATCACAGATCTTTAGCTGCAGTATCATCTCTGGGCTAGGATCAGGACCGAGCGCAGCCAAGACGGGCGCCAGTGCGCGCCTTACTATCGGACTAGTGAGAGACCTTGGAGTATAGTGAGATCCACTCTGCCGCCTTTCATTCGATGGCTGCAAAATCATGGCTCCGGCTGGCACGACATTAGGCGTTACACGACGGGCAACTTTCGGCTCCACGCAGGCTAACAATGTCGGAATGTCATTGGCTTGGCGAATGTTTTGAGCCGACTTCTTGGGCAGAACCTGGTCTGTAATTTCAGAAAACCACTTTGTCCTGTCATCCGGCTTCTTGCTCAGCAGTGTAAGTAAATTGATCGTCGTTGGAGCACCATGACGCTTTTTCGGCTTTATCGCAATCGAGGGCCCACTGGCTACTTCCAGGTTGAACCCCATGATTGCTTCGTAGACACTGCCAATCTGTTCAACATCGAGAGTTCGATAATTGAGCCGCTCTCCCTTCAACATGATCAATTTGTCGAGAACACGGTAAATTACACCGTCGGAGATCCTCGGGATGGGAGATTCGTTAATCTCGTTTCGAACTGTCCGTCCTTCTAGAAATGGAAAGCGGTCTGGATCAAAGAGATAGCCTTTTCTGGACGGGACGTGCAATTGAGCATGGTTGGCGCCATGATAAATCATGCGGAACACGGTCAACAGCTGAGACCATGCACCAAATCGATCGTCCATGATCTCCGAATGACGACCGTGGTCTTCGCGCAGACGCTTGAATAGCCCGGTAATCGAGTAAAACTTACCATACGTTTCGTCATTCGGCAGGAGGTCCCTATCTTCAGCAAACAGTAGGAATACGATGCGCATTAATACTGTCAGTAGTCCCGCGTAGACATGATCTGGGTCGTTGGCGAGGACGTCGCGAAGGAGTTTTGAACCGAGCTGATCATCGGCCGATTGAAAGCCGCGAAGTAGTTCGTAAAGCGCCTCCAAAACCTGATCAGCCAATTCGTTAGAAACGGTGCTTTGATATTTCCTACTCGCCTCGAGGACGGCAGGTAATCGTTGAGCTTCGGGTCCGGCGAAGAGACTGTCCTGCGACAGAAGCATGTGAAGTGCGGCAAATATCGCACGTCCGGGAACCTGGGACATTTCATCAACGTTGAACGTTATGAATCCACTGGTCTCGCCCCGTGGTGCATAAATCAGTCGGAGCTGGCTGCCATTGAAGAGCAGACCGATTGGATTGCCTGTTTCTCGCAAGAGCCGTTCGAACTTAGCATGAGGACTAGCTACCCAGCTGCTTTCGGAATGTTCGAGAGGCTCGTCAAAGTTTGTGTTGGGTGATAACTGCTGAATTAGCAACAACCATAGACTTTCTGAATCCTGTCGATGAGGATTCCGAACAACAAACGAGGGGCGCAAGACTTCAGAGTATTCTGGTAACGCTACCTCTAACTGGCAAAATTCCTCATTGAGCTGTCCGATTGGGAACGGTTCAAGATCTGTGGGTTGCCAGCCTAGCACCGTTTCAGTAAATTCGCGCAAATCACGGATAGCGTAAGGCTTTTCATCCTGATCGGTTATTAAACAGGACAGAAATCGTTGATGATCGGGAATGATGTTTTGATTGATTTGAACCTGTGCCGCAAGAAGCGCAGCGGCAGACACCACTAACCCAGTTGGCTGAACATAACCGATCCATTCTCGGTGTGCATTCGCATCAGGGTCATACTTCATACTTCGGCACCATTGATTGGGCAGAGGTATATCAAGCCGACCGGCTCGATACGCTGGGCCTTGACTGAATACAGCCGTCTGATTCGATCTGGCTCTGTGATGAGTTCCTCTTCGATTGATTGCAAGCGTTCCGACCAGTAACGCTTATTTGCTGAAAGTTGTCTCTTCTCTAGTTCGTTGTCGATGAATATACTTAGCTGTTTAGTCTCGGTGCTCTTTTCCGTTTCTTGAATATGTTCTCTTTGAGCCTTCAAGATGGCGGTCATGGCTTTGGCTTCTGACTCGGCGCGAATGTTCAATTTCTCTATGGCAGCGCGAGCGGCTTCGTCGCCGCGCGACTGCAAGTGTGGGAGTAGATCGGCTACGTCTTGAGGTGCAGAACTTTGGAGATCTTCAATCAGACCGTTCGATATGCCGAGGTGGTCAGTACGAAGAAGTGCTTCATCCAGTAATTCGAGAGTTTTGGTTTCCGTGTCTCTGCCGTAAGGGACTAAAGGATTTTTGCGATTGTCTGGCTCAATCCATCGGGCAGTGACGGGAACAATTTCCTCATGGAGCCGCGCCGCTCCGTGCCCATAGAGGCATAGCCTTCCGAGCAGTATAACGCGGGCGTTTTTATCTGTGGTTTGCGCGAGACATGCTCGTGAAAGGTCGTGGTGTATGAAGCCCTGAGAGCGGAACCTGTTGAGCAGCCTCTGAACTACTCGATGTTCCAAATGTAGATGGACTACTTTGTCATCGAGCTTGCCGGGGTCTTCAAAGATCACTGGACGAATCGGAGCTTCCTTCCTCCATTGAAATAATTTCTGATCTTCCTTCCGGGAGGGCCGGAGCGCGTCCATCGTTTCTGCCCAAGTTGGGTCAGCCCCTTGTCGCTGGTCCACCGCAGGAAAAGTAAATTGCTGCGTTGTATGAGGTGTATCCGCCGGGATTTCCGAGAGCTCGCTGGCACCAATCATTGTCAAGGCACAAGAGATCGCTGAGCGCAAATGATCTTGCCGCAGGCCAATTGCCTGTCTGGCATCGTCTAGTCGTCTGTTTAGCTGTGCTATCTGCTCTTTTAGTTCATCCTGGCGTTTCCGAGCTGATTCCAATTCCTCATTGATCGCCTGCCTCTGAGTAGTATCGAGATCCGCACCTTGAATTGCCTTTTCTAAGTCTGGGAGCGAACTCCGCGTAATTCCATTCTGAAGGGTGACACTGAGTCTAGACTCAATAACCTCGGAGATACTACCGAGTTCTTTTCGAATTACTTCCGCCTTCTCGACTAACCGTTTTAAGATGCGGTCCTCAGGCCGCTGCCGATAAACAAAGTAATGACAAAATACCTGATCAGCACTCTGGAGTTTCCGGTCGATGCGGCCATTTCGTTGCTCCATCCTGCTTGGGTTCCATGGGACGTCGAAGTGGAAAAGATTAGAGCAATGCGTTTGCAGGTTTAGCCCCTCTCGTGCAGCATCTGTGGCTAGCAATATTCGGACTGGGAAATCGTGAGGATCGCCGTTGAACGCTCGCTTGATCTGCTCTCGCTTGCGTGCCGATGTGGGTCCGTGATAGATGGAAATTCGGCGATCCGCCTCGGCCGAATCGCCGATTGCGGAATGCAGCATCTTCAACAAGTAGCGCTTTGTATCGTCGTACTCGGTGAAGATAATCATTCTAGTTTCGGTCCATTCGGCATCCGGTGCGCCGAGTTTTGGGCACATGTTCACCCTAATCCACTCAAGTAACTTCTTTACCTTCGCGTCTTCCCGATCTCGAGAAACTTCTGCTAGCTTTGTCATTTCATCGAGCAATTGCTGTTCTTGGCGAAAGGAAGCATCGGTTGGCCTGTCGCCAAGGTTAATCGAATCAAGGGACGCCTGTACGATTTGAGCTTCCTCTTCCGCTTCTAGAAGATCCTCTGGGAGAGCAGCGCGGTCGTCATCGCTGTCAACAGTTCCTGTAACAAGATCTAGCGAAGATATTCGAATTTGCTTCGAATCATTCCGCGTTTTACCGGTCTGTTCCCATTGCCTTTTGACGGTTCTGCAGTGGACTCTCAGTGTTTTAGCAAAAGCTTCAATGGAAGACAGCAGCCTCTGCTGAAGTCCCACAACCAACAAGTTAGCACTCGCACGTTCTGCTACCGAACTGTTGTGGAATCTGAGGTCTCGAAGTGCTTTGTAGTCGTCGAGTAATGATGCCAACTTCAGTTCTGGCGCGTCGGAGGGCAAGTCATCGATATCAATCTGGACGACCATTCGCTTCGGAAATCCGCCAACCACAGCGCGGACGTCTTCCTTCAATCTACGAACAATAACGTCTTCGAGCATCTTCTGCTTGACGGGAGTTCCTCTCACAAATCGCTGCGGATCTAATATTTCCAAC
>JAJPJO010000441.1 GCA_021324135.1 Pseudomonadota bacterium
ATAGTCGGGACGCTCGGGTAGTGACGTCTTCTCGAATGCTTCATCAAAATCCGCATGCAACTTCAGTCGCCACTCGTTTATCTCCTCCCAGGACAGTCGTTCCGAGCGAATATCCATCAGGCGATCGCGGTAGTCGCCTACATCTACAGGGACGCTTTTCTCCCGCAGGATTCTAATACCCGAAATGAGCAGCCTGATCAGATGCATTACATGCTTCCACTTCAGCCGCCCTGTTGTACGAAGGTCCTGCTCAAGTTTTCTGAATTGCGATAGGACGTAACCGTTGTAAGTTTGATAAACAAGCTGGGACAAAAATCGTTCTCTGTTCTCCAACAATTCTTGCGCAAGAGGAGTGGCATGCTCCACAAGTGGCGTGAATAAACATTCGAGAACGTTTGGATTAGCCTTAAGCGCCAAGATCAAAAACTTTTGAAGCTCCCAGTAACACTCTTGTGTGGAGTGATCTTCCAACTGCTCAGGCATTCCGTACAGCGACCATTGCAGATCAGCCGGAGGCAAGAAAATTCCTCGTCGATCGACATCCGATTCGTCGACGTCCAGTCCATAGGCTCTGGAGCCCACAATGCATCGATAGATAACGCAGTTGTACAAATCCCTGTCATCCAGCGGACCGTTTACTCTATCAAACTGCAAATTCTGCACATGTTTGCGAATTGCCAGCTCATGTCGATGCAAGCTGACCTTGCCGCCATCGGCAAATTCAATCAGATAAGAATGCTGATTGTCAGTCGGTGCCCGAACAATTTTTCCGACCGCACCGCTTCGCCTGAGCGACTGCCCATCGGCGCTGCGCACTTCCACCAGCGTCACCACTTGCGTACCAACAGGCAAGATCAAGTGTGGATTGATTTTCGGCGCTTGCTCAGACATCACGGTCCGTTTAATAACTCTGAAAGATCTGCTCACTAGAGTGGGTCACAGCTTACTACGACACGCCCCGGCAGGTAAAGCATATGGCCACAGACATCAGTCCGCGACCGGAAGCAGCAGTTGAAAATACAAACAAGAAAGCGGATACCTCAACTTCCAACCATGTGCGCGATCAGGCGGTCGGGAGCCTTGGCGACAAGCAAGCCTTAGCTGCAATGGCTCCTAAGGGGAAGACCGATTTGCCGAATTTGCAGATAACCGGCACATCGCGCGGTGACACCACTGGTGGTGAGACCAACCCTGGAAGAGGAAATCAGGCAACGCAGACAGAGGGCACAGGAATGCAAACGCCCAGGAGCGATCAATCTCAGCGGACGAGCGAAAGCTCGACGGATCAAACGAACAATTTGAAGCGAGCAATACCTGGCGTTCTCTCTGAGGTAAAGAACCCAAATCAATTGGCAGGCGAAGCGGTGAAAACAGCAAATGATCTGAGCCAACCTGGTGCGAATCGCGCCGACATTTTTTCGCAGGCGGTACGCCAATCTATGTCAAATCATCCCGAAGCCGATTCGAGCATTTTTCCGCGGGCGCTGAACACCGCCCTGGCGCAGAGTGGGTCTGATCTGCGGGCTCGAACAGAGGGATCACTGGGCGTTCTTTCGCAAATTGACAAAGGTGGTGAGTCGAAACTTTTAGGTACAGAGGCTTTCGGCGATGCCAAGTATAGCGTCGAGCAAAATCGGCTCGCACTGAATACCGCAAATCAACTGCAGCGTCTGACAAACGTCAGTGCCGGGGGTGTTCCGGCAGGTGAGATGACACAATTCGAGGTGACCAGCGCAAAGCTGTTGCGAATCAATGAGGGCGCAGGCATGTTCGCTCCACCTAGTATGAACGACGGTACTCTTGGGACGCCGGCTGCCGACCGTAGCGCGAAGGTGGCTGAGAATTTGCAAAAACTCTATCCCGGTCGGGATCCCCAAACCATCAACCAGTTCGCGCAGTTTGCAGACAGAATCGGCTCGACAAAGCCTTCCGACATTCAGCAGGTCTTTTCCTCCGGAGTTCAGGCGATCATGCAGGCGCACCCTGAACTCCCACTGGAGCGTGTCTCCACGATGATGAACGGTGCTCTGAGCGGCATCTCGCGCGATCTATGGGCTCAGGCAAACACCACTGAGGTAACCTCGCCCGGAGGCGCGCGCAGCACAATAGACACTTTGAACTTGTACGATAACCGCCTCCGGACCCCCGCCAACCCGAGTGGGACGATTGCTGCCGAGATGATCGGGGGCACTGCCACGGAGCGCAAGGCGTTCGATACATCCCTAAAAGCGGCGGCAGAAATCCGGCGAGCCACGGCTGCGGCACTCGGACCCAACGCAAGCAAGCCGGAAGTGGAAAGTTTTGTTGACAAAATCTATTCGATGATTCCCTTTGCTCGGGACTAGATGGTCAAATTGATTTCGTTGTTTTTCGCAGTGTCTTGTTTCCACCACGCGGACAGCATAGTTGCTCCTCAAACATTTGCCGAGCCTGAATTGATCGGTTTTCTGAACATATAGAACGAAAAAGCCATGACGTCACACGATGTCATTAACCGTTTGCGCCGCATCCTGTCCATCAGGCAAGTCGGACACAGCGGCACGCTGGAGCCAATGGCGGAAGGCGTGATGGTCGTCGGAGTCG
>JAJPJO010000156.1 GCA_021324135.1 Pseudomonadota bacterium
GCATCAGAGCTCGTCATTGAGCATCTGCTGCAGTCCGTCTTCGAAACTCAGCAAGGGTGTGGAAAGAACATGGCGGGCTTTGTCGATTTTCAAGCCCGCCTTCAGGGGACGTCTGGCTTTTTGATCGAGCTCTTCGGTCGTCACAGGAGTGATCAAACGTCCGTCCAGACCAAAAATACGCGCAGCCGTCAAGGCGAAGTTATAACGATCGACTGAAGAGGAGCCGACTATATTGTAGACACCACGCTCGCCGCGGTGAACCAACTCGAGAATTGCCTTGGCGAGATTGCGATTGTAAGTCGGCGTGCCGATCTGATCGCAGGGCACCTGCAGCCTCTGCCCCTGCGAAAGCCTGTGAATAAGCCGCATGATGAAGTTTTTACCGACGCGCTCCCAACCATAGACTACGGTGGTCCGGACGATAAGATAATCGATTGAGCATGTCGCTATGTGATGCTCAGCGAGCAGCTTGTGATAACCGTAGACATTGACCGGATTAGGCAAGTCCTTCTCGTCATAAGGTCCTTTGATGCCATCGAACAGATAATCGGTCGAGATAAAAACGATAATGGCACCAATGCGGTTCGCCGCTTCTACCAGATTGGCCGTGCCGACGACATTGATGCGGAAGCTCTCCTTTGGCTCGCTCTCACAACGATCGACATTCGGCATGGCAGCGGTGGCATAGATTATGTGAGGCGAAACCTCTTTTACGAGCTTGAACAGTCTGCCTCTGTCCGTGATATCGACCTTGCGAAGCCCCTTGCTCGGCTGCGTCGACCAGGTGCCGACCGTCTCCAGGTTTGTCTCCAGAGCGCAACCGTAAATCGCACCGCCGATTTGTCCGGAGGCTCCGATTACTAGATGTCTTTGCTTTATGCTCATCAGCCCGGCAATCTTCTCTTCTCAGTTATCCATGTCTCAGCGCCCAATCATAAGGAATATGATTTTCGAAGGGATCGAGTCGCTTGATTTCTTCCGGGTCGTGCGGAATGGTTGCGCAGTTTGCCACTATGGATGGTTCATGGCTGATGCCTTTGAAACCATTCCAAACAAGAGGCGGAATCGTAACCAGGCTGTAGTTGTCTTCACCCAGAAAAATCTCTTGCACGGTTCCGTGCGTTTGCGAGCCATCGCGATCATCGAATAGAACCAGCTTGATCATTCCCTTCACGACGGCATAGTTCAACGTCATCTCAGTATGTATGTGCCAGGCTTTGACGACTTGCGGGTTGACGACCGAGAAGTAAATCTCGCCGAACTGGATGAAATGCGGATCGTTGCTGCGCAGCATATGCATGACCTTGCCGCGCTCGTCGGGGATCTGCCTCAGCGGTGTGATTATGACACCATGGATGGTTGCTTTTGGTCCGGCATTTTTTATTGTCGCTTTCTCTGCCATGCTCGGCTCCTCGCACAGTTCCCTTCGTTTTACCAAATTATCCAGGGTGCGCTGTTGGATGACCACAGTCCCTGCAAGAGCTCAACGTCGCGGACGGTATCCATGCATTGCCAGAAGCCTTCATGCTTGTAAGATGAGAGCTTGCCTTTATCAGCCAGAGTCTCGAGTGGCGCCCGCTCTAAAATTGAATCATCACCCTCAATGTAATCCTTTATCTCGGGCTCGAAAACGAAAAAGCCGCCGTTGATCCAACCAGACTCCGTCTGAGGTTTCTCAGCAAAAGCCTTTACCTTCGCGGCCTCCAAACGAATCTCGCCGAAGCGAGCCGGCGGTCGCACGGCAGTCACTGTCGCCAGACATCCGGATTTTGCATGTGAGGCAACCAGCTGATTGATATCGATATCGGCAAGTCCGTCTCCGTAGGTAGCCATGAACCTTTCGTTGCCTATGTACTCGGCGATTCGTTTTATCCTGCCACCAGTCATGGTGTGGGTGCCGGTATCAATCAGATGCACCCGCCAATCTTCGACATCACCACCATCGGTGACCTGGACGTTGCCGGATTTCAAATCGATGACCAAGTCGCTGTCTCTGGTTCTGAAGTTCAGAAAATAGTCCTTGATTATTCCACCTTTATACCCCAGGGCTATGACGAACTCTTTGAATCCATAGCGGCTATAGATTTTCATTATGTGCCAGAGCATAGGTCTGCCACCAATCTCGACCATTGGTTTGGGTTTGACACTGGTCTCTTCTTGCAGACGTGTGCCCAGCCCGCCTGCCAAAATTGCTACCTTCATAAACGAATCAACCCACCGCGATCGCCCTTCTGCATCTGTAGATGCGCCAACGCCGCTATATTATTGCCGATGCTCCATGAACTGGCTACATCATTGAAACTGTCTTGAACGTTTCGACGCTCTGCAATTTTAATTCAAGTGATGGCAATTTTAGGCGAATGGAGGGAACTTTTCTGCCAAATCAAAATCCTCACCAAACACAAGGTTAGTACGAGGATATATCCATGAAAGCAGAAAGAGGTTCTACCTTTCTTATTGCGTCGTTGGTAATCGCTTCCGGATGGGCGACCATTTGCCCGGCAGCGCTGGCCGATGAAATTCAGCAATCACGAATGGTAACCACCGACGGCAGCACGCAAACCGAAACAACAACCACAACCTCAAGCGGCACGACCGACCTCAATGCTCCCTCGGCAATCAACGAGCCAAGCATGATGGTGGGCGCCATCGGCAACCGCAGAGAGTTGCTCGAGCAATTGATCAGCGACGAGCTCGCAAAAGGACACCTTAGCGAAGCTCAAGCAGCCAATCTCCGCGCTCAACTCGATGCTCAAAAGGCAACCGCGACAAAAGTGACGACAACCAATGTCACCACTTACAAGGTTTTGCCTATGGCTACCGATCTCGATGCCATCTCAGCCAGACTGCAAACCTACTCCCCGACGGTAAAGGTGACTCCGCTCATCGTTCAAAACCGATTCTTCGTTGCCGAAGGCAAATATGTCGATATGAATGATCTCTTGTACAGAAGACTGGGACTGGAAGCGAAAATCTCCAGGGCCATGGTCTACGGTCAATTGAACAGCCTGCAAGCAGCCGACCTGCGTGCCCAACTCGATCTGATTGCCAGCGAAGAAGCCTCTTTCCGATCCGGCAATGGCGGCGGTCTATCCGATCGAGAAGCGAAGCGGCTCTACACGGAATATGACCGAGTCGGCAGCCGCATCGATCATTTGATCAGCACATCACGTATTCACGTCATCGAATAACTGAAGTTTTAAGATGGACGCCGGCTTCGGCTGCGCGTTTAGCATCGTTCCGAACCGACAAAGCGCAAGCGAAGCACGGGCAAATAACAATGCCCGTGTTTTGCCGCAATTTCATCCGCGCTTCAAAATTCAACACTTGGCGAAGTGATCGATCGCCCTTTGTGCTCATTGAGGGTGTTTTAAACTTGAAAGTGCAGCCCAAGCTTACCTGATGGCGTCCGGCAAACGCCGCCCGGGGCTGGATTAAATCGATTGCCGCAAGAGTCGAGCTTTCTTTATGAACACCTGTGAGCGACGATCCCTCATCACTCTTACGGTTGAACCGAAAAATAATTTGGTCTCGACCATCGGCGTGCTCGGCTCGACACTTATTGGAGCGGGCGTGCTTCTGGCTCTGGTAGCCAATTTCGACAGTGAGCTTTCACTGCTGAAAATCGCCGCATGCTTTATCGCTTCGCTGCTTGCATATGCTGCATCCTTGTATACAAAATTCAAACAAGTGAGAATGCAGATTGCCGATGCTCTGGTTTTTCTGGGAGCGATCATTTTCGGAATCACCATTCTGTTGATTGGAGAAACCTACGGCTTTCCTGCTCAATCTGAATCACAGCTTCTCGTCTGGGCGATCGGCATAACACCTGTGGCAATCGCAGCGCGCTCAGGAGTAACGGCAGTCTTAGCTTGCACGCTGCTAAACTACTGGCTGGTGAACGAATCGTTCAGCATCGTCAACCTGGTTGTCTGGGCGGCACTGTCCTTCTCAGTCGCCTGTGCAGTCGGCAGTCCATGGGCACTGGCAAAAGCTCTGGCAGGCTCAGTGTTCTGGCTGGTGGAAACCGCCAATGTGGCACCTGCAATCCTGTCACTCTTCGGCATAACCTTGTGCGCCATCGGTCTTGCTGGTTCGATCGCAGCCGATGCAATCGGTGCTTCAGGCTTACCGTCTTACTTGCCCAAGCTCAGAATATTCGGCGGATCGAGGCAGAAAATGAGCAAGCCTTGTCTTCATATCGGAACAATTTGTCTGCTCGGATCCATGATTGTGATCGCAAACGGTTTTGTCGATTGGCATCACGGCGCGCACATCGAGGCTATGTATCTCATACAAATTCTTCTGGTCGGAACATTGTGCTGCAGTTTCTGGCTTGCAAGACACATGCGGCTCGAGATCGCGGGCCTGGCGATTGCTTCATTGGCAATCTTTCTGCTGCAGTTTGTTCTGGATGAAGTGACGCGCCGAGGCTTGTTTCATCTTCTCATCATGCTGATCGTAATCGCAATCAGCGCTGTAGCGACACTGCGTTTGCGGAGCAAAGTTTTGACGGCAATCGCGAGCTGCGCTTTTACCCTCAATGTATGGCTGCTCTATTTCGATAATACCCTTTTACCTTACTCACTGCGCGCATCGATCTTCGTGATTGCCGGGCTTCTGTTAATAGGAGGTGCATATTCATTTGAAAGAACCGTTGTCAATCAAATCGGCGCGCAGTCCAGGAAACAACTGATTGGAACGTTTAAGACATGATTCAACTTATCTCGGATGAAGGACTCGATATTGATCACGCAGAAACCGTGGCACCATATGTGGTGCGGAACGGTGCCCGGTTCCTGATCGCCGTTGCCGTGCAAGCGGTGATTGTCGTCGGACTCTTACTATACGGAGCATATTTCTCTCTCTCACCGTGCTCCACCCTTACTAATGACACGCATAAATCAAATCATCACCACGGCTTTAGGAAATCTATCTTTAGGTGAACGCCCCTGCAATTTAGCTTGGTTTACTGCGACGGTCGAGCTATACTACCGCCATCCATTTAACACGAAACCGGAAGGCGGGATTATGGCACTTCATCAATCGCCTTATCGCATGACGAAAAGGCCGTGCTTCAATTATGTTTTTGCTCTGCTCATGCTTTGCATGGCAGCGATCACAGCCGGTTGCTCCTCCAGTTCCACCACATCGGCACAGAGCAGCCCCGTCGCGGCATCGCTTTACAGCAAGGTCATCCAATCGGGCACGATTCGATGCGGTTATGTGGTGAACACTCCCGGCTGCATGAAAGATCCCAACACCGGCAAGTTGTACGGCATTGGCGTTGACACGCTGGAGATGCTGGCCAAGAATCTCAATCTAAAGCTGCAGTGGACCGAGGAGGTCGGTTGGGGTTCGATGATCGAGGGACTGCAGGCAAACCGTTATGATATCGTGGCATCACCGGTGTGGACGAACGCCAATCGCGCCAGGCAAGCGGACTTCAGCAAGCCGGTCTACTTCAGCCCTATTTTTGCTTATGTGAAACACGGTGATAAAAGATTCACTGCTCAGTCTCTGAGCGGATTAGATTCGCCCCAATATAGCATTGCCACCATAGATGGTGAAACGGCCGAGATAATCGCGCGCGAAGACTTTCCTAAGGCCAGGCGAGTCTCCCTGCCTCAGCTATCCGATGTCGCGCAGATGCTCCTGAGCGTTTCCAGCAAAAAAGCGGATGTGGCCTTTGCCGAGCCTGCAGTGGCAAGTGGATTCGAAAAAAACAATCCTGGTGCAATTCAGCGAGTCGGAGACAAACCGGTACGAGTCTTCCCGAATTGCTGGATGTTTCGCCGCGACCAATTCGAGTTCAAACAAATGCTGGACACTGCCCTGGATCAGATAATAAACAGCGGCGCGGTCGACAAAATCATCGCCAAATACGAGCCGGCACCCCATACCTTATATAGAGTGGCATTACCCTATCAAAGCTACTCGGCAGAAAAATAAATTGCACGATCTGAGGGAAGCCTACCCCAAATGTCTCTGCAATATTGCGACAATCAGCTACAGCGCCACCCTGGCTAAAATTACGCCGGACACGTCTTTCCAGGTTTCTACCAGGATGTGAAAAGAAGTTACGTTAATTATAAAAGCCATCTAAAGGCCCTTGTGCAAGCAAGTGAACTCACTTATCCTGGGAAAGCTTCAACAAAGTTTCTTCTGTCTGATTCAAGCGCACCCGGAATCCCCTTAGATTTTTCTGTTTGAAGCAGGCAAACGTTCCATCTTCTCTTACCGATGCTCATGCGGCAGGCTTCGGTAGATTTGTTGCATTCGTCCAGGTCGAGAGTCGGCTGGGCGAAGGCGGGATATGTGATGGCTAGCTGAGCATCACATCGCTTCTTTGAGAGTCCTAAAAGATGAGGAGTTGAGTATGTTCCATAAAATTCCCCAAATACTCAAAGGCTTCGCAAAAAAGAATAAGGGCAACTTAGCCACAGAGGAGCTGATAACCGAATCGTTTCAGCACGAGATAAATGGTGATGGAACAATTTCAATAGGAAGAGCTGTCCCAATCGAGCAAGAATTGGCGGCTAACGTGGTCGAGGCTTGCAGCAAGATCGCTTGCCTGCACAAACCATCACATGAAAAGCACGACGATCCGGCTAAGAAAGATCAGAATGTCGTCGACCGGTTGCTCAAGGGAGAGATATCGGAGAACGAGCAAGTCGGTATGCGGGAGAGCCAACGGCGTTCGATCACTAAGTGGTTTTCAAAGAGTCGATCGGATTCCGGCTCTTTTGATGCAAGAGAATTGGAAGAGCGCATGGATGAAAATGCCAGGCGCGCTGAATCGGACATAGCGCCGCTGCCGGTTGTCGAAGATGTCTTTATTGCATTCAGTCGAGCTGAGGATGATCCGTTCAGCGAGCGTTCCATATCCATATCGGGTGTGTTTCAGATTGTTCATCTACAGGGCGATCCGGACATCGATGAAGATGACGGTCCGATCGCCATCGATGTGTATAAACCAGATGCGGTGCTGTCTTCGCTCAATCGCTCATCTGAAGGGATCGACGATCAAGAGGAGCATGCCGAAGCGGAAGCGCCAAGAGATATTGAGACAATATTCGCCGAAATGCGGCAAATGCTAATGGACAAGGAAGAGCCGCAGGAAGAGATTCATGCGCCGGAAGAAGCGTCTGTGCTAAAAACCGCAGACCGTGAGCCGCTTGATGCAGAGCCGCTGACGGCAATGCCGGAGATGCCTGAGGCGGATGTTCAATTGCCTCGAGGACGCAGACGCAAAGAAAAAACGCGCAAGGCGAAGCCCAAGTCAGCCAAGAAGAAAGCGATGCAGGCGGAGCCCGCCGCGTCGGAGCCGGCAAAGGTGCAACCACAACGACAACCAAACCGCGCCGATACGATTTGTATTACCTTGAAGGAGGTGCAGGAGGCATCGCTCCTGGATTCAATCCATGTAAACAGCCTGCCCGTCGACTCACTATTTGTGGATGCATTGACTTCCGAGCCGCTCCATATCGATGCACCGGATTCAGCCGCACTGCATGTGATATCACAATCAAGCGCGCTAGAATTCGTCTGCGAACCTGGCCACGCCAGTGCTCCAGTAGAAAAGAGCGACGAGGTATGTGTTTCCTCCGAGGATGACTATATCGCCTTCGATTCCGACACGTATCCGGGTCTGCGACTGGTACGCTCGCGGAGCGGCAATTTTGCAAAGCCTGCTGAGGAAGAGCCTGCCTTCCCTCAAAAGGCAGAGAGCAAACGAGGCAAATGCAAGAAAGCCAGGAATCAAGTCAGTCAATCGGCCGATTATTGGGAAAAATCAGAGCGCCTGGCGCCCTTTGGTCGTCGCCGGACATCATTGGCATGCTCATCCATACGCACGCGCTCATGCGCTCTTCTACCTTAAGGAGAGTTACTCGGGCAGGTGAGCTGAGTGGTTCATAAATTTTCCTCAAAATGATAAAAACTAAGATTCATGCCGGCAGTTTCGCTGCTGAATCTAAACTTATGTCGAAATGAGGGCAATTGATAAGTGAACCTGGGACCGAAAATTACGCGCGGGCAATTTCTCCGCCTGATCGTCGCAACCGCCGCCACTTGTCCCCTGGCATTGTCGCGGCGGCTTGATGCATCGGCTCAGTCACAGCCGCAATTGCTTGCTCTCGATCGGAGGCTGGTCAGGGTAAAGGTACGATCAGATCGGGTTATTCGCACGGTCGTCGGGCTGCGCCCTTTTCGCGCGCCAGGCTTTGTGCTCAAAGCAGAGCCCTTTGGAAACAAGGTTCTTATCCATAACTACGGACATGGTGGGGGCGGCGTAAGTCTTTCCTGGGGCTGCGCTACCATGGCTGCCAATCTGATTGCCGGACGCTCCCCAACCAGCGCGGCCATAATCGGCGCTGGGGTTATAGGGCTTTCAACCGCGCGTGTCCTGCAGGATCGAGGCTGGCGCGTCACTATATATACCGACAAGCTGCCTCCTCATACAACATCGAATATCGCCGGTGCGCTCTGGACGCC
>JAJPJO010000321.1 GCA_021324135.1 Pseudomonadota bacterium
ATTTGTGTTAAGCATTGAAAGCATCCTCGTTACGCAATCTCTTGACGACCCCCGCGATGGCTTCTATGATCGATCGAATAGACACCCTCCCCTGAAATCGCAATCGTGCTTACGCGCCGCTCGCTCTGCTTGCTCAGCATGCAGATAGTTATGGACCGGCTCGCAATCGGAATCTAAATCATAATCGCTAATTCAAACGGTGGACCAGCTTTGCCAAAATTCACCGCTAAGCTTGCTGTGCAAAGACGATTGCTTGGCGCATTGCACGCACTGGAGCTAACTGAATGTTGACCTTAGCGCATCAAAGTTCATCCGTTAAAAACAGATATCGACGGAGGAACAATCGAGGCATTGCCGGCATATTTTTTGTCGCGGCCATGGCGGTGGTTCTTGTTCTTCTGATTTGGTGCGGCTTTCAATACGCTCTTATGCTCAAAGGCTCGCAACAAGTGCGGCACTCTACCGACGCCGCCGTTTTAAACATTGCCAAACGCGCCCCTGAGGTAACTATCGACGCCTACCCCCTTTACTATGATGTGGCTGACTCACATCGCAAAATCGGACTGAGCAACATCAACAGAGTCTGGGGCAAAGCGCTGCTGATCAATGCCAATTGCGAAGAGATGCGGCAAGAAGATCTGCATAGCGACGAGGCGGTTGTCCATGCAGACACGGCGCACAGATTCGCTCGCTGGACCAATGACTCGTTGCAAATGCGGCTGACCGATCCGAAAACAATAAAAAAGAATTTCCAGGAGATTGGCGAGCGGCGGGTCAATTCGGCCAGTACATTTGCTCCGCTTCAACCTGACAGCAATGAGTTCTACAGTGCCACCATCGGTCAGGGCGAGCCAAGCAATTTGAACTTTAAGAAGGACCAGTTGCCGGTCCCGATAGAGCGTTGCCAGGCAGACGGTTATCTGGCGGGCTACCAGCCCTACAAACTGAATAACAAAGAGTATTCATTCGTCAGTTTTAGCAAAGGTGAGATGCCGCACCTCGTTTCCGATCAGCTTTTTTTGAAAAATTGTGTCGATCTGCGCTCCAGTGCGCGACACAACCGCATCTCCGGAACGCCTGTCTCGAACGCCTTCATGGCCACCGGCATTATCGAGGGCCCGACCGGAAGCCTGAGAGCCTCGGCAAGCGGTTTGGCAAATCCTCAGCGCCAATTTACTCTCGCGATTCCATATGCCTACATAACGATTCAATTGCGCAACCGAGCAAAATGGTACTTCGAAAATAAGTTCGTGCACGAGACTGCTTATGACAATCACCCGGAGGTGCAAAACGGCATACCAATTAAGCGCTACAAAAAATTCGCCAAAGGCGGTGGCTACTTAGACGGCTATGCTTCTTTGGGAAACGAATTCACGAAGAATGGCAATCTAAACAAGCTGCTCGATTTCAAAGACGGCACCAGCAAGCGCGTCGCCATACAACGAATGCTGCAGAGAATCCGCGAAATAAAATCCGACTTTTCCGAGCAAGAACTACAGGGACTGTTGGCTCAGCAAACAAGTTGGAACGACAGTGGCAAGTACTATATCTATCCCGTTTACTCCACTCCCGATTGCAGCGACCCGCAGATAGTGATGACCGGCAATCCTGATGATTTACCGAAATGGCTCGACTGCGAATCTCGTCCTGAGGGATTGGATAAGATTGTTCATGACGATGTGAAGCTCATTGACGAGCCCAACTATTGCTGGGGCTATCGCGTTATGGGTGGGGCGGGAGAGGAATTCGACCACTGGACCGAAATATCATCGCGGATCTATTGGAAGCCGGGCACTGGCTATTCGCAGTGCCTGGGCGAAATGAGAATAGAGCATTTGACCGAGATATTTTTTCGCAGCGTCGCCACGGAGAATACTAAGCACGACGGCGGCGATCTTGATGATTATTGGTTGCGCACCGGACGCTGGATGTCCAGACCGCACCAGTAATTCTTATTGTTGCAGTTCCGGAGTTTTGTTGTTATAGTGTCCAGCCACGGCTGAACTGAGGTGGTCATGAAAAACTCCAGAGTCATATACTTGGGCACATTTACGCTGCTCGCTCTATCCTTTGCCCCTGCGCCATTGTGTGAGTTGTACTGCATGCCGGGCGATTGCAAAGAGAGCGCCGAAACTAAAAAGATCCAGAAGAAGAGTGAAGCGACATTTTCAGACTGCCTGGCTAAGCTGCAAACAATTGTGAAATGGAAAGAGCGAGAAGCAGCACAGGCAGACAAGAAAGACGCTCCGCGGCTCGACGACAATGAAATCAAGGAAGCCAGGACTGCCTTTCTAACGACGGTTGAGAGGGGACAGGAAACCTTGCCGAACCTTGCCGCCAAAAAGGATAAAACCGCAGACATGCAGTTAGGGCAACTGACGGCAGTGTACGCCATTCTTCAAGAAGAGCAATTCAACGACATCCGCAAAGAGCACAAGGAACAAACCGAGTTGTTTCCATTTTTGAAGGGCACCATGTCTGATGGCACGAAGCTGCTTGCATTGCTGGAAAAATCTTACGGCACGGATCACGAGTCAGTGGTGGAACTGAGGCAATCCTTGCAGAAAACCCAAGAAGCGATCGATAGAGCCGAAGCAAAGCCCAAAAGCAAATAACGAAACGAATTCTCTGGAAGCAGCTCAGGTAAATCTCAACTTCATGGGCTATGCTGGATTTACAGAGGTAGACGAATTTGCTGAAACAAGCATCGGTGATGGACGTCAAAACGGGCGCGGTCAGCCGCAAGGATGGCTACATCGTCATTACGATGCGATACTACCCGAGGTTCCTGCGCAAGGAGCTGCGCGATGAATTCGCCAGCGATCTGGCACCGGACAAGTTGCTCTTATCTGATTTCAACGAAGCCCAAAAGCGACTCGGCAATCACAATGCATCATTTGCAGAAGTGGACTATGAGCAGCGCTTTCAATTGGATGATGCTGCTTGCCGGCATTTGAAAGCGCTGAGCGATCTGAGTTGCAAACAAGATGTTTATCTCCTCTGCATCTGCAAGCTCGGCGAGAGATGCCACAGAGAGATCCTCATGCTTGCCGCCCACAAACTATTCAAATGCCAGATCGGTGAAGTCTTCCATGAATACCCGATCTTCATGAACAGACTCAATGGGTAAGAGCATCGTCCGTTCGATTCAAAATGTCGAGCGCATCTTTACCAGATCGGAGAATGTTTCCCAGATGACGGAGAATTTTCCACCCGAGGCACCTTGAGTCAATCGCGGCAAATGCTCGATCGGAATTTCGATTACTTTGAAGCCGGCTTTCTCAGCGCGTATGCAAAGCTCGGCATCGACGAAAGGTGTTGCGGACCGCAAAGTAATTTTGTCGAGGATGGCTCGTTTGAATAATTTGATTGAGTTGACGTCTTTGTGGCGGTGACCATAAAGCGTGCGGAGCATGAAGTTATAAACCATGGATTGCAGCTTGCGGCGCGGCGGATCATTGCGGTTCACTCGCCAGCCGATGACAAAATCGTGCGTTTTCAGCCCCTGCGCCATGGCAAGCAATTCCTTCGGCGCGTATTGATAGTCACCGGGCAAAGAAAAAATGTAATCCTTGTGCCCGGCGAGATAGAGCTCGCGAATGGTGGCACCGAAGCCTTTGTTCACTTCGTGGTTGATTACGCGTACTCTCGCATCAGCTTTGGCTTTCGAGCGGATGAGATCGAGGGTGCCGTCACGGCTGCCGTCGTTGCACACGACAATCTCGAAGTC
>JAJPJO010000388.1 GCA_021324135.1 Pseudomonadota bacterium
ACTGCCTGATCGCGATCTCCACATTCGCGCTGCATTTTATCGAGAGGAAACGGCATGCAGACTCGACCACTCTCTCAGGCTTGGAATCGCTGAAGCCTGTCGAGCAGTCGTCATTTCAAGTGGGGCGCCTTCAAGTTTCCGCGAAAGTGCTCTGCATGGTCGCTGGATTTTTAGGCTTTACGGCTTTGAGCTATGAAATCGTCTGGATTCGCTTGATCCGCATCTATACAGGCTCGAGCACATACGCTTTTACGACCATGCTCAGCACATTCCTGATCGGGCTTGTGTTAGGCAGCTTCTTTTACAACCGACACCTGCGATTGAATCCCGGTTTCTGCTCTGACATGGACGGCCAGATCAAGTTGCTGTGCAAGAGCCAGTTGGGCGCCGCCGCCTGCTCGCTTTGCGGTTTGCTGGCGCTGCCGACTCTCACGGTCCTTAACGCCCTTGCTAATGTGATAAACGGCGGCAAACCTCTAACTTCTGAAGGCTCGCTCTGGCTGTGGTATGGAATCAGTTTCTGCCTGCTGATTTTGCCATCCACATTTATCGGGCTTGGCTTCCCCGCTATAGGCGGGCTGGCGGCGGCCACTGGTAAGTCCGTGGCCCGCGCTGTAGGCAGCACCTATGCCGCCAACACCCTTGGCTGTATCCTCGGCTCTCTCGTCAGCGGACTGGTTTTCATTCCTCTGATCGGATCGCAATACACGATGGAGCTGCTGATCATCATCAACTTGATCACTGCCTTCATGCTTCTGCGCGCCAGCTCAATCAAGCTCAAGAAATCCCGCATGATTGCTATAGCGGCGCCTTTTTTGGCCATGGCTCTGCTTGTGCCTCCCCACTATCTTGAAAGCGTTTTCTGCCAACTGACCGGCGGCAAAGTATTGGCCGCTAAGGAAGATGCCATCGGCATGGTCTTGTGCGCCGACTACGAGAGAGGGCGGCGGTTGCTGGTCAACGGAACGATGTATTCAGCCGATGTCCCCCAGGGATTGCGATATATGCGCTCTCTCGCCCATCTGCCCATTTTTTTGAGCAAGCAGCCGAAGAAGGTGCTGATCGTCTGCTTCGGCATTGGCACCACCGCCGGTGCGGCGGCCTGCCATCCGGAAATCGATCATGTCGACATTTGCGATATATCACCAGCCGTTTTATCGTGCGCGCCCATTTTCGAGCGCACCAACCATGGTGTCTTAAAAGATCCCAAGGTGCAATCTCACGTCGAAGACGGCCGCAACTTTCTATTGCGAACGAAAAACAAATACGATGTCATTTCATTCGAGCCTCCGCCGCCCACAGACGCCGGAGTGGTGAACCTCTACAGCAAAGAATTTTATGAGCTGTGCCGGCAACATTTGAACCCGGGAGGAGTAATGTGCCAGTGGGCGCCATTGCACCTGGAAAGCTACAGCCTGTGGAAACAGCTCGTAAAAACAGCTGATGTCTTTCCACACGTGACGCTCTGGTTGCCCATATCATCAGAGGTTTTGATTATCGCCTCAAACGAGCCGGTCAGTCTTAACTTTGATGAATTGACGGCGCGCATGAATGCCTCGGATAAACTCAAGCAAAATCTGGCTGAGGTGGGTATGTCCGACCCGTATCAGATAGCCGCGATGTTTTTCAGCGGTGAATCCGATCTCAAGCGCGTTTTGAGCGGCGTTCGATCAGTGACCGATGACCGGCCTACCCTCGAGTTCTTTCTCCCTTACCCCGGCAAATCGGCTTTGCCAACTGAGCTGCATGACTTCCAATCGGACGTTCACACGATTTGTCAGGGACCGATAGATGAGTCCAGATTGAAAGTTCAGCTTCAAGTTGCCGAGGACTTCAAGCGAGCGGGGCGTTGCGCCTGGTCTGATGATCCTCAAGGAGCGGCCCGATATTACGAGCATGCTTTGCAATTAGATCCGGGCAATAACTTCCCGAGGCTTTGCTTGAAACATCCCGAGCTGAAATAAGAGCCTTGCTTACTGTGAGTAGAAGGAAGGCACACCAAGGGGAACGTCCGTCGATATGGCGGTGTTCGGCAGAAATTTTTGCAAACGTTTCAGTCCACCAGGGGTTAGCTTGTCGCAGCCTGCCAGACTGAGCGTTTGCAGTTCGCGGCAGCTGGATAGCTGTGCGAGATCATGGTCGTCAATCTTCGTTCCCGACAGATCCAGGCGAATCAGCTTCAGATTACTGAGCAAATAAAGCGGCGCCCCTGATAGATCGAGATCCGCCATTCTGAGCTCCTTCAGGGAGCTCATGCGAGCAGCGACCGGCACGACTTGTCCGTCCAAGCCGGTACCTGATATGTCGAGAAACCAGAGATCGGGCAAACCTTCCCGCAAGGCCGAGAGTCCCGTCGTGGTTAATGGATGAGACTGGTAGAGGCTCACGGCCTGGAGTTTATGAAAAGTGGACATGGTTTGCAGCGCCCCGTCAGGCAACGGCATCACGATCAGCTCCAGGTGTTCCAAATTTTGTAGTTTGCCGAGTTGTCGAAGACCGGCG
>JAJPJO010000349.1 GCA_021324135.1 Pseudomonadota bacterium
AGATCGGAGAAGCGCCCGCCAAGCCGAAGTCGAAAAAATGGAAAAGGAAGTATCGCAAGTAATTGCCGACAAGCGATACCACCCTTAATGCCATCAAGGGGCATGACAAAAGTTTTCGACTGAAGATCTACGGCGCCCGGCCGTTGCCCTCGAAATATTTTCGGATCATTTTGCGATGCAGATCGAAACAAACATTCTTGGGCAAATCTCGTTCTTTGAAGACTCTGACTTCGCTGGCGTCATCGCCTGGTTTCATCGTTCCACCGACGAACTCGGCCAGGTAAAACAAGATGATCACGTTGATACCACGACCGGGTGAGTGAGCTCCAAGGATGCTTTTCACTTGCACCTCCAGACCCGTCTCCTCCAGAACTTCCCGCATGGCAGCTTCCTCCGGGCACTCGCGCGCTTCGATGAAGCCGCCGGGCAGGCACCAATCGTCGACGAACGGCTCGACATTGCGCCGCACCAGGACGAGACCGCCATCCATCGGAATGAGCGTGGCGGTTACAGGCTTGGGATTGTCCCAGTGGACGAACTCACAACTCGTGCAGGCAATGCGGTCCCGCCCGCCGATGGCGAGCAGGCGGACACTATTTGCGCACAAAGGGCAGCACTTCAACAACGCGGTCTAAGCCTCTTGCTACCTTGGATTTTACCAATCAATCGGCCGGTTCCATTCTCTATTAAACAATTGCCGGGCTTGGCAAGACAGCGAAAAAACGAATTTTTGTCTAAATGTGGCGATTCGGATCGATGGCTGTCGAATCCGGTCCCAGCCAGGGCTGGCTGCCGCTTTGCAACGACACCTGGGTCCGATAACGCCCCGATATACTATTGCATCCTGGAATATCGCTGTTAATATTTCCCGGAAGGGTGGCATCAGAAATCTTTTTGTCTATGCATACCTTGTGTGGAATTGGGAATAAAAATACCAGCGAAAAAAGGCAGAATCGCTTCGTGAGATCACATCGACCTCGCTCGCTCATATCCTCGGTTCGAGGCTAGGTTAGGAGTCCTCAGGATGAACACGGAAACCCTCATAGAAACCAACACCAAACAGGCACAAGCTACGAGCCCCACAAATCAAAAACCGCAAACCGGCGGGAGTAAAGAGGCAGAGCGTGCACATTGCGGAAACGGCGTGTGCGAGGTAGCCTGGAAGCCATTACCAGTCAAACCGGGCGTCAAGCAACCCGAGAACAAGTAAGTAGATATTCTTTCTGCACGGGGTGTAGATCGAGGATGTCACGTGCCAAGCATACGTGACAAATATTTACTATCTTATTTAATAAGCACCATATTTAGTGGCAAACGAAAGAAAGCCAAGCAAGGCTCAACACCTTGCTCGACGATCTTTCGCTTGTCCACAGAGTCCACTTCACGCCTCAGGAAGCCGGATCAGGCTCCGCCGTCGGGCTCCTGCTCGTTCGCTTCCTCGTCCTCGCGGCGCTGCCAGCCCCTGCCGAAGGCGTCATTCTCCTTGCGCACGGGCGAAGGAATGATGGTGAGCAGTCCGCGGTTTTCCGTTTGGTAGACATGCCTTTCGATGCGGTTGCCCGCTGCCAGCAGACTGTCGTACATGTGGCGGCAGGCAGCCAGGTAGCGATCGACCTTGATCGGAACCGGGCGAGGCAGGACTTCCGGAACGCAGGTGGCGATGACCTCGCTGTCCTCCCGGAGAATCTGCTCGCGGGCGCCTGCAAGGCTGCTGTTCTGCTCTTCGGAGCGCTCGTAGTTCTTGCAGTTGTACATGACGACGAGCACCTCCCTGCTCTCCCAGTCGAGAGGCGTGAAAGTGAACAGCGTCACGTCTTTGAACCCGCCGACCGAGAAGCTGTTCACCACCACGGTGGGAGCGTGGTAGTGACAGTCCACCGTCACATCGGGGTTGGCGTCCGTCTCGAGAACGCTGAGCGGGAAGAACCAGTTCTTCGTGTTGAGCTTGACCTTCACCGAGCAGGTGATGTCGTGCTCGCCCTTGTTCACCTCGTACTCGCCGACGAACGGGAAATCGCCATTGCCGAACGTCTCGGGGTGCAGGTACGAGAAGTGCGTGAAGTCGAGGAGGTTCTCGAGCATGGCACGTACCGAGCCGGTCCATTTCAAGTGATAGTAACTCTTGTGGAACGCCGGGTCGTCGAACTCGGGGATGGTAACGAGCGGCGGGCGTTCGTTCTCCGCCAGGTCGCCGAGGAACACCCAGAGCAGGTCGTACTTCAGCACGACCGGGTACGAATCGACCATGAGCAGCGACGGAACCGACTTGGGCGCAAGGATGGCAGGCATCGTCGTGCACTTGCCGCCGGGACCGAAGGCGCACTGGTGGTACCTGCAGACGAGGCTGCCGTCCTTGACGCAGCCGAGGCTAAGGGCAGCGCCCATGTGGGGGCAGACGTCGTTGAGCGCAACATAGTTGCCCTCGCTGGAAAGAAAGAGTGCCAGGTGTTGCCCGAGCACGACCTTGCGCAGCGGCTGAGTTTCCGTAGTCAACTCAGACACGTGCGCAATTGGATACCAGGAGTTTTTGAGCCACTGTGATTTCATAACCAGTCCTCTCATTGTTTGCTGGCATCGCGCAGCGATACCAGTTGCCGGAAGTTTTTGGAGGTGAAACAAGCGCCACACTCGAAGGACAGCAAATTCGAGCAACGAATTCGGTCCGACGAAATGGCGCCCAATCAATCCAGTGGCAGGTTGGCGGGCCGAGCATCAATCACATTTGCAAGCACGAAGCCATGACGAATCCCCCTCGCCGGTAGGACCGAATCAGCTTCCAGGCGCGAGCGAGTGTGATTATTGATTTCGGCTGAGATTTCCTGCCATGTGAATCGAGAGATTACTGGTACGAACTTACTAACTGCTTCTCACTACATTCAAGAATCTTGGCAACAAACGGTAATAAGTATCCCATCTTAAGGACATGGTAGAGCCGTCGGACACTTACGGGGCAATTTTTGGGGCATTTACCGGGAGGTTTCGGAGGTTCATTGACTAATGATAATGAAAGTGGTTATCATTTTCGCCTAGCATATGTTGCGCTAAGCTGATTTTTTTCGCGGCCTTTCCGCCTTTTTCCGCTTTATGAACATTGCGGTACATCAAGGATGAACCAAACGAAACTGACAAACGAATACGTAAGTGGCTGGAGGTATTGGTCGGACCGTCATCACCCCGCCGATTTTGAAATCGGCGTTATTCAAGATTTCTGGGGCGAACCGCTTGTCGATAAAAAGGTTCTCGAGGTTGGTTGCGGCGACGGACGAGTGCTGACAAAACTGGCCTCGCACTGCCGCGAAATCGTCGGCATCGATACGAACAGCAGATTGACGGATTCCCTACAATCCGCTCAGACAGCGCTTCCAGCCAATGCCTCTGTACACAACATGAGCGGCACTGATTTGCATTTTGCCTATGGAAGTTTCGATCTTGTGATCTTTCCATGGTGTCTGCATCAGTTTCCCGATCCCGAGCAGGCTTTTTCAGAAGCCAGGCGGGTCCTGAAGCCACAAGGAAGAGTGATCGTCTTCGGATTGACGCCAGGTGGTCCATACGAAATTGTCGCCGAGAAGTTGAATCTCTATCCCGGACCACAGGTAAATCCAGTAGATGCTTATGAGAAGCCGCTGAAGAAAGTCTTCGGCGCGATCAAGGCAACGAAAACTGTAGGTTGGGAAAATGATGATTTGCGTTTCGGATTTCGCTTTGCCGATTTTGATGAAGCGCTGAAAGCCTGGCGCTGGGCGCTTCTGCACTGGCACGATCACGATCCGACTGAAAGTGATATCGAGATTCTGAGGGAAGCACTCAATGAATACAAGATAGGCGAGCAGCTATTCATGCCGACTTGCGGCATTCTGTATTTTGTTTAGAAACTTTGTGCGTTCTTCGTGATTATTGAAATCATTCTGCAACCAGGAAAAAGAACATTGTTCCATCACCAGGTTCGGTGATTTCGCCACGTTGTTCATTGATGTAGATCAAGCGACCGATCGAAAATCCGCTTCGTTTGAAAATTTCGCTCAGCTCGTCATAACTGTGATAGTGAGCAAAAGATATGACATCATGATCGACGCGACGATAGAAGAAGTCGCCAAGCTCGTATCCCTGCTCCGCCAGATTTTCACTGCGGAACTGCTCCTTAACCGCCTCACCCCAACCAGATCGATCGTTCAAATCAGGCACATCCACAACGAATGTCGCACCGCGTTTCAGCACCTGGTGAAGCTTTACAAAGAAGGCAAGTCGATCTTCGTAGCCGACCAAACCTTCGATTGCGTTCAAGCACATGCCGGCATCAAAAGTATTGTCCGGTAGATCGACATCCTGGAACGAACCGCAAACGGCTTCCAAACCGTTTTTTCGAGCGCTCTCACACATATCTGGACTGATATCCACACATGTAATGGCGAAGTCCAGTTTGCTCTCGTTTCTGATCGCGATTTCACGAGCGCCGGTGCCGGCGCCGATGGAGAGTAGTTTTTTGATATTGCCGCGCTCGCGCAATGCACCGGCGACCAGACTTTCCGACATACGCAAATACTTGCTTCGCATGTCGTTGGTATTGAATTCATCAAAACCTTTGGAGACGACGTTATAGTAGTTGGCCAGCATGTCCTTAATCTGCTTGACGCTCGGCCGCGGCTTAATCGCCTCCAGAAGCTCATAGCTGGGATAGTTGAGGACGGGCTTTTCCTGTTTTGCTTGGGCTTCGGTGGTCATTGTCGCTCCTCTTGTGGTTCGATCATAGCTATCCATGCGCATGTTCAGCGTCTTGAGGACGCTGTTTCTTCACGTGTTGAACATTCAGAAACTTTGGTGAAGTTTCCATCGTCCGATGGAATTGGTTGAACGTGGTCCTCCATGCGCCGCTCAGGCAGCCACTTCAAGCAGATGCCGCAGAATGCCGTAAAGGCTGCCGACATCAGAATCAGCCACGAGAAGTGCTCCTGAAGAACATTGGCATACAGGTAACCGCCAATACTTACAGATGCCAAAGACATCAGATTATAAAGCGCCATGAGGAGACCCATGATGATCGACTCTGCGCCTTTTGGTGTCACATCTGTTGCCAGACCGATCAGCACCAGTGTGGCGATCATGTTGATCATACCGCGGAAAAACTCGAGAAGCGCAGCTGACAGAGGACTCCCGAGGAGCAGATATAAAAGGGTGCTTGCCGTTCCCAGGAATACAATTGTCTGAGCTTGATTCTTTGAGGAGAAGCGGCTGAGCCATTGATGAATCAACAGCGCTCCAGCAAGCATGCCACAAGCGTTTAGCGCACCAAGCTGACCGATGAGCAGTTGCGAGAACTGCAGTTTATTCGTCAAATGAAAATAAAGCGGTGTTCCGAAGCTTGGACTGAAGCTCCACAAAGCAATGAAAATCGCCACAGCTACGAGCTCTTTCGATGTAAGCGATCGAAAAATAGCTCGCCGCAAAATCCTTCCATCGAGCGGCTTCGTTTGCCTCGGCTCCTCAATCAACAACATACTTGCCAGTGAGGCGCCCAGCAATGCGGTGGCACAAAGGAGAGAGGCGCTCTGCAAAGCCTGAGCCGGCGCTTGAGAGGAGCACAGGAACCCTGCCAAAAAAACGGCTAATGTGCTGGACAGGTAATAGATGCAAGCTTGCAATGCGAACATTTTTTTGTGCCTGTTTGTCAGGCTGCATTTGAAAACAACCAGACCGTAGAGAAGGGTTGTGCACGCAGCCATGCCGATCGAGTTCAAGATCATTCCTGGAAGAAGCCAGGACGCACCTTGCCATGCGACCAGGAGAACGCCGATGGAAGCGATGAGAAACGTAAGGGAAACATACCATTGCCAGCGCTTTCCAAAGAGTGGAAAGGCATCACTGGCGACACCAAACACGACCTTAATCGTCCAGGGTATCATGAGCAGCGACTGAAAACCGGCTACCTGAGCGGCGTTACAATGCTGAGCCCTGAGAAGGAAGTATTCCAGCGGTTGATTCATCAGGGAAAAATGTTGCCCGATTCCCTGAGCGATCCATGCTATGACAAAGAATGTGAAGAATTTATCCACTAACAAACCTGCTCAACCGTGTTGACTAGCCAATCCCGGCGGTGCAGCGGGCGGGCGTCGAGTGATGATGCAAATGAGCCATTTCCGATTTCCCGTCTGCGTGATTGAACCCCTGATGCTTCACGAGATCAAACCAGGGCATGGGCACGGCATCGGTGAAGTGATATGAGGCTCGCGGCGGCAACACCGTATCACTTGTCTGCGCCAACTCTTCATACAAGGATGGCGGCACGCGCTGCAGAAGACCTTGCCGATCGTGGGACTCCTTCTCCACAGTGCCCATCGAATATTCCGGCAGCATGACTACAGGCAGTTTGCGGATCATGGCAGCACTGCGCATGGCCGGCTTAAGGACATGGTTCAAACGCATGCACTTCTCGCTATCGGCAAGAAATGATGCTAGCTGCCTCAGGCTCTCATAGAGTGAAACAGGTCCAAGTGCTTCGCTGTGCGCGTTCACATAATCTCTGACCTGGCTCAAGAATACCTCGTTGGATAAAGACCATTCGGTGTGCATGCAATGCTTCAGGATATTCCATATCCAGGACGCCGTCACTCTGTGGTTTCCATCAGCAACGCTGTCGAATTCGTTCACCACCACTGGTGCAAATCCACGCGCTGGAATGTTGAAGATTTCTTCGATCAGGCGTTCAGGCACGCATAGTTCAGTTGCCCGTATCTGGCTCAGGGGCATGAATCCGACATCGAGCCAAGTATTTGAATAATAGCCGGACGCGACCGGTGCGATGCGACTGACGAACGTTTCATAACTGGCAAACGTCTCTAACTCGAAGAGGAATGGCAGCAGGTTTTCATCAGTCAGCTGCCGGCGCGTTTCCTCGATGACCCGGCTTGCGACTGCGACGGCGAACTTGGAGTACACCGGCGGAGTACTGTCGGTCCAGGCTGCGTGGATAACCTTGAGGCATGCGAGTTCGGGAGATTCCGAACCGTTTAATGCCAGACGGGCTTGATCTTTCAGGCTCTCGAGAAACTGAGCGGCAGAGAAATTTGGCTGATTCGCGTTCGGTATGCCCGAGTATTCCGCCGTCACGAACTGCAAAGACGGCTGCGCTATGTCAGCCCACGGCCAAAACGGCGCTTCATCGAGCCCCTGTTTGCGTAGCGTGACATCGTGAAAACGCACATGAGGTGAGCCTTCTTGATACAGAAAAAGGGCGAGGAATTGCTCGAAGGCGAGCGAGCCCCGATAGCGAAACGATCCGGTCGAACCCGGGGCCAAAACGGTATTGCCTGGAAACAAGGAGAGCAAGCGAGGCCATGTATCCCTGAACTTGAGCGCTGCCTGAACGCGCCGAGAGTAGAACTGATTCCAGATGCGCACCAGATGTCGCGGCACATCGGCAGCCCCGATAATGCAATCGAGGCCGCTATGATTATCCAGGCTGGCGAGATCGTCGGCATCCAGACTTACAAGAGGCAATGACTTCTGAGAGCTGTAGGCGGATTTGTCCGGGTGGCGAAATCCATGGGCAACGCCACGCGCTAAAGGCTGGAAGCTCAATTCTCCTGCCAGTGAGGTGCTCATCGGCATAGCTCCTTGCGAATCAGAGCAATGATCTTTCCGGGCAGATTCAGAGGATAGCCGTAGATTTTGATTACGCTCCTCGTTTCTCCCGGCAGAGGATTGGCTGCCACTACATCTGGTGCAATCCATTGTAGACCGAGCAGGTCAAAGAAGCGATGCTCGAGATCTGACCGGTTCGCCGTCGTCTTCGCCTTTGCATCCGCCCCGTCCGTTCCACTGCCTTCTGCTTTTTCGTATTGATAGAGCGGCAGAATACTGTGGAAAACAAATCCCTCGCGGCGCAGAAACTCAGCGAGCGGAACACAGGAAGCGTGGTTTGCTTTGAGCGTCGCTCTGATAAAGCGCTTCCCTGGCGAATTCTTTACCTTGTCGATTTCTTTCTTGACCGCTTGCTCGTTCTTATCTATGTCGAAACCATAGCCGAAATCGATGTAAGTGTGTGCATAATCTGGCTTGAAGTCTACTTCGAAATGGGCCGGGCGCACAGGTCCGTAAGCGGCCGAGGAGAGCACATCCTTTGCTCCCGTTCCGTCGAAAACTTCATAAGTCAGTTGGTCGGCGTATTGCGCCAGGATCTCCCGGGCGAGTTCCAGATAATCCCTGGGAACATAAATGGACCTTGTTTGCACCAGCTCCGCAGCAAGCGCGCGCTCAGAGTTGCTCGACTCGTCAGGCAGCTCCTGGGAAATGTTTTGTTTAGACTGCTTATGCGCATGCTGCTTGAGCAGCCCTGCCAGCCGGCCATGCAGTTGGCCTGCCCATAGCACGGATTCCGGGCGGTCGGGGAAGAAGACATGCGGATAATGGCTGTAGCCGAATCCGAGGAAGCGGTCGTAGCCGCCCTTGATGTGCGCCGTTTGCGAGGCCAGGTTGTGAGTCACGAGTTCGGTGACGTTCGATATGAAAAAGCAGTCGTCGACAATCCGGCGTGCCCCTTCGACCAGCAAGCTGCCGATGCCCAGCCCCCGATAAGTCTTATCTACCGCCATGCAATTATTTTCGCAAGCGAGCTCGTGAAGCGAATCTGCGATGATGCCACCGCATACGATACCATCAAGCTCGGCGATGAATAATCTTCTATATGGACTGGCCACTGTTTCCATCACGCCATCGGCTGAAAATAGCGAGGGATCGGGATAAGGCTCGTGGCCGGGCGCATCGATTCCGTTCTTGCCGAGTGCGGCCTCAAACATTTTAGCGATGGCTTCCGCCTTTTGCCTCGATACGTCCGTGACTTCACTGACGACAAGACGCGAAGTCACATCGGCGCGCTTCAGCCCGTGCCTCGACTGGCCTCTCGTGTTCTTTTCTATCGTTGCATTGCTCATCCTTCAACCCTCTTTATCACTCCCTTCATCGCTTTGACTTGCCGGCCCCTGTACTGCTCTTGCCGGTCATCCTTGTAGGGCCTCACCTTTGTAGTGCTTCCAGCGAGGCGCGCCTGGCGAATTCCTTTGCCGCCTTAGCGCAGTTGTATCCTGCAACGCCGCTGACCGCACCGCCGGCGAAGGCACCAGAGCCGCATATAAACAGGTTCTCAATCGGAGTTCCATAGCCTCTACAGCCTGGCAGAACTCGTTTTTCAAACACAAAATCAGAGGTCATCGGCAAATGCCAGCACAGCGAAGTGGCAACGCCAAATCGCTCTTGAATGTCAGTCGGAGAGACTATGTACACGTCCTCCACGGCATCTTCGATGTCGGGGGCGTGGACCTTGAGGCTGGCCATGACCGCCTGGCGAATCTTTGATTTCGACTGCTCCGTCCAGGCAGAGCCCTGATCGGTTATGGGCAGGCAGTGGATGTCGATGTTCAAATGGTGCTCTCCGGGCGGCGCCACCGTCGTGTCGGTCACGGTGGGAATAGCCATGGTCATCATGAGACTTCTGGGCATCTCTAATCTTTCGACGCGCTTGGCGTCGGCTATGATGTCATCTATTGATGGGGTGATGATGATGATGCCGGCATAATTGTGGCCGAGCGCTTCCAGCTGCGTGAATTTTGGCAGACGCTTCAACAATATGTGGGCTTTGCCAGCCGATGCCGTCGATGGGATATTCTTGAAAGACGAGCCCCAATTCTTCGGCAAGGCGCGCTCGTCCAGCAATCTCGTGAAGGTGGTCACAGGGTCTGCGTTTGAAACGACGATATCAAACGGCTCGAAGCTTCCATCTTCGAGTTCGATGCCGGTAGCCTGCTTGTTGGCTGTGCCCTGGTTTTCCACGCGAATGGCAGCCACTCTGGCATTAGTTCTTATCTTCACACCTCTGGCGAGGGCGGAGCGCTCGAGCGATTCGGAAACGGCTCCCATTCCACCCTTAACCAGTCCCCATCCGCCCTGGACGCCGCAAGCCTGTGCTTGACCGTAATGCATGCAACTATATACGGTGCCTTTGTCGCAAGCAAAACCCGGTGCGCAGGCAGCTGCAGCCGCCTTCAAATATCTGTTCTTGAAATAAAGATCGGTGAGCTCGAGCAGGCTGCCGTCGAAAACATAGTCGGCAAAATTATGAAGACCATCGGCACGAAGAATGTCGATCAGCTCTTGCTGCGTCGAATCCGGTTGATGGTAGAGCGGGCTCATTAGTTGCGCGGCTTTTGCCATATCGGACCAGAAGCGCTTCCATCCCTCTAAATCAGCGGCAGTCAGATCGGGGACCGAAATTTTCGTCCTGGACGAATCGCGGGGAGCGAAGGTGAATCCACCATCAGGCAGCAGCAAGACGGCGATCGGATCAGTCAGGTACGCCTCCAGCCCGAAGTCCTCCAGCTCGAGGTCCTCTATTATCTGCCGGCGCAGCATTCCGAAATAAGTAGCAACCGTTGATATGATGTGGCCTGGAAAAATCTCTTCGTTAACACAAAGTCCGCCGACCCGATGGCGCGCTTCGAAAACCGTCACGTCGAAGTGGTCTTTGGCAAGATAACCTGCCAAAACCAGTCCGTTATGACCACCACCGACGATGCCAACCTTCATCTAGAAGCTGTCCTCCAGCGTCTCTACAAGTCGATCAATCTCTTCTTCGCTGTTGTAAACTTGCATGCTGACTCGAACGTACTGGTCTTGTTCGCCCGCTTTGCCGATGCAGTGATCACCGGTGCGCACTAAAATGTCTTCGCTGTCCAGCATGAAACCAAGGTCCGACACGGAGATGCCTTCGATGCCGAACGAGATGATGCCGTAGCCGCCCTGGCATCCGCATCGCCCGGGACCTGGTCCAAAGTCGATGCCAGGCAGGTTCTTCAATGCTTCGTACAGATACAGGGTCAGCGAGGATAGCCTGTTCGCTATCGTTTCAATACCGACTGCCTCGATGAACTCAACTGCCGGCTTCATCGATAAGATCGAAGCGATGTTGGGAGTGCCTGCTTCCAACAGTGTCTGCAAGGAAACGGAAGTGGTCGGCGGTTCTGATACAAAGGCACCCGTACCCCCGACCCTGGTGGCGATCAGTTCAGCCTGGCGCGCCGGATGCACCCACAGCACTCCCACGCCAGTTCCGGCAAACATCTTGTGTCCGGACAAGGAGACGAAATCGACCGGCAATTGCGACAAATCAATGGCTATATGTCCAGCGCTCTGGCTGGCGTCAAGGGAGATCAGCACGTTATCTCCGACAATCTCGCGAATGTCGGGCACCTCCATGTCCATGCCGTAAACATGATGGATGTGAGACATGGAGATCAGCCTGGTGCGCTCGCTGACGCCGTTGCGAATCGTCTTCAAATCGTAGTCGCCGACGTCGTGAATCTCAAAGGGCACAATTTTGATCTGGCGCCCAAAGGAGCTCAGAATGCCCTTGAGATTGATCCAGGGCAGGACCGCCGATTTGTGATCCTGCATGCAAAGCATGATCTCGTCGCCATCATTCAGATTAGCTAGACCCCAGGAAAGGGCTACTGTGTTGAGGCTGTCCGTGGCACCGCCGGTGAAGACAATGTCTTGAGCACGAGCGCTCAACAATGAGGCGACTGCCTGGCGGCTGGCCTCGATGGCGCCGGCAGTTTGAGACGACATCCGGTAGGAGGCGCGCCCGGTGTTCGAGCAAGCTTTTGTGTAGTATTCTTCGATTGTGCGAATCACCGACGCCGGTTTCTGCGTTGTCGATGCATTGTCGAAGAATACGACATCGGGCTTCTCCGCAAAAATCGGGAAGAGAGTCCGAATCGCTTTTGGGTCGAGCGCGTTTGCCAGCGGCGCCTGTGGAACTGGGCAGGCTGAAACGCTGGGTGACGCATCAAAACTCAGGCATTCTTGAGCTGCCGGAACAACCATCGTCATATCAGGCTCCTACGCCAGTCAACTCGCGCGCTTCGCGAGCCTTTTTCTTCGTGACTTTCTCAGTCGGCTTTCCAGCATCGCGCCAGGCGACGAAACCACCAATCAGACTGGCACAGACCACGCCTTTGTCGGTGAAGAATGCAGCCAGTCGCTTCGATTGATCGCCAGTCGGGCAGACGAACAGAACACGCTGATTATTCGAGAAAGGAACGCCCGAGTCGGCGATCTCATCGAGGGCATCGGTGGGAATGTTGATCGAGCCCGGCATGTGCAAAGCTTTGAACGCCAGCGCTCCTCTCATGTCAACGATGACCAGAGGCTCATTCGATTCGAGCCAACGATGTGCCTCGTCCACGGTGATTTGCGGTGCGCTTTCTTGTCTCTCCGGAGAAACCTTTCTTACTGAATCCTCTTTCTCCGCCAGCGCGAAGAGCGATGGACGCGCCTTTTGCAAGTAAGAGAGGTACCACTCGACGCGGTCGCAGACGATGAATGCCGCTTTCTTCCTTTCGGTCAGCTGCGCATCGATGTTGCGCAGGTACTTGAACGCCGCCGCCAGACTGCCGCCACCTGTGGGTCCTGCGAGAATGCCGCACTTGCGAATCATGAGCAACATGGCATCAAGCGATTCGTCCGTATCGACGACGACGATCTCGTCATAAAAATCTTTGCGGAACAGACCGACTTCATACATCTCGTCCTGATTGCGAATACCGGGGAGCAGGTGTCCCTTGGCGGCAATCACGCCAATGTTCTTCATATCGGGGTTCTTTTCCTTTAAAAAGGTGCCGGCACCGCGGGTGGAGCCAGTGGTTCCCAGTCCGCCGATGAAATAATCGATGGCGCCGACGTCGTTGAAAATCTCCTGACCGGTGGTGTTGTAGTGGGCATGAATGTTTCGTTCGTTTGTGTATTGCGAAGTGTGGAAATACTTGCCCGGTTCCTTGCTCATTTGTTGCTCGATGAATGTGATCGGATCGTTGGGATCGGTCGGATCTGGGCATTCCGATAAGCCCGGCAGCTCATCGAGTTGAGCGCCCAGCAGTTGTAAAATCTGTTTCACTTCGCGAACTTTTATGCGGTTTGTAACGATCTTGAAATTGACACCATATATGGAGCAGATCAGTTGCATTGCTTTCGCCATGTTTCCGCTGGAGGATTCGATGACGGTCTTGCCTTCGCGCGCAATCTGCTCGATATCGTCTTTGAGAACGTTCCAGCCGCTCTTGTCTTTGACGGAACCGAACGGGTTGAGCAATTCCAACTTTGCATAGAGGTCGATGTTCTTGAGCCCGTGAATTTCAGGGCTGATTTCGAATAGGGGCGTATCTCCGATTAGCTCGGTGACGTGTCTTACTAGCATTTTGGCTGTCTCCTTGTATGCCTGGGTGTTCAAAGGAAGAACGAAACTAGCGAACTAAAAGCCGAGGAGGCGAGTGTTCAACGTAGATAGATAAAACGAGGTGCCGAGAAACGATTTCTGAGAAAATCTGTCGTGATGAGTGAGAAACGATAGAGTGAGCTGAATTAAATGGCTGAGTAAAGCTCGTCGAGCACCCAGTCGAAATCCAGCCCGCGCTGTTTGATGGCCACCTTCCTGGCGATCGGCTCCATCATCGAATTGCAGGCGCTGAAGTCCATGAAGTATCCGGAAGTGTTGGCGAAAACAACGATGTCCCCTGGCTCTGGAAGCCGGGGCAGAAACGTCTTGTGTCGATAGACCATGTCGCTTTCCAGGCAAAGGTTGCCGGCGAAATATACACCGTGCGCGCCTGGCTCTGCATGTGGTGCCTGGTTTTGATATAAAACGATTGGATCAATGAAGATCTCTTGATCAAGGAACGTGACGTCCTGGCGTTTCATATTCAAATTGATCAGCATATCGCCAGTGCTGGATGGTCTCAGGTTGTTGACCGACGCAACAGTGACGCCGGTCTGGGTCACGAGCGAACGACCGGGTTCGATCCATAACTCGATCATGTTATCGCGCAGAAGCGCTCCGGCTGTCTTGTCCTGCAGGTTCGGGAACTGATGCGAAAGAATCTCATCGAGAAAATCAGCGCCGCATGTTTCATCATAATAGTTGTAGCTGTTGAAATTGCCGCGCAGTTTGCCGTGCTCCGCAAACATGCCGAATGAGTTGCCCTGCCAGGTCATCGATGGACCGGTACCGAGCACCGATTCTTTCAGGGCGCTTGTATACTCGTTCCACTCCGTCTCGCTTTGCAGATAGTTGACTTTGAAGCCGCCGCCGATGCAGAGGACGCGCGGCTCCAGTCCACGAGCGAGTGCCTCCTCGTAAAGCTGGATGCAGTTTTCAATCGCCACTGCTCTTTCTGTGATGCTGACCGTGTCGAGATGGAATGCGTAACCGAGGAATTGCAACTCATCTTCAGCTTCCTCGACAATATCGAGCGCCTCTTGCAATTCACCCAGAGTGATTCCGAATCTGCTTCCTTTGTTGAGGAAACGCGAGTGATCGGCATGGAAACCGGACAGTCTAATCAAGATTTTGGTGGACTTGTCCAGTTGCAGGTGCTTGCGCAGCGAAATCACCTGGCGCAATTCCCACAGGCTGTCGATACTGAATGTGATACCGTGCTGCAAACCCAGGGCAAGAAACTCACTGGTCTTCGGACCGGTGGCTTCAATGCGATCGCCGGTGAAGCCTGAAGCCAGCCCATGACGCAGCTCGTTGAGGCTGGACACGTCCAGGAAAGCGCGCTCACAGGCAAGCTGGCGAGTGAGGCTGTCGGACATGTTCGTTTTGTGAGCGAAGTAAACTCGACCGCGGAGCCCGTGCTTCTTGAGCACCGTTTGGAAGGACTCGACATTATCGCGAACCAGCTGGGGAAACAATATGTTCAGAGGGCTACCCAGCGCCTTGATCAATTGGTGGACGGTGGCGGATTGGGTCTTCAGAAAATGATCGATGCTGGCGTGCAGCCTTGGCGTCAAGAGCAATGATTTTTTGCTGGTCTCGCTTTTGGGAAAAGTCGTATCTAGCGCCTGCGTCATTGTTCTTCTCCGGCGGCTGTGTGGTTGGACTGTTGCTCGCGATCCAACTTGCAAAGTTGTACAGTTGGCAACCGCAAAAGGCTACCATGAAAATGGTAATCGTTTGCATTTTGCCAACAAGTTTCGCGATTAAACTTTCATCAGAACTTATATCCAGAACCTAAAAGGGCAATATTCACCGTTGTTCGGTTCGGAGTGCTTATCCTGGGGATATGGATACGCGGCTGTGCTAGTTATTGTTCTTCACAGAAGTCAGCTGGGCTGAGAGTTTAAAACCGTTTCTCACCTAGTTTGTGGTGTTTCTATTCAACTCTTTTTCTGGTTCGAAGAAGGCGCTTACTCGCACGAACTCACCTCTAACCTGAACAACAGTCACAAGATGCGTGACTGAGAAAGGACTAACCATGCACATGCACGACCAACACACCGCCCTGGCGGAGTGGTTCTTCTGGCTGCTCACGAGTGGTTTTATCTTGGGAGTGGCCTATTATTGCTTGCGGCTGTACAACAACGCCAAGCTCTTGCAAATCAACGGCTTCTGGGAGTGGGACAACGAACTCTGGCACATGATCTGCCTGCTCGGCATGGCGGCGATGGTGTGCCCCAGACCAGTGTTCGGGCCGGCGGCGCTCTGGCAGTTCGTCTTCGCGATCGGTGCGGCTTGGTATGCCATTCGCGCGCTCACCTGGGGACGCCATCTCCCGCACAACAAGCAGTGGTACGACTGGTCGCACTGCGGCATGCAGCTGGGTATGTGGTGCATGTTCGCCGGTCTGCTCGACTCCCCCTGGCTCATCGTTCTGAACGCCGCATTCTGGGTGTGGTTCTCGGGCTATTATGTCTGGGCTACGCACCGGGATTTGGCAGGGAAAAACGGCTGGACACTTGGGCAGGACGTAGCTCATCTTGCCATGGGACTGGTCATGCTCCTCATGGTGCTCTGGCCGCAGACGTTCATGCCGGCTCATTCAACGCATTCCATGGGATCGGCTATGCAGACCGGCTCCATGCTGTCCGTGCCATCGAGACCCGATCTTTTGCAGGGCAAGGTCGTGGTCCTCGTCTTCGGCGGATGTGCCAGTTGCTCGCAAGAGCTCGCCAACGTTCGTGCACTCGAGAAGGAGTTTCCTGAACTGCGCTTCGAGGTGGTGAACAAGGACGTGCAAGAACAGCTCTGCCGCGAGCTTTGCGTTGCCACCTGCCCAACCCTGTTCCTGCTGCGCGATGGCATGGTCGTCGAGCAATCGTCAAGCAACTCAACGATCGATGAGCTGCGCGCGAAACTGAGAAAGTTTGCCGAGTAACCACTTTCGACGGTGGTGCGAAGCAAGCGGAAGGCGGGCGTGCGATTATTCTGATTGGCGAACGCCCGCAGTCTTGTTCGAAAGCGGCTGGACGAATGTGTCCAGCCGCTTTCGCTCAACTCAAAAGAGGAGAAGACACGGCTCAGCCTAGCCTAAAACAATCAATATTTATAGCTAGCTTATTAATTAACATAGTAGAGCGGCTGACGTGCAAAATTCGCTCAGAATCAAGCTTCGAATGCACCGCAGACGTTTTGTGGAAGAGGCTGCCAGAGCAGCGGAAACGCCTGATTAGAGGCTGTCCCCGCATCTCCGCCCTTAGTGATGGCAGCATCGATCACCTGAGTAGGCTTCGATGATTGCCAGTCGCTGTCTTAACGTCGGGTGACTCGAGCTGAGCTTGTCGTGAACATGCAGAATTAGCCCGACGAGAGTCTCGCTCAAAACCCACTCTGTCTCAAGCAGTTGTTCCTGTGTCTCGGGGCGAGCCAGAATATCCTCCAGTCGCTGCTCTTGTATGCCTGGAACGGACTTTTGGATTTTCTGCCTAAAGTGCTGTGTGGCGAGGCTGAGCATCGCAGCAGCCACTTCGCGCCCGAACCCGATCACAGCAACTACCGCATCGGCTTGCAGCTCCATAAGTCGGAAATGATAGAGCTGTAAGAAAAGTATCAGGAGGCAGGCGCCAGAGAGGATTAGCGCCATCAACCAGACCTCATCAAAGCGCAGTGATACGCTCAGGGCGCCCAGCAGGCACAAGTCTCGAACAAAGGCATGCATGAATACCAGCCTTGGATGGGCCAACATCAAGTGCGCTACCTCATGAGCGAGGACGCCTGCGCGCTCGCCCTCTGTCATGGTTGTCATCACAAGCGGGTTGACGACAATACGCTCTCTGCGGAACATACAGTAGGCGGCGCTTGCAATTCCGCCTGTCATGGTGAATAGCCTTGCAGCTCGTAGTCCCAATTGAGCAGCCAGTTTGCACAGGGTTGCCTGGCACTCCTGCTCTATCGCTTTGCTTGGATCGATGGGACGCGCCCAATCGGACATTTGGACGCTGGCACGCAGCTGTCCCAAAAACTCACTGCCTACGATGATCACCGCGCCCAGTACCACAAAGGGTGTACTGAGGTGTCCGAACCTCATCATGCCAAAAGCTGCTGACAACATCGACACAATGAAGACGCAGGCGGTGCGCCGCGACCACCTTCGGATGGCGCGCAGCTTTTTCGGGTCCGGGCGAACGTAAAGGCGCGCCTCAAGCCCCTGTTCATGATCTGACATTGTTTGCCTCATTTAAGCTTGTGCTGCAGCGTTGATCGAACGCTGGCTTTGCTTCTCTGTTTAGTTGGAATGTGTCATGGACGTAAAATCAGCCTTGCTCGTTTTCCTTGAGAAAGGTGATTGAAGCTTGGTGTTGCTCTAGGTGTTTATGCTGTTTTTTGTCGGGCTTTTGCTTTTGAAGTTTCAGTGGGATCCAACTCACGCTGCCAGCCATGAGTGATCTATGTCAAGCTATTGATGGAAAAGAAAGGTTTACACGGCAGTAATAAACGAACGTGTTTTGTCACGCGTCGTGCCACCACAGACGATAGCACAGGCTCGCATCGAACTGGGCCGATCTTTCAAGCGCTTATAACATTTCCATGTTCTTTTGCGCGCCCGAGGCTTAATTATCGCAGGACCGCTTGGGCCGTTCATACCAAAGTGTTTGCGGAAATTACCACTGCACTCGGTGTGATGATGAAAACAATCTTGCGTTCGTCGCCGGGAGATTGAGAGCACATGCGGGTTTTAGCTTATTGGACCGGAAAGAAAAATTTCTTGCAGGCGCTGCGCTCTTGATGTAGGTTGAGGCATGCTTGTTCATTAACCATACAAGGTCTGGCTCAAAACCGAAATTCGCAACCAGAGTACTTTTAGCTGTCCACTAACCGCACTAATTGCAGTGACAGTGTGCACTGGTTGTCTATTTCGCATTGCCAGATGAATCAAGCAGAATCAATCAACCGTCGATCCGATCGGTTCGACGGACAGAGAGGACACCATGACTAAGCCTGATGAAACATTGTTTGAAGACAAATACCCAACTAAGGGTGAGCGGAGGGAGGGATTTAAGTCCCGTCGCTCATTCCGATTTCGGACTAAAAACGATGATGACCGGACAAAGCAGCGAGCACGCCGCTTTCGTCCGCGTAGGGTTGTGCAATGGGCTGAAGAAGGCCGTTGCCAGTCATGATTGCCTGACGAAGAGCCCGCGCAAGGCGGGCTCTTTGAATTCCATAAAGCAACTTTTTTACTGCGACTTACAGAGGATGTACCCATTGGGTTCAGGTAAGAACATTTCTCAATGAGTGCCCCACCGGGTGCTTATTGAGCAAGGTTGTGAGCGGACTGAGAGTCGGTAACCTCTGTCTGCTGTAAACGTCCGCGAAAGGAGGACACCATGTTGTACTGCATAGAAGAACACTTCAATATCGAGGACCATGTAAGAGTGGAGAAACCACTGCTGCATTTCCGCGGTGGCGAAGAACTTACGGTCGTTGAGGCGGACAACATCATCTGCTTCAAGGTTCTGGTTGCTCGTGAATTCGTCGGGCAAGTTTACGATTTCCCGGTCGAAGTTGCAGAGCAATATCTGAAAACCGGAGTACTGGAGATTTTGGCATAATGCTAAACTCCGGCAAGCGATGCCAGAGTGCCACCGCCTGTGGTTCCCTGGCATCGCTGCGGTGCATTTGACCAGGCAATTTTTCGCTTTGTTTCGCCCACTGTTTTTCGCCTTTTCACGCGCCGAAGCGAATACGACACCAGCTAGTACAAATGTCGAGATGGCTCACGCCATCCAAGACGCTGTCTCTGAGCGGTTCCTCGACATGATCGGGCCGCAACGCCGTTACCGGTATCATGCTTGCCATGATTGCTGGTAGCAGGTGAGTGCGAATTAGCGTAGCGGGGGGAATGCGCATGGTTCGTGCAGCCAAGTTGTGCACCATCAGTGGTGAGAATACGCATGGCGAGGCTTTGTTTGTATGGCTGCAACTTCTTAGATTGGAAACAAGTTTTCAGCTTCTCGCCTCAGAAAAAAATTCACGAAACGGAAAGTCAGAATAGGATGCAGCATCGTTCGTCGAGCACAATGTGCTTGTGGGCTGATGCACGCGGATTGAGCTGGAGAACAAGGAAGAATGATTAGGGCAAGAAATTACATGAGAGGTTATGAATGAAGTCATCAGCAGAAAAGAGCACGCTACCCTGGTCCTGATCGACATGCAAGAGCACTACGTTGCGGCCAGGCATCCGCGGGTAGTGGCGCAAGTGGTGTCACTGTTGACGATTGCCCGTGCCAGAGGGTGGAACGTGGTGGTAATCAAAACAGTCGATTCAAAGGACTGGGAGGGCAGCGAACCGGTATCAAATCTGGTGGCAGCAGTGGCCAGGGAGCTAGAACATGGGATTGTGTATAGCACCGGGTTCAAAGTCTACCAGAGCGGTTGGCACGAGATTGCCAACCAGTGCAAGCAGAATGGTTTCTCAACCGAGTACATCATTGTCTGCGGTGTTCATGCCGCTTTGTGCGTTCTCGATACGGTTCGAGACTATGCAGAGCGTGTGCCCATCGCCAGAATCGACGTGGTCAAGGAAGCTTGTGACGATCCGGGCGTTTCGCAATGGGCGTCGTTTGAGCGCATTTCGCAAGTCAGACTGGTGGAATGTGCCGAACGCTACTTGACCGATGCAGCTTAACGAGAACAGACGAGCGCGAGGAGCAATAGCACTTCTGGCGCTTCCAATCAGTGTTTAGAAAGAAATCCAAAGCGAATGTACATTCTAGTTGTTGTAGACATGCAAAAGTGCTGGCCGGAAGCCAATAATCCGGCGACCATCAAAGCGGTGAAGCAGCAGATAAAAAAGGCGATTCGTCGCAATTGCCCGGTGATTTCGGTCACCATACCGTACTTCAGCACCATGGATGCCAAAGGCTATCCGCCGATGCTGAAGTGCCTCTCCAGGCTGTTGAAGGGCTACGGGAAACACCGAACGGTGTGCAAGGGCTTGTGCGATGACGGCGCCGGTCAGGTTCTCTACGCCGCCGAAGAACTGTTTCCAAGTAAGGGCACCAAGAAGCTGCGCCTGTGCGGCGTTAAGACAGCGGCTTGCTTGTGGGCGATGGTTCAGGGCCTTTGCAAACGGGCAGGCGTCAAGGTCAACGTGGTGCGGAATGCTTGCCATTCGCTAGTGGGATTGGTAGCCGATCCAAGCGGAATGACGCCGGCCGTGCAAAGCGACATAGCCTGGCAACCAAGCATGTGGGGGTTCTTCGAGCAACTGCCCAACGTCAGACTGATCTCCGGGCGGTGACGCCCGAGGGCACATATATCCGTAAGCTTTGGCCACTTGGAGGGAGGGGCTTGCTCCTCCCTTTTTTCTGCATCCTTTGAGAAATGTGCTGCTCCTCATACCTACTACCACCAATAGTGGCGCTTGATTAAAGGCTATAAAACACTAGTGTGCTTAGCGCTAACCTCGATAGCCCGCGAATATAAATGACGTTAAACGCACATGAAGATGTGACCGGGACGAAGAGGAAGGACTGTATCCGCATGCCTTGCGGCGCGGCGGCGGAGTACCTTTCCTCTTCGCCCGGTTTAGGCGACTAGCTGTTCATCGCTGATACTAAGCGGTTCATTTGCCCCGCTTTGGGCGCCTCAGGCCATGGCGCTGTCCTGAATGTATCGCGCCATGTTGTTCTGCCAGGCGATGATGGGAGCGAACAAGAACTCGCCACTGATCTGCCAGGCGGCAGCCAGGGGAACGAGTCCGATACGAGCGAAGTCCTCGCCTTGTTGGCGCCATCCGCTATAGAGAGCGCGCGTTGCAGCGATTGAACCAACCAGGATCCTGATGTCCATGACACCTTCTCCGATGTTTCACCGGCGTTCCAGGTCAAATGCGTTTCTTGTGAACGCATTCCCAGACCGCACTTCTGCATGCCGATCAATACCATGATTTTGCGCCACCAAATGTGGTTGCTAGAGGCTGAATGTAGGGATGAGCCTTGCTAGTTGGTGGTTCGCTCTTCATGATGGCTGAACGGGAAGATGAATTCATCTAAACATCAAGCAGCAATGAAATGCCACATACCTGTTAAACATCAGTGGTGCAATCCGCATTATGCGAAATCTCGTGGATGGTGCAAGCAGTCACGTTCCCGTCACCTGAGCTGCCAGGCATGACAGAATCTGCTGGTTTGTGATAGGCGCGAACTTATTGGCCGGCAGCGCGGCGAGGTTTGAAGTCGCGACCAAGTGATTCCAGCTTTCCTGAGGCAATGGCGTCCTTAAGTTGGTTGCTAGCTTGGCGATAGCCCGATCGCACCATGCTTAGCGCTTTTTGTTTGGAAACGAAGAAATTCATTGCCGGAACGTCGGTCTCGATGTCTATGAGCACGTTCTTGCTTGCATCAACTGCGTTTTGAACCGGTTTGCCCGGGTGCATTTCATTCCAGTACATCTGTCGCTCCATAAATGCTGGCAAGCCGTTCTCTCCAATTGGATTGAAAAGAATGTGTGGAAACTCCAAACGGTCGGGAATTTCTTTTACTCTGTTCAGACGGATGACTATCTCCGGTTTGGCGGCTGCTGTTGGAAATATTGGGTTGAGATGGAATTTGCCGCCATCCTCCAGAATCGTATCTCCTGGAAGTTCAGCATGAAGTCCTGTCATACCTCCCTTTGCATCGAGCTGCGTTTCCGCCAGGCGAACGCCCGAGAAGACCGGCTCGTAACCGCCCGTTGCGGCTAATGCCGGACCCAGTTTGTAATTTGTGCCCCTAAACAGATATGGTTGGTAGGAATCGGTGCTCGCCGCTTTGTAAGATGAAACGAGCTGCAACCGTTCGTTTGGCTTCCAGCCAAGCTTCTGAACGTCCTGCTCCCATAGATTTTTCAAGGAGAACATAGCCCGCGGCACAGGGTTATCGGGCGTTGGCAGGTTAAACGATTGCATATACGTCTGTGGATCGAACATGCGTGCGCGCTTGTTTAGCGCCAGGCTAAGCAGCGCGCGGCTGGTCATGCCATTTGTGACGGCAGCGGCTGCGTCGCCACCAGCACTGGTGCCGGTGACCGTGCCAATCGGGATCTTCAGGCGCTCGAGAGCTCTGATTGCGCCAACGAGATAATAAAACTTGCTGCCCCCCGCCCCCAGGCTGAGCGGGTGTCCCTTATCGATGGAAACGAAGTTGAGTCCAGGCAGGACTTCTGGGCGTGTCACCGCCGGCGATACCATTTTAGCCTCCGCTGCTTCCAAGGTAACGGTGCTGGAGCCGCGCTCCAGAAGCCGCGCGGCTGTCGATCCGTCTCTCCAGCTTGCCGTTGCTGAGGATGGGCGTGGCAGCATCCCTTCTAACAGACTCAGGCGAGGATGTCTCGTGGAAACCGTTTCACCTGCCAGGGCGAGTGCCGGTCTGCCAGACAATCTGTTTGGCGTTTGGCGTTCATTCGAGGAGTTCAAACCCATTGCCTTATAAGTAAGCGAACCGATGGTGAAGTCGACTGCAAGTTGTCCGACGCTTTGGCTCGTGGCATCAATGTTTTCAGCGACATTGCGGTCCGTTTTCCAGGTATCACCGAGGGCCCTGGCGAACGTGCTCCAGCGATTTCCGGTTACCTCGTCGTAGATCATTTTCACGCCTGTGCCCAAGGCTATCCCACCGGCAAGCAACTTGCCGGGCGCGCCGGCTTCGCTCAGGAGCTTGAGACCGATGCCAAATCCGGCTGAGGTCATTACTTCCGGGGCTTTCTCTTGCGGGTGCAAGGCAGTGCGCACGAATGCGCCGCCAATGCCCTGGACGAGCAGATTGGCTTCACGCGCCAGTTTAGCAGACGTGCTTTGTGAGCCGTCATACTCGCTCGGCAAATGATTTCCTCCGGCAATCGATTTTTCAGACATTGAACGCCTTGCGCTTGGATTTGGGCATAACTGCCCAACTTAATTTACATAGCAACGCGTGCAGGCTGCGTGCAACTTGGAACACACGCTGACCAGGAGATGTTCCCGGGGTCGTGGTCGCTCCGCCTGAGGAACCTGAGGTTTCGCCGGCTGTTTTTCGCGAAAACGGTCCTCTATCGTTTTATCGCTTTTATTTTCTACTATATGTATAAGCAGCCACGCAGCCAAAACAAAGTGATATCACATTTAGTATCAGTTATCGGCTGGTGATTGATGGCGGAAGACGGTCATTCGCGACCGACTTCCACTCATCTACGGTAACGCCGAGTCAGCGACGCGACACCCAGACCGAACCGGCACGCCCGCCGGCGCATTTGTAGGGGACCGGCTCGGCGTGAAGCTTCCGCGCACGCAGGATCCAGACAGCCATGTCGACGATCTTGTCGGCAGGATAGTCGGATACGTCAATGTTGATGTTGCTCGGAGCGTTCGGGGCTTTCGACTGCGCTTCAAAGGCGGCCTCGAGCCTGTCGGCAAAAGCCGTCGCCGCCGCCTCATCTTCCGAATCATCCACAGCCCGCAGGTGTGAACGCTTGTCTTCAGTGCTCATGTCAGTTCTCCTCATCTGGTAAGGCTTGGTTTTGTTCGCCGCGGCAACAGGCTTGTTGCGCGCGCAGATTCTCCGCGCTTCCTCCTGAACCAATCCGGGCAACCACTGCTCAGATCGCCTGACACAGCAGCACAACATCGATCACCTGCGCGGCGGTCGATTCTGCGATGCACTGGTCGATTGTCCTGGAATGGTCGAGTCGAATGGGCTGGGGAGGGAGAGCGGATACAGCAAGAAGCTATCCAATGCAGATAAGTCTTTGCAACCAGGGATTTATACACCCTCTGATCTAGAACGTTAAGCAGTCAGATCCCGTTGCCAGGACTTCTAGAGAAAGTGTGAAGCTGTCTGCCTCAGTGCTCAGCAAAGTTACTAAACATCCTCGCCACACAAAAGGACCGCCAGCGAGCGGCGCTAACTAACCCGCCTAGCGCAAGCCCCACCGATTTTTCGAGTTTCGAGCCGAATGCTCTTACGTTGTATAGTATGGGGTCCGGCAGTTGAAAAATTGATTGGTAAGAAGGGCAGAGTTGGCAAGAAAGGCAGGGCTGGTGCGCAGGGAGGGTCCTTTGCCGAAGCATTGGCCGATGTTGGTTGAGCTTGGTTGAGGTTGGTTGAGGCGCGATACCGAACATTTGAAGGCGAGCCAAGAATCAAGAAAAGCTAAATCCGCCTCCGGTCGCTTGGTGGGGACCAAGACAGACCGGAAGCGGTTTAGACTGGTATTGCTTCTGATACCACGCTCACTCAAACCCGCAAAGGTACCGCAGAGCATTTATGCCGGAGCGAAACCGATGCGGGTCGAGTAAGAGGGGTCGCATAGAGCAGGTCGAGGGTCAAATCCAAGAGAGCTGTGAGCCAGCCGAAGCCGACGCGCTCATTGGCGACCGATCACGCCGTTTCTCTCCTTGGGGTTGAGAATCAATCGGCGCCCGATCCGGAATCGCGGGGCTGTAGTTGACACCGAAGCGAGGTCCGTGACGTCCTCGTTCGCGTGCTCTGGCACCACGAAAGAATTGCACCGGTCTGTTGTCGCGAGCAGTGAACTTCTTCTGCGCGCGCGGGATGTTGAGTCGTTGTCCTTTGCCTTTGCTCATTTCGTCTTCACCGCCTGGTTGAAAGTCAATACCGACATCCGCCTTGCCTCCGCGAAGTGATTAACTGGCAGAGAGCAAGCTGGCAACGCCGGCGTGACGCCAGGGTTCGCCGTACTGGAAGACGTTGTCCGGCACATCGCTGACAGGGCGACCATCGCTTCCGTACCAGATGGAGTGGCGGCCCTCGCGCTGCACTGTGTGTTGCTTGCCGTTGAGCAGCAGGACCTTGCGCTTCACCTCGGTTCTGTCACGGCTGAATCCGGAGGTGACGGCGATACCGGTCGGGAAGTAGACTTCCTCGCGGCTCAGGAAACTGCCATCTTGCTCGCGCCTGATGATCGTCCCGATGACCGCTTCCGGTGTGCCAGGTTGAACGACATCGACAGTGCCGAACCAGGTGGCGCCGGAGTCGCTCTGCCAGTTGTTTGAGTTCGGCTGACGGGTCCAAACAGCACCATCGACATCGACAAAGCGACTAACGAGATCGTTCTCGTCGTAAGCGAGATGCCGCGCTTTGCCGTCGGGATAGCTGACCTGTCCCACAAGACCGGCCCTGCCATCGGCGCTGTTCGCCTCCAGGTAGGACACGGTGTACGAAGTAGAATAGCCTCGGCTTCTTGTCATGTTAGCTTCTCCTATCTCGGGTGATTACCCTAAGGTTGACACCTGAGCGTTTCTTCGCTCGGTGCTTTCTGGAGTACTGCTTAAGCCTGAGCCCGTTTTACATACCATCGATCTTTTCGAGGATGGAACGGACTTAACTTGTTGTTGCTCGGGACTTAAGCTGGAGGGTGAGGAACTTTCTGTTGCAGAAAACTTGAGAGATGGAAACAAGCTATAAAGTTCCAAGATCTCCAAGCAAGTCAGGTAAATACATGTGAACGGCGGATGAATACTGATCCGCAGAGTTTCTTGCACATGAGGGTTTTAGCCGAGGATTCCGGCGTTTTTCCCGAATTCGCCAGCGCGGAACTAATATTTTCTTCGCTTTCCGCTGAGGCTTACGCCGCTGTGATTCCGAGCCCTTCTTCATCTTTTGCTAATGATATCTCCGCAAGCGACACCACCCGCGCTACCACTCGGCAAAAATAATTTGCGGCCACGGATGTCCTCATGGCACGAGCTTGCACTTGTGCACCTATGCTACCCTCGCTAACCTCTCCCAGATAATATTCTTGACATCGAGGGGTATCAGCTTCACAGAGATAGCTTTAAGGGCTTTTCATTTCTTAGTTTCTTGACACCTGTCCCTAAAGATCTATCTGTTCCTTTCAGCAGAACGAAATCGCCCCGAAAAATACTGCCTAAACTAGCGCTCCCTGAGCCAGGTTTGAGGCCGTTTTTTCGCGTGCCCTTGAGCTCCAGCTGCAAAGTACAGGTTCGCTCTTTCTAGACAGCACGTTGCAGACTCCGGCACATAGACGCGCCGGCTGCGTTTTCACGACGAGTCGTTGTCCGGTTGGGGTCAGGACCCCGATTTGGAGCGGCTCTTAGCAAAAAGACGAGGAAAATTATGCCAAACAATGCTTCTGGTTCTTCCTCCGGGCACCTTGCGCGCCTGGAGCGGTTCGGAAAACTCAAATGGCTGCTCCTGCCCTTCGCAGTGGTGGTCATGTCATTCTACGAAACGGGGAAAGACCTGAGTGACAAGGTCTACCACGGTCGTGGATGGTTCGACTTCGGTGCCTGGTTTCAGGCGCTCATCGGCTTCGCTCTTGCCTGCGGCGGTGCCTTCGCAACATCGACAGGACTGAGCGGCGGACTGGATCTCTCCTGGTTCCTCTGGGTTCCCGCCACCGCCGTCGTCTTCCTGTTCATCCTGTTCATCGGTTACCCGGCTCTCTACTTGTCGGTCCTCAAGCCGACAGGCACGAAGCTGAAGGAACTCTTCGATGAGGTGGACAAGCTGGCCAAGGCTCATGCCAAGCCCTTCTTCAGCGGACTGGTCAACATCGCCAGGGTTCTCCCCGGCTCATCGAGACTATGGGGCTTTGTCGAGGACACGAAGAGCAAGGGCCAGTGGGTCAAGGGCTTCATGGGCTTCCTGAGCGTCCTCGCTGTTCTCGCTCTGGGCGGCTGGATGGCTCACGGCACCTACCACCTGGTTGCCGGATTCGTGCCGGCTGGGCTCTTCTGGGGCTGGGCTGCACCAATCGCCGGCGGCTTCCTGGCAGGCGTTTTGACCATCGCCGTGGTCGTCAGCCTGTTCATCATCATGTCGCATGCCGAGCTGTATTTCGTCGCCACCGCCCTGACCTGTGGTGGCATATACGGTGCCTTCGGCTGGACGCGGGCCCTGCTCGTCTGGTTCGGGCTGAACCCGCTTTGCGTCTGGGCGGCGTTGCCGATCGAGCTCGCTCTCGGTCTGGCCTATGTCTACCCCGGGCTGCATGCGCTGCTGAAAACCAACCTCATCAAGCACATCATCGATGGCACCAGGTGGTTGGTCGAGCATACCTATGGGGAACGCGACCAGGACTACAACCGCTTCTTCGAGCATGTCGAGACGATCGTGGTTTCACTTCTGGCTGGTGTTCTGGGTTACTTCGCCTTTGCGTACTGGGGCGTCTTCCCGCTTTCCGTCTGCCTGCTCTTCGGCGCCATCGCTCTGGTCTGGGCTTACCTGGAGATCGGCGAGTTCATCGTTGATGGTCCGGGAACGGTCTTCGCCGGTCTGGTGGTAGCGGCAGCCGCTGCATTCGGAGCGCACTGGTATCTCCCGGAGGGTGGATCGGTATCGCTCTGGCTGGGTGTCACGACCATCCATGTCGCCCTGACGAGCAAGGTGTTCTGGACGGCGGTCATCCTCACGGGTGTGCTCACCTTCCTGTTCGGCTTCACGGCGCTCTATCAGCTCCTGCGAGTGTGCACGATCAAGTGGGCGGCCAAGCCGGCCGGCACCGCTTTGAGCAAGTGGCATTCCGAGGCGCGCACCGGATTGCGGCATGTCCGCGACTGGTGGCACAAGCATCTGATCAAGCCCTCCTTCCTCGACGACAGCGATTACGCCAAGGTCTTCCTGCACGGGGCGAACCTGGTGATTCTTACTGTCGGCGTGCTGAAGGCGCTGCCGCTCTTGAGCGGTTGGCTGGGGCTGTCAGGCTGGTTCGGTCCTCTCGGTCTGCTGCTGATCGCCACCCTGGCGCTCGTCGGCTTCATCGCTTACATGGTCGTCGGCAAGGTCCTTCAGGACGCTGGTGTTAGCGCACTGGCCTTCTTCATCGGATTCGTCGCCTTCGCCCATGGGACTTACGAACTCTACCACCTCCAGCACCATATGTGGTGGCTTGCAGCGCTGGCGGCTGCCTCCGCATCTCTGGTCATCACCTATGTGTTCCTGCCGCCGGCCTATCTGTTCGTCAAGCTCTTCGCCGATCCTCTCTCGCGCTGGTTCGGACTGGCATGGCTCTTGCCGAATACCTTCAAATTCTTCTGGGGCTACTTCGAGGCGCTCTGGAAGGTCTTCGTCGGCATTTGCAAGTGGGCGGACGAGCACATCGTTAAGCCGGTCGCCAAACGGGCACGCGCCTTTACTGCTCTCCTCAAGGAATTGTGGGACAGCGTCAGAGGCAAGAAGCCCGAACCCAGCCACGGTCCATCCGAGCCGGGCGGCCAGGACGGCGGGCAGTCGCATTAAGGCAGCAAAACTGAATCAAAGCCGCGCCCGCATGGGCGGCTTTGACCCGGTTGGCAGCCTCGCTTAAGCCGAGCTTGAACAACAAGGTCGGCAGCAGGGAAGCGCAAGGGTGGCTCGTAAGCCAGGGCTTGAACGCCATGGTTTACAAAACCACCTCTTGCGCTTTCCGACCAACCGATCGCTCTACTATTCCGGTTCATACTATGATTTCTAGTTTCCCCACTTTGCCAGTTTGCCTGCCAATGTTTCCGGTCTTTGAGGGCACTGTGGCCACTCGCGATCGGACTTTGCATCGCCTGAAGCAAAAACTAATCACTGCCAATCGGCATATCGGTTATATCTGGATATCACCATGTCAGAACCGGCTGTAGAAGTGCAAAACGTCAAAAAGAACTTCGGCGAATTCACCGCCGTGGCCGACGTTTCCTTCTCGGTTCCCCACGGACAAATCATCGGACTGCTGGGAGCGAACGGCGCCGGCAAGACCACTCTGATTCAAATGCTCCTCGGACTGCTCAGCCCAACCTCCGGGAGAATAAACATTCTCGGCATGGATCCCGAGCATCAACGCGTTTCAATCTTGCAGAAGGCAAACTTCTCATCAGCCTACGTTTCCCTTCCATACAACCTCAAGGTCTACGAGAATCTCGACATCTTCGCCGGTCTTTATGGTGTGAAAAAACGGCGAGAGAAAATCGAAGGCTTGCTCGAGATGTTCGGAGTGCTTCACTTGAAGGACAGAATGACGGGCCGCCTCTCTTCAGGCGAATCAACCCGGGTGAATTTGTGCAAGGCTTTGTTGAACGATCCCGAGGTCTTGTTTCTCGATGAGCCCACCGCCAGCCTCGATCCTGATATAGCCGACAAAGTGAGAAAACTGCTCGCTCAATATCGGCAGAACAATAAAACGACAATCATTTATACATCACACAACATGCGTGATGTGGAAGAGCTTTGTGACAGAATCCTCTTCGTCCACGGAGGCAAGATCATCGCCGATGGACAAGCCCATGAAGTTCTGAGCCGCTTCGAACAATCATCCCTGGAACAGCTGTTCATCAAGATCGCCAGAGACGGAGATGTTTCAATGCTTGCAGGAGAGTCGCGCAATGAAGAATGATCTCATCAGTTGGCATCGCGTTGCCGCGCTGACCAGGCGTTATGCCTATATTTACTCGAGGAACGGCTTCCGCATTCTCGACATCGCATTCTGGCCAATCATGGATTTGCTCGTCTGGGGCTGGGTGTCATCCTACCTGCTTACCCGCGAGCATGAGCTACCGCAGATGGTGACTTTTTTGATCGGCGCCATCATCCTCTTCAACATCCTTTATCGCGCTCAGCAAGGCATCACCGTTTCATTCCTGGAGGACATCTGGTCGAGGAATTTGCTCAACATATTCGCAGCCCCGGTTAGAGCCAGCGAATTTGTCGCCTCGACCTATCTGGTCGGGTTGGCGCAAGCCCTGGTGGTACTATGCGTGATGGCAACAGTAGCCTGGCTCATGTACGGCTTCGCCCTTACATCGGTCGGCTGGTGCCTGATTCCATTGTTTTTGAACCTGCTTGTAATGGGCTGGTGGCTGGGATTGTTCACGACCGCATTAATCTTGCGCTTTGGAAACCAGGCTGAGGCACTGGCTTGGGCGGTTCCATTTCTGGTGCAACCATTGTCTGCGGTATTCTATCCGGTATCAGTGCTGCCGCCGTTTATCCAACCGCTTTCATTTGCGCTGCCGTCCGCCCATGTATTTGAAGGCATGCGTATGATCCTGCAAAAGCAAGCATTCCCGGAGGAGCACTTGCTGTACGCTGCCGGGCTGAATCTTTTTTATATGATCGGCGCCGCCTTTTTCTTCGCCCATATGTTCAAACAAGCTAGAAAGCGAGGATTGCTCAGCAAGCTTGTTTGTTGAATGCCTGGGCATCGATTATAATCGCATGGGAACGCGCGCATCGAGCTGATTCACTCCTCATCGGAAACAAGGTTACACAGTGAGCAAGCTACTGATAATCGACGATGATGAAGAATTGGTGGCCAGCCTTGTCAGTTGGTTTGAAGCGCAGGGATTTGTCGTCGAGTATGCCCATAACGGCGGCGACGGACTGCAACTGGCAACTCAGTTCGGTTACGACATCATCATTCTCGATTGGCAACTTCCCGATATCGTTGGCGTCGACGTTCTCTCACGCTTGCGAAGAAACAACGTCAGCTCAGGCGTTATTTTCTTGACCGGACGCGCGAGCATGGATGACAAAACGAGCGGCTTTGACACCGGTGCCGACGACTATCTTGTCAAACCGGTCGACATTCGCGAATTGACGGCACGCGTGAAAGCCCTGATGCGCAGACCGCGCAGCTTGCTCAAAGACGTGACGGAAGCGGCCAATCTCAATATCGATCACGGCAAACGAACGGTATCTTTTGAGGGCGAAGAGGTTGCTCTGACTAAAAAAGAGTTGGATGTGCTGCAATTTTTCTTGAGCAATCCGGACAGATACTTCAGCGCCGCACAACTGCTGGCGGGCGCCTGGCCCTCCGAATCGGAAGGATCGGAGGAAGCGGTGCGAACCTGCATAAAAAAATTGCGCCGCAAATTGACGCGCTCCGATGGCGGCTGCCCGCTGAAAACAGTCAAAGGAAGTGGTTACATATTTAGTACCAGATCAAAGCATCGCAGCCGGAGCGCCGGTATTGAGGGTGGTGCCGATGATGACGCTGAGATCTAGACTTGTCAAGAAAACATCCTGAAAATATGTAGTTTCCAAGCGCGTTTGGTCGTTTTTCTCGGGCATAAAACAAATACGGGAAATCACTTACTAATCAACCGAGGTAGTCATGGCTAGCGTCTCGAAGGCACTTTTGTCCTTTTTCAAACAGTTGCTCGCTTCATTCGTCCCACCCGACAGCGAAAGCGCCTGGGACGATTACAGGCGCGCACGCAGCCTGGCAACTCTGCCCATGCGAACGGACGACCGTTCCTAAAGCCAAGAATAGATACTCCCGTTTCTTCTCCTGGCGAGCAGAACTTATCAGCCAATGCTAATCTTATGTAGATGCAGCGCGAGATGGGTATGCTGGATGAAGAAACCAGTCCATTGCGCGTCACGGCGCTCCGGTCCACCCGAAACCAGTTGCCCTGGTTGCTCTGAAAAAGAAAAAAGGATTAGCTCATGAGATTGAAAGCAACACTGACGACAACGATGATTCTGATAGCCACAGCCTCCGCCGCCGCCATTGCGCAAGACAAGGTGGGTCTATACCTCTATGGTGACAGACAACAACGAGGGGGCGAGGCGATCGCACAGGAAACCGCCCACTTGCATGTCTTCGACGGCTGCAAAGTAAAAGCCTACGATCAAAGCCAGATATGGGCAAACGACACCTGTCAGGTAGAAGCTTACGGTAACAGTCTCGTATATGCCTTCGCCAACGCCAAGATTCGAGCCTTCGACAACACCCGCATCGTGGCCACAAACCTGGCACAGATAGATGCAAACGGGAGCTGCAACGTCATCGCCGATCAACACGTCAACGTCAATGCGCACGGCAACGCTTCGGTGCACGCCGAAGACGAGTGCGTCGTCACTGCTGACGGCAACTGCACCGTTTTCGCCCAGAAGAAATCAAAAGTCACCGCCAGCGGCAACTGTATCGTCATGGCAATCAATGACAGCGAGATTACTGCCTCCGGACATGTACATGTCAAAGCTTATGAAAACGCCAAAGTCAACGCCAAGGATGATGTCGTTATCGAAGCTTGGGGCAAGAACGTTCATGTCATAGCCGAAGGCGGAGCCAAAGTCGAGAAGAAGCAGGTCGAGTAGAATCCGCAACGGAAGTAGAACGGCGACCGTTTCGCACCTTACTTAGAGGCAGCCCTTTGCGGGCTGCCCTTTTCTTGCCGAAATCCCGCTGTCCCCCGCCGCACGAGGAACCGCAGGTGGTGGCTTTCTCTAGGGCGGAAAAATCATTATAATCACGGCGTCAGTGTAGCGAACCGTGGATATTCAACACATATGCAACAAGCAATGATGAGCGTCAAAGAGGCGGCTGCTTTTTTGGGAGTGGATGAACGAGCGATCAAAGATAGCTTGATACAAGGCAGGCTCAAGGGGAAGAAACGATCCGTCGGCTGGCGCGAGAAGTGGTTCGTCTACAAGAGCTCGCTGGAAAAGTTCTCCTCCAGCGCCACCGCCGCTAGTGCCGAGCGCCCCGGACCCCAGAGCGATTCGGGTCAAGAGTATAAGCAGTTTGAACCGACCGAGGAGCAGTCAGAAGGGTTCGCGATCAAGGAGAACGAAGCAAAGGCAGCGCCGCCCAGGCAGGGCGACGAACATGAAGAGCAATTACGCTCTTTTGAGACAGGGCTCGCTCAAGGCGCCCGAATCCTGAACTTCGAGCCCCACGGCGCAGAATATGCGCATATATTCAATGAGCTGGAGGGGCAGAATGAGCAGATCTTCTGGGATCTGACCGAAGAAGCCGAAGCGGAGATTGAGCAACCAGACGACTTCGAGAGGGAGGTTCACAACCATGCAGACTCTGCCAGGGATGCGGTTCTTCACTGGCTAGAGCGCGAGAGAAGCAAGCTAGAGTTGATTGTGGAAGCAGCAACCAAGCCGTTTATCGAAAAGCTCGAGCGAAACGCTCGCGAGCTGCGCGACAAGGATTATCTGTTGCAACAGAGAGAACGCGAATTAGCCGAGAAAGAAGAGCAATTAAGACTGCTGCCTGACTTGCAGCGTAGCAAGGCAGAGCTGGAGCGTCGCGTCGAGGCCGAACGGCAAGCAGCGGAAATCTTATTTATTGAGTCAAGCGATCTGAAAACGCGTTTGATGCAAGCCGAGAACGACAACAATGCCTTAAACATGTACCGCGAGAAGGAGCGGGAGCTGCACGAAGAAAGAATTGCCGAGTTGCAAGACGAGCTCAGAGCGGCTCGAGACCGCCATCTTAGCGATGCTATACAGATGCAAAACGAAATGGCAGTCCTAAATCAGAAATTGAAAGAGTTGCATTCGATGAGCTGGTGGAAACGCTTATTCCATACTTGTTCGTTCAGAGAGTGATGATGCTGCAGTCGATATAAACCCTTGCGCCATCCGAACGTACAAATCAAGAAACTTGAGAGCCATGACACCGAGAGACGTGGCAGCCACAGGACTAATTCGACACTTTTTTTGCTGAAAGTGGTCACATATGACCATTTAACTCTTTGCATCCAGGCGTTTTTTTGCCAAAAAAGAGACAGATGTGACACCTTTTGAACGAAAAGTGGTCATATAAGTCCAGCTCCAAAAGCCGAGATTCGAGAGCCAAAGGTCGAAGGGTCGAGGCTCAAAAAGCGAGAGCCAAAAGTCGAGAGCCGAGTTCGAACAGTCGAGATTCGCAACTCGAGAATAAATTGCAAGCAAAAGAAAACCCCACCAGAGGGCGGGGTTTAGATACCTGTGGGTTTAAATGCCTGTGCGCTTCAGAAGTAGACTCTTAGGCAGGCTTTTACGCTACTCTTAGGAGCCTGTCGGCTCCTACGCGATGGTCACTTCCTTGCAGAGATAAACATCTTGAATGGCGTTGAGCAATTCGATGCCATCCTTCATTGGCTTTTGGAACGCCTTGCGTCCGGAAATCAGTCCAGTACCGCCGGCTCGCTTGTTCACAACCGCGGTCATGATTGCTTGCTCCAGATCGTTGGCACCGGATGCGCCACCAGAGTTGATCAATCCGGCTCTGCCCATATAGCAGTTGGCGACCTGGTATCTGGTCAAATCGATCGGGTGGTCCGTGGTCAGCTCGCTGTAAACGCGCTCGTCGGTCTTGCCGAATTTAAGCGCTTTGAAGCCGCCGTTGTTCTCCGGCATCTTCTGTTTAATGATATCGGCTTCGATGGTGACGCCGAGATGATTGGCTTGACCGGTGAGATCGGCGGAGACGTGGTAGTCGACACCGTCTTTTACAAATGCGGAGTTGCGGGTATAGCACCACAAAATTGTCGCCATGCCCAGTTGGTGCGCTTCATGGAACGCTTTTGCAACTTCCTGAATCTGTCTGGTCGACTCATCGGAACCAAAATAAATCGTGGCACCAACGGCAGCGGCGCCGAGTTCCCATGCTTCTCTCACTGTTCCGAACATGATCTGGTCGTACTTGTTCGGGTAGCTCAGCAGCTCATTGTGGTTGATTTTGACTATAAAAGGAATTCGGTGTGCATACTTTCTGGCCACCGAGCCGAGCACACCGAATGTGGTGGCAACCGCGTTGCAACCGCCCTCGATGGCTAACTTGATGATGTTCTCTCCGTCGAAGTAAATCGGATTCTTGGCAAACGACGCGCCGGCCGAGTGTTCGATGCCCTGGTCCACCGGAAGAATGGAGAGATATCCAGTTCCAGCCAGACGGCCATGATTGAACAGTGCATTCAAGTTCCGCATGACTTGCGGGTTTCGGTCGGAGTGAGCCCAGATGCGATCGACAAAATCCGGACCGGGCAAATGAAGGTTGCCCTTATCAATTGTTTTACTCGTGTGCTTGAGATAATACGAAGCCTTGTCTCCCAAGGCTTTTTCGATTCTAGACAATTCGGTCATAACTGGCATGACTGCTTAGTGCCTCCGCAGTGGTCGTACTTAATCTAAATAAACTAGCAGTATATCGCCCAATAGTAGTGAAATATAGACAAAGATGAACGAAAACGCCTAATGACACTCGTCGACCGGCTGCGAGAGCTCGAGCAGAACTCCGCCTGTAGACTGGGGATGAACGAAAGCAATCGAGGCGCCGTTGGCTCCGATCTTCGGCTTTTCATCAATCAATTTCACACCGTCATGCTTTAGTTTTTGCAGCTCGCTGTCGATATTATCCGTTCCAATGCAGATGTGATGCAGACCCGGACCTTTCTTAGCCAGATATTTGCCGACCGGCGTATCCGGTCCTAGGGGCTCGAGCAGCTCTATATGCGTGTTTCCGAGCTCCAGCTTGGCAACCTTGACACCTTGTTCTTCAACCGTCTCTACTGTAATGCACTCCAGCCCTAGCGTTTCCTTATAAAAACGCATGGCTTCCTCGAGGTTGTTCACCGCCACGGCAATGTGATCGAGTCTCAAGAAGCCCCCCTTCAGCGAGTCTATGGCCCGAAGCCCGAGGCGCGCTCGAAAAATTTGTGAATGATGTTCAGTTTGCGCAGTTGGCTGAATTCGTCGTATTCCTTAAAAGTGCTCATCAGGCGCGTCTGGCGTTCGAGCAGCTCAAACTGATCGAAGGGCACCCAGACCTCGCCGCGCCATTTCGGGTCGTAGTAAAAACGATTCAGCGCCGCTGTCATATTTATGGTGCTATCGACGTTCAACACATAAGGCTGCCCGTCATCGCGAACCGGAAAACAGACCGCCTCTCCCGGCGGGGCAACCTTGTCGCCGCGCGGCAATGCATGCGGCTGTTCAATACTCATCGGCACACTCTTGCCGCGGAAAAGCCGCTCGGGAAACCCATCTTTAGCGAGGGCGCCCGGCGCTGCCAGCAACGCCTGCAAAATTCCGGCAAGAATAACGCTTGTTTTACAAAATCTAATCTTGACTCTCATGACTCTTGCAGGAAGCGGCTCTCGCTTGAAATTAGTGCGAACCCCTATGCTCGCCCATCAACCATGATAAGGCAAAGTGATCAAACTTGGTAACCGAACCTTCTTAACTTAAATCTTTCCGCTGTCACCGCTTGAAGACTTCCAGTAAACTCTGGAGCTCAGTTCACCCCGTGTCTGGAGAATGTTTATGGCATTGAGTGTCGGCAAGCACCGCGTCACTTCTGGAATTGTTATTTCCTGCGCAGGACTCCTTCTTGGCATCTCGTCGGCTGCATTAGTGCAGAATCCGACCTTCGCCCAAGCAACACCGGAAGCCACGAGCGAGGCAGCTGGTTCAAGCAGCGCTCCACCCTCGGTCCTATCAGAGCTGGCCGGTGAGGGCCAAGCTCAAGCAAAAACCGAAGCCAAGCCAGCCGCTGATGCAGCCACCGCCGGCGAACTCGACTATGACAAAGCCCTGGAAGCGCTGATGAAGACCAAGGCGCACACGGAAGAAGCCTCCAATTGGGAGCGGCGAACTATTGTCGTGCCACCAGGGGTAGATCCTCAGACCGTCATTCAGCAAAACATGATAAACGTCTCCGCTCCAGACGGCAGCAAACCAGGAAAGATCAAGGTTGAACCAATAAAAATAGATGGAGTTCTGCCGGCCAATCAGGAAGCGCCTGCAACCCCGGCTGCAAAAACGCCGGAGGGCAATGGCGGCTGGGAATGGCTCAGCAAAGACGCCGACGGCAAAAAGATTGAGCCTGCCCAACAAGCGCAAGAGCCTGTCAAAGTTGAGGAGACCGTTGCAGCTCCGACCCCAGGTGGACGCCCGACTTCACAACCTAAATCAAGCTTCACAACCGTATTCGATGCCACCAAGGATGGTGGCGCAAATCCGGTAAGAACACGACCGGTCAGTTTCAATGCCTCTGCCGCTGCCCCATCCGATAATGATGTTATCGACCTGGGCGGCGATGATTCTGCCAAACCAAATCCTCTGCGCTCCGCCAATTCATTGAATAAACCGCAGGCAAAGCCGGCCGCCAAGCGCGCCCAACCAGCCGAAGAGCCCCAGGAAATGGCGGAGCAAAATGCCCCTGCCAAGGATGAGGCTGCCGAGGAGGAACAAGGTCCCAAGAAAAACGCAGCCGAAGTGGCGCGCGATGCGATCAGCACCTACAACAGCGCCGTCAAGCTTCACCTCTCCGGACATCTGAGCGAGGCGATCGAAGAGTATCAGGCGGCTCTGGAAGCCAATCCCGAGCTAAGCCAGGCGCATTGCAATCTTGGTTTGATATACAACCAGCAGCACGAGTATGCCAAAGCCATTCAAGAATTCCGCAAGGCACTGGCAATCGATCCTAAAGATGCCATCACATATAATGGCATAGGCGCTGCCTTTCGAGCCCAAAACGACAAAGAAGCTGCAATTAAGAACTGGAAGACGGCCATATCACTCGATCCGAAGCTGGCCACCGCGCACTACAACCTGGGCACGGTATACGAGCTGCAAAAGGAATACGACCGGGCCCTGGAATCATACACCGATGCAATCAAGAACGATTCACGGCTCGGCGAGGCCTACTACAGGAGCGGCTTGATTCTGGCGCGCACGAAGCGAACCGAAGAAGCCAAAGAGATGCTCAGCAAGGCGATCAAAATATCGAAAAACGCCGAGTATAGCGAAGACGCCCGCAAACGCCTGGCTCTGATGGAGCAAGGCAAGGCGCGCTAGATAACAGCCGAAGCCCATCAGCGGCAAGCCGCGAGCCTCGCTAATCGGCGCTGCGCTAGCATAGCAAGCACGCATTCAAGCAAGCCCACGTGCAAGCAAGCTCACGTAGCGAACTCACATACATAGCAAGATCACATTAACAGCCAGCCTGACATTACCTGGCGAACTACTTTCGCCTCGATGAACATGACGAGCGCAACCCAGGTTTAGCGATATTTGTTCATATCATTCTTCTCGACTGTCTTCTCGAATACTTTCGATCAGGTACAGTGATCGTTCCATCCTACCTAGCAGTTGTATCCGAAAGATCGCCAGGATCGGCCAACCATTTCAGATCTTTTTCGAACGACTCGACCTCGCCCCAGCTATTCGGATCTTTCAAATATTTCTGTCCCTCGGGACTGCCGAGGAAGCGGCGAAAGTCAGGATCGGCATAACAGCTTCGTATACGCGGATCGCTTATTTTTTCCACTTGCTCATCTGTGAGATTGAAATTGTTTTTGTTGTGCCAAAAACGACGAAACTCGGGATCCTTCATATATCCCATAAGTTGAGTAAGCTTCGGCACTGGAATGCCGCTGCCTCCCCTGGGCTTCGTCTTTTGAGCGAAAATGCGCAGATTGGCAAAATGCGACTCGAGCTCATTGATGGCCTTGTCCGGCACGGCCGCGCTTGGGCTAATCATAACCGCTCGCAGGCTCTTGCAGTTCCAGAGATATCTCAGTCCCTTAGCGGTAACCAGCGGGCAACGATCGATACCAACCAGATTGAGTGATTCCATATGGCTGACCCGCTCTAGAGCTTGGTCTGTAATTTTCGTGCCGTTGAGCACTAACTCCTTGATGGGCAGCACGACGATTTTTGCAATGCCATCATCGGTGATGGCGGTGTCCTCTAAGAACAAATGCTCTAAATGCTTGAGCTGCCGCACTTCATCGAGGGTCTCATCAGTAGCCCTGGTTCGGCTCAAGTTGAGCTCGATCACCGGACTGTCCTTAAACATCGAAATTCCTTTGCCGGTCATGTTTCGATTTTCCAAATTGATGCGCGACAACATGTGCGCTTTATACCTCAGCAAGTGCTTCAAGTCCGCATCCGTACAAGCCGGCTGAGCTCTGACTGAAAGTCCTCGGGGATTGATCGATACATGAAATGGCTCCTCATAAAAATCGGCACGCGCGTCCTTACCTTTGATGGTTTCGATTGCCGTCGAGACAACCGGTTCGGATTGACGCCTGAGGACAAAGTAATATGCAGCCAGTGAAGCAATCGCCAAAGCAGCACATAGCAAAATGATTTCCCGACTCTTGAGCGGAAAGGCAGCACCAGATGCGGTATTACACTCGGCGGGCTTGTGGCGCGCCGCTTCGGTTTTCCCATCTGCCTCGGCCATCGGCACGGCGGCAAGCGCTGCCTGCAAATCCTGGCTCGATTGAAAACGCCGACTCGGATCTTTTTCAAGCAGCTTTTCAATCACAGCTGCCAACTCCGGTGGAAAATGAAGTTTGTCATCGACCGCGTTTATGCTCGGCGGCACCTGGGTTATGTGCTTCTCGAAGGTTTCCATAACCGTTTCACCCTGAAGTGGCGCACGACCTGTGAGAATCTGGAACATCAAACAACCCAGAGAATATAGATCGGATCGCTCATCGACAGCCGTTCCCGCGATTTGCTCCGGACTCATGTACAACGGACTGCCGACGCAAACACCCGAGGCGGTCAGGGAAAGCTCGGAGCGACTCATCTTTGCCAGACCGAAATCGACAATCTTGGCCACCGTTCCCTCATTGCTCTCCTGAAGCATGATGTTGGATGGCTTTATGTCACGATGAAGAATGCCGCTTGCATGAGCGTGAGCCAGTCCGCTGCATATCTGCGAAAAAATCGGCACTGCCTTCGGCGGCGACAATGCTCCTTCTCGATCGAGAATTTCAGCCAGACTCCGCCCGCCGATATAGTCCATAACCAGGTATAGCTCTCCTGATTTGGCTTGACCGAAGTCGAAGACGGTCAAAATGTTCGGATGATTAAGCTTGGCAGTGGTTCTGGCTTCTTGATGGAAACGGACAATCGCCTCGGCATCGGTGGCGGCTAAAACCTTAATCGCCACGTCCTTATCGAGAATCTGATCGCGCACGCGATAAACCGCTCCCACTCCGCCTGTGCCGAGCAACGACGCCTGGCTGTAGCGCGCATCGAGGAGAGGAATTGCATTTCCATTCGGGCTCTTAGCCATAGCGATCTTTCTGCCTGAGCACTCTCTGACATGATTCCCAAAAGCGAGCTCGCTTCCTCGCCCTGTGGAGCAGGCTCATTACTGAAGATGCTCGGCTCGCCTGGCGGGCGCCGAAAAAACGAACTACTCAGGTCTTGATCCCTTGCAAATTTTCTGGACCAAACTTGTCGTGCTTTTACCGGGCACCAGAGCGATTATTTCGACGCGCCCTCCCCATGACTCCACCAAAGGCGTTTCAGCCAGGTCAGAGGGCTTGTAATCGCTTCCTTTTACATGAATATTCGGCCGGGCGATTTTGAGAAATTCAATCGGAGTTTGCTCCTCGAAGATGAAAACGTAATCGACGCAGGCGAGGCTGGCCAGAATCTCGGCGCGATCTTCATCTTTGTTGAGAGGGCGGTCGGGTCCCTTCAAGCGTTTCACCGATGCATCGCTGTTCAGTCCGATCACCAATAAATCACCCAATGCCCGCGCTTCCTTCAAGATGCGCACGTGCCCAACGTGCAAAATATCGAAACAGCCATTTGTAGTAACGACGGTGAGACCCTTGCTACGCGCTTCTTGGCATATATTTGCCAGTTGGTTTTTGTCAACAATGCTACCCATAGATGCAGCTCGTCAAGAAAGTCGCGCCCGGATCGAAGTTCAAGCAGCAACGAATTTTTTTCGTGCAGATCCCGTTCGAAACAGCATTAGCGATAACGATAGCAAAAGATCAGGGCAATTTAAACGGCGCAGATTAGCTGCCGCTCAGCTTTTAATATCAGTTGCACTAGTGGGTGCGGCAACCGATTCTTGCGGCCAATTGGCCTAAATACACAAGACGGCTCGCTTTTGACGGACAGCTTGCCCGGCCTTGATCAAACCGGTCAAACGCCGGACATCTGAAGATTAGCCTCCGCTCAGCATCTAATATCAACTATGTTAGTAGTGCGGAGGAGCCGATCGGTATTTCGAATATCGAAAGCCCTAGGCTCTGTGCGGTGTATAGCGCCTCCAAATATAAATAAATTGTTCACATAATTCCAACTGGACACAGCGCAAACCCTTGTAGGGACCGGCTTTTCGGCGCTCGGCATTATTGTTGACGTGAATACCCAGATATCACGTATGTTGTCTATATCGTCTTGTACAGCTCGGACCGCACGCATACTCCTAAACAGGCATCCCACCTCGCAATAAGCTTTTCTTTAGCTTTCCCTTACGGAGTGGATGTTTCCCGGTCGTGCATCGAGCGTACCGAAAAGAACTTGAGGCTGCCTTCCTGCTCATCCTGTCTCAACAATCACGGCTGTCACCAGCTGATGAGAACGGAGACAACTGAGCGCAGGCAACTTTCCAAGGCAATGCGGCCACAGGTATGAACAGTACCTGAAATTGGCTGCCCGATCGTCACAGCCCTAAGTGAAACGCACCCTCTTTTTGCAAAGGAGCTTTGCATGCAGACCTCTTTCACGCGGACGGCACCTCAGTCAGCCCGCCAGTGGTCCGCCAGCTATGCCGTGCTCGCGGCTTTGCTGGTCGCCGCGGCAACTTCGCTGACCGGCTGCCAGCAACGCACTCCCGCTCCCAAAGTCGTGATCGGCAGCAACACCCCCCGCCCCGATCTCCTCGAGCTCGGCCCGATCGGCGCCAAGCGCACGGAGCACGGCGGCGATGCGCCCAGCGACGTGAAGATGACGGCCACGCCTTACCCGGACGGGCACGGATACACGTACTTCGCCAATGGTAACGTGGTGAGGACGGAGGAGATGTACAAATCCGTCGAGGGCCAGCCACACCGCCAGAAGAGCCGGGCCGAGTGGGACAAGACCGGCGAGAAGGTCGTCTCCGGCCAGGTCTGGCGTCGGGACGGATCGGTCTGGCTCGAGTACCACCGGCTGCCCGATGGTACCAAGGAGACCAGGTACTTCACGGCACCGACGCAGGAGCGGCCTAGTTTCCTGTTCCTCAAACACCTCGTCAGACCGTCTGATGCGCCCGCCGCCAAGGCAGCCAAGGTGACGGAAGCGCCCAAAGTCATGCCCAAGGCAGAGCCAATCGGCATGCCCAAAGCGGTCGAGACCGCAACCCCAGCTCCTGCGACCAAGACTAGACCCAAGACGCTCGACACCATTTACCTGCGCCCCAACGGCAGGATCTGGGCTACCGAGCAGCAGCTCTGGGTGGAGCCTTACACGGAAGCCGAGCCGGAGTCCGGCGAGGAGTCCGAAGTGGCAGGACACTGGGAGAAGCAGGGGATCGACCTCTTCGCCGACGACGATGGCAACCGCAGAGAGTGGCACGTGGAGTGGACCGGCAGTTCGATCACTCTCACCCACCTGCGCGACGACGGCATCAAGAAGGACTTTGTTGCCAACTGGTCCGCCAACTCCACGGCTGGCTCCGAGCTCTTCGGCATGACCTTCAACCGGCTCCAATCGGTAGAAGAGTATGACCAGAAGGGCGAACTGTCCCGGTCGCTCAGCTTCGACCAGTCATCCGACCCGATGAGCCTGAAGCTCGCGAGCATCACCCTGCCGCAAGGCAAGGACAAATCAAAGGTGCTCAACTTCAGCTACCCGTGGGCCTTCTTCGAGCGGTGGGGCGTCGCTCCTGCCGGCACCGTCCTCGATGATCTGGGTGCGATCAAGACCTGGAACGCCCAGAGCAAGACGTGGTCCACCGTGGAGCGGAAGCGCCGCTTTCTCACAAACGGCAAGGTGGCCTCAATCGTCATCAAAAACGCCGGCAAGGAAGAGCGGCTCAATCTGGAGCCCGGCCGCAACGACAGATACTGGCCGGTGGATCCGCGCCTGCTCAAGTTGCCAGGCGAGATGCCCTTCTGGAAGGAGTTCTTCACCTTGCAGCGCGAACAGGCGCAGCAGGATCTGGACTTCCTCGGACTGCGCATTCCCGGCGATCGGATTCGCTGGTACTTCCAGACCAACTTCCTTGAGCCGGACGAACCTGACGGTCCGTAAGCAGCCGGCTCGGGCTCGATAACGCAACCCTGTGGGCGGCGAATTCCGCCGCCCACTTTCCTGAAAACCAGACGCTCCCTCTCCACCCCCCTGGGGACGCGTTTGCAGACACCAAACAATGGGACAAGGGAGAACAAGATCATGAATCCTGCACTTTGGTGGGACGCCACCGCGCGCTTCCTGCAGACCGTCCACTTCGGTTGGATCGTGGCTGCCTGGTTCGCGCTGGCGACCCCGGTTTTCTTGTGGCTGTGGCGGCGCAAACAGAAGGCTGTCGCCGCCACTGCCATCACCGGAAAGCACAAGACGAATCGCTTTGCTTTCCGGGTCGTCCTCTGCGGCAGTCTACTGGCCGTCTCCTGGGCAGCGCTGACGGTGGCACTGATGGACCCGAAGTATGACACCGTCGAGCAGAAACGCTCGTACAAAGCGGCTGAAGTCGTCTTCATGTTCGACGTCAGCGGCTCGATGTACGGCACCGACGTCCGCTCAAAGGAGCTGGCCGCTCTGGTGGATACCTGGCAGAAAGAACAGTACGACCGCCTGGTGGCAAAGAAGCGGCGCTTCCCGTTGCTCTACCCCAACGAGATCCCGCCGCCCTTCAAGCGCCCCGATGGTACGCCGCCCGACGCCGTGCGTCGCATCGATGCCGGTGAGTACATCATGTGGCACGTCCTCGACCAGCGCCGCCCCGGTTCGACCAACCGCTACGCGCTGGCTTACTTCGCGGACAGCGTGGCCTGGGTGGAAATCCTGGCCAAGGATCCCGAGGTGGTGATGGAGTCACTGATGCTCATGCGCCCTGACGGCGTCGGCGGCGGCACGAACTTCGACGGGCCGGAGGGAGCTGTCCCGGCGTGCATCGAACAGTTCAAGAACGAAGGACAGGCAAACGTGCGCGTCATGGTGTTCGTGTCCGATGGTGACGCGGGCATCAGTGATGAGGCACAGGCCGAGTTCGTCAAGCAGTTCACCGAGCCGCAGCCCTGGCACAAGGACAAGAAGGTCAAGCACTACGTCTGCTACCTGCACTGCGGGCCCAAGGACCGGATTCCGCCCAGCATCCCGAGGCTGTGCAAAGCCGTCAACCCCAAGACCCCGCTCTTCGAGAAACCGGCCCGTTGGGTCGGCAACGCTCAGGAGGTGCAGGAAGCAATCGCCTGGCTCAACGACCTGACCACCTCACCGATCGAGGAAGACCCGATCACGCAGGAACACTCTCTGCGGCATCTCTTCCTGATCATCGCGTTTTCCTCACTGATCGGATTCGTCGTGTCCTGCACGGCGTTCCGGGAAACCTACTAACGATGGAGATCTCAACCATGAACAGTCCATTCAAGTTTCGTCCCCCCGGGATCGCCAAGCGGGGCGTCGTTCTCACGCTGGCGGTGGTCGGCGTGCTGGCGGCGACCGGCCTGGCCATCCTCAGCGGAGCGCGGCTGATTGACGGCACCGGCTCGCGCGCCAACACGCTGCTCTTCGCCGTCTCGATCAGCCTGCTGTCCGGGGCGGCCATCTACATCTTCCGCAAGCGCTTGCTGGTGCTGGCGGAGGCAGTGGTGGCACTGGCATCGGCGTTTTACGCCGCCGTCTCCGGCACGGCGCTCGTCATGGGCGAGCACGATGGCGCTCTGCAGCCGCTCCTGTTCGCCGCCAGTGCCACCGTGGCTGGTGTCAGCTTCCTGCGCTTCAAGCGCTACGCCGTTCCGCGCCTGAGCGCGCTGATCGCTCAGGCGGCAAGCCGGGCAAAGAGCGGCGCTCTGGCTGCCTGCAGCTCGCTGAACGTCCGCTTCAGTCAAGCCGTTGCCGCCGCTCGCGCTCGCGCCCTTCGTCTGGCTACCGGCTTGACGGCGCGCTGGCGCCCGAAGCCCGGCCAGGCAGAGGGCGAGGCAGTGGCCATGGAGGCGGTGGCGGTGGGCGGCGGGCTCGATCAAGTGGCGCCCGCGCCGATCACTGCCGGCCTCAAAAGACAGGAGCGCAAAGAGAAGCAGCCGGCCGAGCCAGGCGCCTCGAGCCTCTCGCTCAGGGCGGCACTAAGGCTGCTCGGGGTGATCGCGCTCGTGGCAGCCTTCTGCTACGGCGCTATTTCCCTGCAACACGTGCTCGCTCACGCTCAGAGCGGCGATAACATCACCGCCCACCTGGTCGTGATCGGCATCAGCACCGCCATCTTGATGTGCGGCCTGCTCCTGGCTCTGCAGGCGACGATCAAGAGGTTGGGCGGCTGGCTGCTCTCGCTGGTGGTGGCGGCGCTGGGCTTCCCGGTGACCTACATCCGGACGAAGATCTGGTGGGTGTTCTTCGCGCTCACCGCAAGCGTCTTCGTGTACTCGATCGTGGCCCTCAGCGGTGCCTCGATCAACCAGGCGGGGCTGTACCAAAACATGCTCTTCCTGTCCGGGGCGTTCCTCCTGGTTGGCGGCGCTTACCAGTTGCACCGCTACAAGTGGGGCGACATCCTCACCATGCTCATCCTTCTGCCGCTCCTGCCGTTCGGCATCCACCTCCTGAGCTACACCACGCCTCAGGTCCAGGAGTTCAACGCCTGGGTGGATATGAAGAACGACTCGCAAGGCAAGAAGGACCTGGAAGGGCAGATGCGCCACCTGGAGAGCAGCATCGAGAGCGGCGAGCAGGAGCGCCTGCGCGGCCCGCTCTGGCGCCTGATCTATCCGGAGCCGCCGATTGCTCTTTCGGCCCGGGCTCAGTTCCAGAAGGCCAACGTCTTCGTCCAGATGCCCAACAAGGGCAAAGAAGCCTTCAAGGGCTACCAGGCTAGCGGCAAGCTGAATCCGGGGCACATGTACTCGGGCATCAGCGCCGAAGAGGCAGCTCGCCTGGCGGACTACGCCCGGGACAACCGGCGCAATCTGGAGAAGCTGATTCGCTCCGGACAGGACGGCGGGATGGGAACGCCCAACCAGCCCGGCCAGCCCGGTCAGCAGGGTCAGCAGCAGCAAGAGCAACGCGACAAAGGCCGGCAGCCGCAACCCGGCAGCGGCCGCTACCCCGACAACATCCTCTAACCCCCACAAAGAAAGGAGAACAAGGTTATGGAACCTTCCATCGACCTCTCCGGACACACCATCAAGTTCGAAAACCCGGAATGGCTTTTCCGGGCGGACGGCTCGCTGGCGTGGTACTGGATTGGCGGCGCCATCGCCTTCGCCGCCACAATGTGCCTCCTCTCCTACCTGGGGGAGGTGCACAAGCGCGGTTCCTGGTCCTTCTGGGAGGTGCTTAGCCGCTCCACCAAAGGGCTGGGAACCAGCGCCTTCTGGCTCCACATGCCGCTCTGGTGCCTGGTCTTCCTGGCCGGGCTGGTGGCATTGTCCCACCCGACCGAGGAGAACGCCACCATCGAAGTACCCGAGGGTCGTTACCGGGTCGTCTGTGCCGGTGACACCAGCGCCTCTTCGCGGGCGGAGTACTACCGCAACGTCATGCCCACGGAGCCGGAGAAGCGGCCGGACGGCACTACCTTCAGTCCTACACCAGTGGGACCCTGGGGCAGCAACAAGCAGGTGATGATCTACCTTATCGACAAAAAAATCCTGCCAGCAATGCCAGGAAATCAAGTCGGTCTGGTGGCATTCACCGGCAACGCGCACCAGGTGTCGCCTCTGCGCAAGGACTACGGCGCCGTCCGGCGCAACCTGAAAAACCCGCGCTACTTCGCCGCCCAGGGCGGCGGATCCGATCCTGCCGAAGGGTTGCGGGCAGCGATTCAAACGCTGCAGCAGGCGGTCAACGACGAGCAGGACCTCAAGCTCAAGCACCTGATCTTCCTGTTCACCGACGGCGGTATCACGGCGATCGAGCCGGATCCGCAGTCGAAGCAGGTCGATCAGAAAGCCAAGCAAATCTGGGAGCGCGACTTCCAGAAGACCTTGAAGGAGCTCGAGGCGCTCAAGACCGCTTGTCTGGCTGCCGGCGGCGAACCGCCGGAGGTGGTTCTCGTCGGTCTGGGAGGCGACCAGGAGGAGATGGTGCCGCTCTATTACACAAATGGAGTTCGCGTTCGCGACCTCCAGAGTGAAGAGCTGCTCTACTTCCCGCTCCCGGGCGTCAAAGCCAGCGAGGCCTCCAAGACCCGCTTCAACGAGGCTCAGTTCCGCATGCTCGAGTCGCGCATCGGCTCGGTGGTTCCCTGCAAAGCCATCCGCATCCCGCAGGACTGGCAGAAGATTCAGGAAATCAACTGGGCGCGCGACTTCATCGGCGGTACCAAGACGGCCGTCGGTAAGCGTGACTGGCGCGGCGTGCCCATCGCCGTCGCTATGACCACGCTCTTCCTGTTGTTCATTCCGGCGCTCTGGCACTTCACTGACGCTGTCCGGAGGCGGCCTGCGCACGGGCGCAGGAACAAGTGAACCAAGACCGTTTCCCGACCATCGTGCAACACCACCGGAAAGCTTCAGCGAACGCACTGGGCGCTCGCTGGTTGTCTCCGGTGGTGTTTGCCGGTTCCAATTCACTCCAAGAACAAGAAAGGCTAACAGCCATGGCAACTAAGAACACGGCCGCCCGGATCGTCGAGGCTACGGACCGCATCACCCAAGAGGTGGGTCGCGTCCTCTACGGCTGCGAGGGGCCCCTCAAGACCTCCCTTCTCACCCTGTTCGCCGGCGGGCACGCGCTGTTCATCGGCGTCTCCGGCGTCGGCAAGACTCTGCTCTGCCAGACGCTCGGCGAAGTCCTCGACCTCGGCTTCGAGGTGACGACGCTGACCAGCGACACCATGCCCTCGCAGCTCACCGGCAACGAGGTGCTCAACCCGAAGGACCGCGTCCTCGAGAAGCGCTTCGGGTTCATGAAACCCTACAAACACCTGAACCTCGTGGACGAACTCACCCGCGGCCCCGGCCGCCTGCAGAGCGCCCTGCTCGAATGGATGAACGACAGGGGCTTCCGCATCGCCGGTGAGATGTTCATGATGGAGAAGCCGTTCATGGTGATGAGCTGCTACAACCCCGTTGACAACAACGGGACGTACCCGCTCGTCGGCGCTCTGGTGGACCGCTGCTACACCCGGAGCTACTTCGCCTACCCGACCAAGCAGCAGATGATCGGGCTCGGGCTCGATCGCAATCACCAGACCGGCACGCCCATCCAGGAGGCCAAGCTCAACAAGGTGGCCACCCGCGAGGATGTCGTCGCCTGGCAGGACTTCGTCCGCGAGCAGGTGGTCACCGACCCGGAGGTGGTCGAGTACATCGTCAACCTGGTTCTGGCCACCCGGCCCGAGAACCGCCGCCTGGGGGCCGACGGCGCCGAGTACAAGCGCTGGATGCCCAAGAAGTACCAGAAGGAGAAGATCATCCGCTGCGGCGCCAGCAACCGCACGGTCTACATGATGGCCGTCTGCGCCAAGGCGAACGCGGCCATGCACGGCCGCACGCGCGTCAGCGACACGGACGTCAAGGAGATCGCCGTTCAGTGCCTGGCGCACAAGATGGTGCTCGACCCTTCTCTGGAGATGTCGAAGCCGTTCGGCTTCGAGTGCCAGATCGTCGAGGATCTTCTGGAAGTCGTGCCCACGGGCTCCAAGTCGTAATCACCCTCCCGCCTGCGTGTTGGCAGGGAGGTTCGGGGCTGGAACGGCAGGGGCTGCGGCGGGACATCAATCCCGCCCTGGCTCCTGCCGGCTCGGCCTGCCGAAACACCTGCTCAAGCTCAAGCGAGCAGGCGCGCTGGATTCAACATCAACTTCAGCAAGGGAGGTCATACAAATGTCCAATCTCAAAGAGCAACGGGCTCGGGAGAGAGCCAACCAGCGGGCCGCGACGCGCATCCTCAATGAAGTGGGGCGCGGAACGCTCGGCATCCGCTGGGAGGCGCTGCGCATGATGATGCTCGCCAACCGGGCTTACAAGCGCAGAATGCCTGGACCCGGCGTCTTCCACCAGATCCGCGAGTTCGAGCCCGGCGAAGACGAATTCCGCTTCGTCGATCCGCTGCGCACTCTGCAGACCGGCGATGAAGACAAGTTCATGGTGCGCGACTACCAGCCGGAGGTGAAGGAGCGCTGGCAGATTCTCTTCGACGCTTCGCCCACCAACGACTTCGCCGGGCTGCGCCAGTCCAAGCTGGATGTCTGCGCCAGGGCAGCGGCTACGGCCGTCATCTGCGCTCAGATCATGGACGACGACGTCGGCTTCATCGCCTACAGCGGCAACGACATCGTCTGCCACATCCAGTCCATGCAGCCGCGCAACATCCTGCGCCGGGTGGTCGAGACGGTTCTCGATCCGCCCTTTCTGGAAGAGGGCGAACCGGACGAGGGGCTGGAGAAGGCCTACAATCTCATGCCCAAGGACGGCACCCTCAACGTCATCTGGCTCTCCGACTGCCTCAACGTCAAGAACAAGGGCTTGCGCGTCGTGAGCAAGATGTCGCGTCTGCTCGGCTCGCGCAAGCTGGTGGTGCCCTGGGACGAGCGCGAGCGCGTTCTCCCGGCCGCATCGGCCGCCACATTGTGGCTGGCGCCCCGCATCCCCGTCTTCGACATGCGCGACAAGACTCGTCACTACCTGCTCTGCACCGCCTCCGCGCGGGAGCAGTACACGCAGGAGTGGGACGAGCACATGGGGATCATCCGGCGCAAAGCCAAGCGGCGGAGGATGCAGGTCGTCTTCGTCCAGACCGAGCACTCCGATCCCAGGATGGAGTACAAGAATCCGCGGCACCAAGAACGGGTGCTGCTCCGCCAGCGCAGGGATGCGATTCAGAAGATTCTCAGGCTGTACAGCCTCTAACCCTAACCAATGAGAGGAACAAGGCCATGCGCCAAAGCATGACTTCAACAAGCTTCTTCCTCAGTCTGGGGCTCGTGGTAGCCATGGCTCTGGGCTGGGGCGGCAACGCTCAAGCTCAGAACACAGCGCCACTCCCCGACGAGGTGGACGGCTGGTACGAGGGACAGCGGCTGTACGTTCACATCGCCCTGATGAACGACAGTCGCCGTGACGCCATCGACGAGCAAGTCGATCGCATCCTCGGCAAGAAAAGCAAATACAACTTCGGCGAGCGCTTCGGAAACCCGATCCACTCGGTGATCCCGGTGCGGATCAGGTTCTTCGTCATCGATGCCAAGGAAGGGCAAAAGCCGCTCAAGCTGGACATCGAACAGCTCAAAGCCTCGCCGCCGCGGCTGACGCTGATCCCGGCCGAGAATGGCGACAACTGGGTCTTCGCCGACCCGATTGCCGTCAAAGGTTGGGATCCGCTTACCATCGTCACGACCAGAGCCGTTTTGCCCTGGGGAGGGCGGGAATACCAGTGCACCATGACCCAGGTGAACTGTCTCCTCCAGACCTTCAAGATGGACCCGAACTCGCCCAACACCCAGAGGATCCCCTTCTGGATGGAGTTCAAGTACAGCGTCGCCGACCTGCCCGGCAGCGGCGGACCCGAGTGGAAGCCGGTCAACACGCCCAACTGGTCCATCGACATGTCCTTGACCGCCGACCCGGGTCCGCAGATGTCGCTGGGCGATCTCAGCTACGCCGAGCAACAGCGCCCACTGGTGCTCGGTTACGTCTGCATCATCCTGGCTGTCTTCGGCGTGGTGCTGGTGCTCTACAAGCGGGGCTTCCCCGCTCTGCAGCGCCTGTTCCCCAACGTCAACAGCGTGGACCCGGCAGTCAAGCTCTGGCGCGAGCTCAACCCAGTCCTCGCCGAGACGAAGGTGGCCGAGGGCTATGCCTTTACGCGCCAGCACTGCAAGCTGGTACTGGCGGCGGTGCTGGACTACATCTGCGCCGGCACGGCAGTCAACGTCAAGGCCTTCACCATCGACGATCTGATGGAGCGTCCGTCCAGCTTCAAGGATGGGCTGCTCTGGCAGGACACGCTCGTGGCCCTGAAGCGCCAGCAACTGGGTCTGGATGAGGAGCAGCTCTCGGCCGCCCGCGCCGCCGAGATCGTGTCGTCCATCCGGCAGATCACCACCGGCAGTGCCAACTAACCACAGCCGGGCCGGGCGAATCCGGAGATTAGCGGCTGCGGCTCAACTCGAGCTGCAGCTCTAAGTGCTCCGGATTCGCTCCGACCCCGCTGACTACATTCCAAAGAAAGGATCGTGTTATGAAGTTCAAGCTCAGCGGTTCGGCGGCCGCCGTCATGTTCGTCATGTTCACGGCGCTCGCTCTCCAGCCGGTGCCCAGCCTGGCCCAGCAGGAGAAGCCGGCCTCCGCCAAGGAGCTCCCGCAGCTCCCCGGGATCGAGCAGCTCCGCCAGCTGCACTTCCCGAAGTTGTTCAAGTCGGGCGAAACGGTCGAGAAGGGCCCGAAGGCCTTCTTCGTCCGCAACCTGGAAACCGTCGCCGACAACGCCTACATCTTCCTCAAGTTCGAGGCCAACGGATCGGTCTCGGTGGACTGGGAGAAGCGCAACGCCTGGCTGGAGAAGTGGAAGGCCAAGGGCGCGAACCTGGGCGACATCAAGGACGCCCGGGAAGCGTACAAGCAAGCCGACATTCTCAGCCGCAAGGCGATTCAGGACCTCGGCGAGAGGTTCAACTATTACTATGATCCCGAAGAGGTGCGTGTGGACGACCACATGCGCCATCAAACCTCCGTCGGCATCGGCGTTCAGCTGCAGATGCAGCACATGCAGGAGGCCCTCAGCAAGCTTCCTGATAACGCCAAACAGGAGGACTACGAGAAGGCCTTGACCGTCACCAAGGAGCATCGCCTGGTGCTCACGCCTCTCAAGGACGGACCGGCTGAGAAGGCCGGCATCCTCAGGGGCGACATCCTCCGCAAAGTGGACGGGGAGGACATCGAAGACGGCAAGCACACCATGAAGCAGGTGATCTTCCTGGTGTCCGGCACCAAGGGCTCCACGGTCGAGATCACTGTCGAGCGCAAGAAGAAGGAGCTGGACAAAGACAAGCAGGAGACCGGCAAGGAAGTCACCGTCGAGGAGACGATTCAGGTCACCCGCGACGAGTTCAAGTCCAGGGTGACGCACACGACGCCGGCCGACAAGGACGGTATCGTGGTCATGCGCCTCGACACCTTCATGGCCGACGACACCGCCAAGGAGTGGATGGAGGACCTCTCCGAGTTCGTCGCCAAGCGGCGCCAGGAGAACAAGCCGACCATGCTGATCATGGACCTCCGCAATAACGGCGGCGGTAGAGTGGACCACGGCGTCAACATCATCGCCATGATGATGGAGCGCGGCACGGTCCTCACCATGAAAACGCGGGAAAGCTCTGGTGTGCGCACCGAGCGCTGGACGGTCACTCCGGACGCGCTTCTGTACACCTATCCGGCGCCGGCAAACCCGTCGCAGATGATCGCTCTGCGCGGCGGCAAGCGCACTCTGGTTCTGCCGCCCGATGTCCCGCTCGTCATTCTCGTCAACGAGCACAGCGCCAGCTGCTCCGAGCTGGTGACCAAGTCGCTGCGTGTCGGCCGCCCGTGGACGAAAGTCTGCGGCGTCAACACGTACGGCAAGGGCGTCGTCAACCGCCCGATCGATCTGGCCAGCGGTGACCCGGCCGAGCCCATTCGCCGCATGGCGATCGGCATCGGTCGCTTCTACCCGGGCGTCGATTCGGTGAACGGCACGGACGTGGACATCGACTGGGAAGGCGTCCATCCGGACCTGGAAAGCAAATGGGAGAAGCCCAAGAAGCCGGAGGACGACAACCAGTTGGATGACGCCAAGAAATTGGCGCTTCAGGAATACGCCCTGATGGTCAAGGCCCAGGCGGAGCAGAAGAAGCTGCACGACGACACCGTGGCCAAGAAGAAGGCCGAATTCAAGGCTCAAATCGAGGCCCGGGAAAAGGCCGAGCAGGAAGCTCGCAAAAAGGCCGAGGAGGCTCGCAAGAAGGCCGAGGACGAGGCTCGCAAGAAGGCCGAGGAAGAGGCTCGCAAGAAAGCCAAGGATGCCGGCAAGAATGCCCCCGGCGGCAAGGACAAGGTCAGCGAGCAGCCCAAGTCCGACAACAAGGGTGTTCCGCCCGGCCCGACGAAAACCAAGCCGGGCGATCAACCCGGAGTCGGGAGCCCCTCGGGGACCCCGGCCCCCGGACAGCAGCCTGCCAAGCCGGCTGTCCCGCCCGCACCACCTGTAATGCCACCGCCTAACGATGACGACGATCCGGATCTCTAAATGCTGCCTGCCGCTCAGCCTCAGGGCTGGGACCTCGGCTGAGCGGCATCCGCGGTGGTAGAGAACCGGGTTAAAAACCTCGCAAGCGCATGGGGTGGCTCTGGCCATGCCGGAGTCACCTCCTGCGCTGTGAAAGGATCAAGTCTTATGAAACAGTTCAAGAAAGAAGCCAGGCAGCCCAGGCTTGGCGAGCAAGCTCGGCAGATCCAGGCCGTGAGAGCGACGCGCGCCCTGATCGTTGCCATCGTGGTGGCACTGGCGGTGGCATCGGTTCTGTCGCTCACCTTCCTGGCCCCCTCGTCGCCTCCGCTTCCGTCCCACAGCCGCGGCAGTCGCTCGTTCTCGCCCACTGTCACTCTTGATGAGTGGCGGGCGCACGTGCGGGCCTCGCAGGCGGCCTACAACATGTTCATCAAGCGTGATCGTGTCCAGCCGGAGCTCGACACGGTGATCAACGAGTACCTCAATCGCGAGTACCTGTCGGAACCGGACATCTTCCAGTTGTTCCAGCATCTGGGCAAAGCTTCCGGTGACGACTACTTCGCGATCGTGCCGAACGACCGGTACCAACACCTGAAGGCGCTCATGCGCCGCGCCAAGATCGGCATCGAGATCGAGACGCGCTGGGACCCCACCGCCCAGTGTTTCGTCATCAACACCATCGGCACCAAGGCGCAAGCCGAGGCGGACCGCCAGGACCTCAAGGTGGGCGACCGGATCATCGCCTTCGATGACTTCATGCTCAACCCGCAGCAGGTCCAGCGTAACGTCGGCAACTGGCAGCAAGCGGTCGCCAACTACATCCAGAGCGGTGGCTTGCTCGGCAGCCAGATCAAGCTGACGGTCAGGCGTTTCGACGGCACCAAGCTCTTGCCGCAGAAGGACGTGTGGCTGACGCGCATAATCCTGGAGGAGGAAGCGCCCTTCTCGGTGGAGGACTGGAAGAAACCGATCGAGAACGTCCAGGATCCGCAGGTGAAGGAGATCACCATCAAGCACCTGGAGACCTCCAACAGCATCAGCGACATCTTCACCGAACTCACCAAAATGAGTCAGGTGGAAGGTGGGCTGAAGGGGGTGATCGTTGACTTGAGGAACCTGCAAGCCGGTGATGCCGAGAAGGCATTGCAGGTGGCGGCGATGTTCCTCAAGACGGGCGTGATCAGCCACCGCCTGGAAACGGCCAGGATCACGAGCACCGACGCCGCCGGGCAAAAGACGGAATGGCCCGCCATTCTGATCCGCACCTACGTGATCGAGCGCGGTCAGGTCCACCGCAAAACCTGGGGTCCTTACCGGGTGGAAGCGGGCGGTGCGATCGATCCTGCCGCCGGCAGGCGCGACCCGCAAAAGCCTGACCGCGACGAGATCCTGCCCTGGCAGGTAGGGGTGATCGACTGCCCGGTGATTGCCATCGCCAGCCGCACCACCGGCGGTGCAGGAGAACTGCTGGCCGCGGCCTTCCGCGACCAGTGGGAATCCACCATGCCCAGGCGCTGCGAGCTGGTAGCCAAATACCTGACGATCGGCAACGGCACGGGCCGCACCTTCTTCCCGGTGCTGAACGGTACATTCTGGCTCCAGGTGAGCACTTCCTATTACCTGGCGCCGGACGGCAGCAAGATCGACAACACCATCTCGCGTGGGCGCGTTGTCGGTTTGCAGCCGAACGTGGGCATCCCCGAGGAGGTCGATGAGATGGTCTTCGCTCGCCAGCTCATGTACGACCGCCTCAATGTCATCGAGAAACCCGACATCTTGCCCGTCTTCGACGGCAAGCGTTAAGGGTGAACCAGGAGAACTTTGTGCCGGGCGACACTGCGGTGTCGCCTGGCCTCTGTTCTTTTCACGCCTTTAAAAGATAAAGATTAGGAGACTGATTCCATGAACAGACGTGTCATGCTCGTGGCGATTGCCGCCGCCCTTTTCCTGGGGCTCGGCGCCGCCACAGTGGCCTGGCGGCCCTGGCAAGAGAAACCGGCGTCCAGACCGCCTGTCGCCTCCCCCGTCAAGCCGCCCAACCGGACCGAACTTCAACTCGGGCAGAACGCAGGTGAGGAGAGCCGCACCGTCACTTTCCGGGACGACAAGGTGCGCTATCTCGAGATCAACTTCAAGGACGGTGCTCGCGCTTTCGTCTGGCGCGAGGGCACTGCCGCCGACGGTCGCAGCATCGTCAGCCGGGCGGAGGAAGTGCTCAAAAACCGGACCAGGCTGCAGTACGAATTCCTCATCCAGGGGGATCAGCCGGTCCTGGAGAGCATCACGCTCTGGCGGCCGCCCACTGCCGACGGTCAACCAGGCGCCAAGCTCCTCCGCATTGAAGGTGACCGGACCACTTTCTATCAGGAGAACGGGCAGGCCGTGCAAGCGACGCTGAGCGTCCAGCGCGACGGCACGAAGGAAACCGGCTATACCTTTACCTGGTACGAAGGTCTGGTGCCGGGCAAAGAGGCGAAAGTGCTGGAGGAGGTGTACACGCAGGCTTATGTCAGCGACAATGACATGAGCGATCCCTTCAACTACTACGGCACCACTCGCCTCAGCTACACGACCAAGATCACCGTCGCGGCCAGGGATAACGTCCCGAGCTATCGCCAGATCTACATGCCCCCCGCCGACAATCCTTATGGCGGCGGCCGTTACTACTACGGCGGCTCCGGTGGCGGCAGGTTCAGCGGCCGGCTCGGGGCGCCAGGACGCTTCAATCCCTATGGTCAGCCGCCACAGCCCGAGCGGCCGGCCGTGCTGGAGTACACCTTCGCCGACTCGGATCTGACCGAGCGGCAGTTCATCGCCACCGTCGGTTACTCCTGGGGCTATGACGACGGCAACTGGCAAGGGAAGTGGTCATCCACGTACGAAGTCCGGCAGATGAACCGCAACGCAGAGGTAACGGCGGTGCGCTCGCTCGACGAGAATCTCTACGTCTATCGGGTGGTCGATAAGACAAAGACACCGGAGGTGACGGTAGAGTTTCCGGTCGGCAAGCGCCTCAAGGAGGAGTTCAACCCCGACCATCTTCTCAAGTGCCCGCTCACGGATGACATGAAAGCACTGCGCGAGATGGCTCTCCAGGGAATCTCGGGCACGCACCTGGAGCAGATTCTCAGCGATTGACGGTTACGTTCGGCTGGTCGTCCGGTCGCAACATCATCGTCGCAGAGTAGTTACCGCGGCCGGTCATCCGGTCGTGGTAACTGCTTCTGCAATGACCACCCATTCTATTTATGAATATAGTATCCAAGGTCTTACTACATAAGATAAAGCATCATGCGTGCTCCAGTGAACCAAATATGCTCATTAATTTGCTCGCGTAATGTTCGGCCCGATTTCATGCCACCCTGTGCCATCGTCTATGGTGGCATTACGCGTCAATGCGCTTCCGTGCATTGTTAAGTCTCATTTGTTTAGAGAACGGCATCAGGTGACGATCGTTCGGAATCTGCTCTGGAACAAGGATTTTGGACTGTATTCCGAGCTTAAGCGTATAGGACAAAATTGTTGACTCACATGAGCTCAATTGGCATGGTGGGATCATCCCAAGTAACTAATTCTTTCTGGTTCCAACGAAGCCAAGACAATAAATACCAAATCTCCACGCACCACATCCGGCATCAAGTGATGCTCAGGAGCGACACGGCGTGGTCTGGTGGTTGTTGCGGTGCGGTTCCCGGACCAGGAGAATGCTTGGTTCATTAGCCTCTGGTTCAGACGTTAAACACGACGGTGAAGGAAAACACAATGTCACATGATGTTGAAACTAAGATGTCGCAAGAGCGCTTTATCGACGCTGACGAAGCGCTCGGGGTCATTTGCGAGTTACTGGAGCCCGTGCGTGGTCCGGGCCAGATTATTTTGGCACGGGTTGCGAACAGCAACAACTATGTAATTGCCGTGTCGATGCGGGTGTCTCGCTTCGGCAACTGGTTCCTGCGCTTGTTGCAGGCGACAAACTTCTCGCTGATGCGTCGGTGGCCGAATACCTTTGCGATGTGGAGATTGACAAGACTGGCGGCTCGATTTCCAATCAGCCTCTTCCTCTGGTTCTTCCGCATGCTGAATGAGTGGAATGTCCCCGGTGCAGGCCGGACGATAAACTTTTTTCTCAAGGCAAAGGAGAACCTCACCCCATACCAAGGAGACCCTTGGCCACATCGGTACGACTTTCGCAACTGCGTCTTCAACGATGATGGTGACCCATTTGGTAAGACCACCGTGCCCGCCTCTTTCCAAGATCCCTTGCTTGAGAGCTTGCACCCCTCACCAAAAGGCGAAGTTATCGGATTCAGCTTCGAGCACACATTCGCAGTATTGGAATCGGAGTGCCTGGGCGTCAGATACGCAAATGCATTCAGACCACCAATTCTGCCACTCCAGGCGGGCAGCAGAGCTCATTCTCTGCTGGTCAAGGAGCGCGTGATCACTCGTTTCTAACCACAAGAAAGGAAAGACAGCAATGTCAGAGAACATCAAAAGCAAAATCCTCTCAGGGAGCTTTGCTGACGCAGGGACGGCCTTTAACCTGGTACGCGACCTGCTCGAGGCCGAATGCAAAATGCCTGGCATATCGGTTTTGCTCGACGAAGGGAACGACTATCGAATTGGTGCCGCCGGCATGGGCAACCGGATCGTCGGCTTCGTTCTCGAGGCAAGCGAAGGAGGTGGTGGCTTGCCTCATAGATACGCAATACGCAACGGCAACTTCTTCGAGGACGAAGTCGAA
>JAJPJO010000122.1 GCA_021324135.1 Pseudomonadota bacterium
AGACAAACGCACCGCCTACGATCTCTATGAGCGTTTTTATCAAATTACAGAAAAGGCGGTTGTGCCTAGTCAGCCGGCGTCGGTTGCCGGTCAGGTCAGCTTCGTGTGGGAGCCGGGCTCGACGCGCGCCCAGGAGATTATCGACTCCGACTTTCCTTTTAGATACATGTCCGCTCATGGCGTGCGTGTCGCTTGCACCATCATTGATGTCTGGGAACTGCTGGCGGTGTTAATCACGGTCACTAATGTCGGCGGTCATCAGGACGAGCTGGAGCTTGGCAATGTCGTGGTTGAAAGAGTCGATCACGAAAACCGGACTGTGAAGGCGCGTGTAATTCCACCGGTCGATCCAGGCAGGATCGATCGCATCGGCAAGGAACGAACGATGTGGGATCTAACCAGCACCAGACCGTGGCTGGCGAACATTCAGAAAACCAGGGCGGTCCGTGGTCTTGTGCCCCCTAATGGCCATGATCTTTTTATGGGGCCAAATGTATTTGGTGTATGGGGTGAATGGAAAGCGGTATCGCATACGGTGCCGGAGCGGGTCGGCGTTTTGCCTTCGCGAGAAGGCCTGGTGGCCAATGCCGATGGCAATACGGTTGATTTGCCTGGGCTGGTGCGCCCCGGTAAGGCAAAGCTTCCCGGGCTTGTTCCTGTATGGCTTGAGCCGTTTGAATCACGAACGGGCGAATTGTTTTATCTCTATCCTCGCGATTGCGACATCAACATAAAAGTGCCGGTGGGCAACGCTGTTTTCCAATTCCCATTTCGCACTCGCAAATTCAAGCTGCCGCGCTCGATCTGATATCGGCGCAAAGATACTCCTCAATATCAAAAGTTCAACGCCTCTCAGATCGCACCTCTCACCGCATCTGGTGGCGTTCTCGGAGCAATTGTCTAATTTGCTGTGCGCTTGTCGAAAAAAATTTTTGACCGGATAGACTTGGTTGCCAACGAAATGAAAGGGGCTGGGGAGCCACCTGAAATAGTGTGTATTCCGTAGGAGGAGGTACCCCCATGACCCAATTCACCAATCCTTTCGTCGCCGGAGACGGCGCAGCCCCAACAACCAAAGGAGACAGCACTGCCGCCCAGGCCAAGCAGGCGCTTTCCGATCTGGCAGTCGGCGCTATGACGTCTGCCCTCAAGGATATTAAACCCGGAGCGAAACCGTCTCCTGCCGAGGCGCATAACGAGTCCGGACCGATCAATTCAGCCGGAAGCGACTCGATGAAAAAGGCGGGCTCTTCAGTGGCTGATGCCATCATGAAGAACTCGATCGAGAATGGCATAAGCAAATCTTTTGCCGATTTCAAAGTGACCGACAAAGACAGGACAGAAGCAAAGGCTGTCCTTGCCAAAGACTTGAGCGATCTGATTCCGGAGGCCGATCGGGCCGTGTTGAAAGCGATGCAAGGTGCATTAATCGACGGCAATCTCGATCAACTCAAGGATGCTTTGAAGAAGCTCTCCGGCGATCCGGCTAAGCTGGAGAAATTCGTCAAAGAGATCAATAAGCAATTCGAGAAGCACGGCATGTTCGGCGCCCCCGAACTGGCTGTTGATAGCAAAGGCAATGTTCTCGTCTATCAAAAGGATGGCAACACTGCTGTTTCGATTAATCCGAAATCCGGCGATACGACACTACGGGTGGTGGAACGTCAAAGAGACGGAACCATGGTTCTCAAAGAAGGTGAAGTGTTGAACAAGAAGCCGGCTGACGTTCTGAAAGCCATCGGTGACGAGGCTACTCGAAGCATCGTCGGACCCTGGCAAAAGTACAGATCCTTCGAACACCTCAACAATCTCGACAGTATGTTGAAGTCGTCGAAGCAGACTCAGATCCCTCATGAAGGTCGCGCGACAACCCCGAGCGACAAAGGACAGCTCCCCCAGGACACCAAGCCTGGTGAGCCGACCGTTCCTCCCAGCAAGAAGATTGAGAAATAATGTGAGCATTTGATCATGCCGATTTGCAGGTTATCCAGCAGTTCCTCCCCTCTCGTCAGAATCGCCGCAACTTCCTCTTTCGGGAAGTGAGGAGCTGTCTGGGCCCTGCATCACCAGCCGTTCTGCCCAAGACCCACAACGACCGACAATGAGCCCGACTATGTTCATGCAGCACACAACCTTAGATCCCTTATTGCAGATGAGTCTTCAATCACTGCAAACCCAGGAGGCGGCCTGCCCCTATTTCCTTGATCTCTGCATGCGCGCCTCAAATTACTTCGAGCGCAACGACAGCGTTAATGCTCCGCTCAACTATTTTATGCTTGTTTCCCAGGATGTGCCGCTGCCCTTTCGCGAAGCGGGACTATCATCCAACCGAGACGGAATGCCGTCTAAACCATGGTCTAGTTTCGCGGATGAAATTCATCATCTGAGCATGGAGGACAGAAGAGCACTGGCGCATGAAATACTGACCGGCCGGATCAGTCTTCTGATCGACGATAAAGACAGGCAGTACATCGCATATATGCTTAATGCCATCACGCATGGTGCCCTGCCCATGCTTCTGCAAATTGTTTGCGCGCTGTCCGTAGCCTATCCCGAGAAAATTTCCGCGTACGCCGCGACCGTAACGGATTGCTTGATGAGCGCCGGAGCCGGCATCTGCCTGACCTATTTGCCGGCACAGGATCTCATCCTCCTGCACGGCTATCATGAGGACTTCGCCATAGCTATTCGACCGGGAACGCTTTCCAGCCGTATCGTTTCAATCTCGACGGAATGGGACGGCACTGTCACCACCTGTGATGGCATTCAGAGCCGCTGCGAGGAAGAAGAGCTGATGACATCACTGCAAGAGCAGTGCATCAGGCGCACGCTCCTGCAGCAGAACGAACGATTCCTCGATGTGCCACGCTGGACTGAGGATGCACTGGCAATCAGCGAAGAAGCAGCTGCTTAATTTGCCTTCTCTTCTAGCTGTTATCTTTATTCGGATGTCGCCCAGCCAAGCTCTCCCAGAGCGGAGTCCAGGTCGATGCGACTGCGCTGGCAGTAGTGCAAAGCGATGATTGCTTTTTCAGGCAGTAATTTCTCCTGATCGATCAATTCATTGCATTTGAACGCCCCATCGGCAGTATGCTGATCGAGTTTGCCGGCTTTGACGAGAATGTTTATAATCTGCCCGCCGTGTTTGTCGCGCACCTTACTGGCCGTTTCGTGATCGAAATCGCTGACCAACTGTGCCTTTCGCAATAACTCAACGGCTCGACTCGATTCGTTCGTTTCACCCTCTGTAGCTGATGCTTTTCTTCCAACACCGAAGACTTCGAGGCACAATGCATCGAGAGCCTCCTCTTTTGAAAGCTCGCCCGATCTGATACTTTCCTGCAATTTGAGCGCTTGCCGCACGACTGGTCCGCGCACGATTGCCGCTTCAACCAGAATTTGTCCTAATGGCGGCGCCACCGTTTTCATATCGGCAGGATTGACAGGGGCCGCTATCAATTTCGGATCGACCGCGCCGCCGCGAATGTGAGCGCGACGCACGGCTTCGGCAGCTTGACCGGTGGACAGGCTCCCGGAGCGCACCAGCTCTTGCAATCCCAGTGCGGCATCAATTGTGGTTTCGGGAACCAATCCGGCTTCGACCAGGAATTGACCGAGCTTTAAATTCGGTCTGGGCTTGCCCATCTCGCCCGTCATGCCGGGTTGGCCTTGCATGTTCGGTTGCGGGTGCACGCCCGATAGTTGGGGATGAGCTCCTGATTGTTGGGGATGAACCCCGGATTGTTGGGGGTGAACCCCGGATTGCTGGGGGTGGACGCCCGATTGCTGTGGGTGAACGCCCGATTGTTGGGGATGAAGCCCGGATTGCTGGGGGTGAACGCCCGATTGCATTTGCTGAACCCCGGACTGCATCATGGGATGAACTCCCGATTGCTGAATGCCGGCGGCGTGCTGATTCTGGGGATAGCCTGGAGGATAATAACCAGGCGGATATCCTGGGTAGCCGGGAGGATAATAGCCGGGCGGATATTGGTAGTTGGGCGGATAGGCGTATCCTGGAGGCAGGGGATAGCTTGGCATTGGCGTTCCGTAAGGGGGTGTCGGGGTGTGCGCCGGTAAACTGGGATTGCTCTGTGTCA
>JAJPJO010000456.1 GCA_021324135.1 Pseudomonadota bacterium
GCCCCCGATGCGCTCAGCGTTCCTGATGCACTCAGCGTTCCTGATGCACCAAATGATCCGGAGCCTCCAAACGTCGGTGCTGCCGGCGGGTTAGCAGGTTGAGCCGCCGGAGCCGGGGCAGCAGGAGGTGTAGATGCAGGGGCGGACTGAGCCGGCGGGAATCCGGCTTGAGCCACCGAAGCAGCCGCCTGGGCAATGACATCATCAGGACCGGGCTCGTCGAGAACCACGTTTTGCATGAGGTGCGGCGGCAAGTTACCTCCAGGCGAACCTGGTGCGGGCACTTGCGGTTGCGGCGATCTCGCCGTGTTGTCCTTCCACAACTGAGCGGCTCGCCGATTCTCTTCGATGCGCTCCAACAGAACCTCCAGCCTGCCCTCGAGCTGTTTGGTCAGTTCATGATTAGGCGAAAGGCTCCTCTGGGCTGTGTTTATGGCAGCTTCATAGGTGCCGCGAGCTTCCTGAAAGCTGCCAATCATCTCCTGGGCGCGAGCAATTTTAAACATCAAATTGATTGAGTCGGAATGCCCCTCGCCCAGGGCGACGTGAATAATTTCCCAGAGGCGCTGATAGAGAGGCAGGCAATCTCTGAATCTATTCAAGGCGTACAGGCAATCGGCTAAGCGCTGCACTGCATAGGTCGTGTCCGGATGGTTCGGCCCGACGCGGGCTTCTGAAATTGCTATGACTTGCTGATAAATTTCAAGCGCAGACTCAAAGTTGCGCTCCTGGCAAAACCGTTCGGCCTGAGCCAATAGTTGGCTCATATCGGTGCTTTGCTGCTGCGATTGTAATTGGTTCATGTACGAACTGACTCAAGAACGACAGAAAATTCGTCCGCCAATACTATAGATACCCGCTTTCAGTTGTATTTCTGCAATCAAGACAAGATTCAGTTTATTTATGTGTTACTCTCTAAGGTCTTCGACCTGCTTTCGACCATATTGGAGGTGCTGCCCATGACGCTTGATTGGATTTATCATCGCCCAGGTTGAGTCTCTTGCACCCGAGCTCAGGAGTTCCTCGAGCACGAGAAGATAGAGCCTGACCAGCTTGTTAACGCGAAACAAACCAAGTATGGACTGGATGAGGCGCTCAAGCTTGTAGCCAGGGTCGATGAACTGTACGTTCTCAAAGGAGCGAAGGTCGTCCATATCGACTTGAAAAAAGAGAAGCCGGATCGCGAGACCCTCGGTAAATTGCTCCTCGGTCCGACCGGCAATTTGAGGGCTCCGGCACTCAGAAAAGGCAAGACCCTTCTGGTTGGATTCAATCAGGACGCCTACAAAGAAGTTCTGACTGAAAGAAACTAAGCTGTAAAACGTCTCCTGCTTCGTTCCTGATTGTTGATACCACGTTCGGTGCAATCAGCCGCTCAGGTTGCAGCGCCGTCAGTGAACGGCAATCAATCGTTCATCCGAGGAGATTGTGGCACACGTGCCGCACCATATGCGGTGCAGCATGACTGCTGCATTCAAAACCTGATCGCACCAGATATGGTATCGCTAACCGGAGCCGTTTAACCTACTCGTCTCTTCTGAAGTGACGGTCGTCTGTAAGGAATCCGAGTATGTAACCGCATACGCCGCCGACGACCAGACCCCAGATGGAGGCCACTGACCAGCCGAAATAGGGCTCGACGCTGATCGGCCTCGGCCAGACCTTGATGACCTCGAACTGTCCTCCGACAACAATTGCGCCCAAAATGGCAAAAATGACCATCGCCGCGGTCGCTTTGTCTATGCCGGTCCGCTCTACCTTCTTCGCCATTATTACTAATCCCCTAGCTTGTTAATCGAGTCGCTTCTCTGCGAGCAATAATTGTTAGAATTGCTTAACTCCGCCGCCGAACCAGTCCGGGTTCTCAATAGCTCTTGGAGCGTTTGACACGGCAAGTATAACACCGCCTGTGCGGCCAAACCTTTTCCCTCAAGACCTTTAAGCTTTAGCTTTACTATTGATTCTCGAGCATCAGCATGGCTACACCGGCGATGGTTTTCGCATCTTGAATGCGACCATCGACAACCAATTGCCAGGCTTCTTTGCATGTGATGTCCAACACATCAGTGTGCTCGTCTTCATCGAGATCTTTGCCGACGAACGACAGACCCCTGGCTCGATAGAGATAGAGGACTTCATTGCAAAAACCGGGCGCTGAAAACATCGCTGAAAGTTTCCGCCAGTCTTGCGCTTCAAACCCGGTTTCTTCGCGCAACTCTCTTTTGGCGGCAAGAAACGGATCTTCACCAGCCTCTATACGCCCTGCCGGCAGTTCTATCAACTCGGAGTCAATTGAATAACGATATTGTTTGACGAGCATCACCCGATGGATATCGGACTGAGCGGCAATAACGACGCCGCCGTTGTGCTCGACGACTTCGCGAATGACCTGCATGCCGTCGCCGGAGCGCAACGTATCAATGCGCAGATTGATGATCCCGCCTTCATGCACTCTCAGTGTGTCGACTTTATGCTCGCGCGTGAAATTAGCCAATGATGGTCCCCCTGGGCTTCCGCTGCCATCGCCGCAAAGAGATATTATCTCCTGCCTGCCAAAGTTTGATAGCCTTTGTTTCGATGAACTACGAAGAATCGATCTCATACATTGAAAGCCTCGTGCCCACTCTCGAGCGTCCCACGCTCGAGCGCATGAAGCTGTTTGTCGATGAATTCGATGGACTGGCCAATCAAATTCCCGTTTTTCATGTCGGTGGGACAAACGGTAAAGGCTCTACAGCAGCCATTCTGGATGCGATGCTAAGCGGTGCGGGTTTTCGCGTCGGGCGTTTCACCGGACCGCACATCATTCACTTCAACGAACGCTTCGCCCTCTCGGAAAGCGGCTGTTCGAAGATCATCTCGAATGATGATTTTGCCGAATTCGCCTCAATCACCTGGCGTCAATCGCTGGAGTTCGCCAGCCGGCATCCCGAGCTCGGTCCGCTGACATGGTTCGAGTTCCTCACCGCCATGGCCTTCAATTTTTTCAGAGCGAAGCTGTGTGACTGTCTTGTGCTGGAAGTCGGTTTGGGTGGGCGTTTCGATGCGACCAACGTAGCCGAGAATGTTTGCGGAACGATCATCACGAACGTCGATCTCGATCATATGCAAATCCTCGGAGATACAGTCGACAAGATAGCTTTCGAGAAGTCCGGCATTATCAGGAAGGGGGTTCCTGTGATCACGGCCGCTCAAGGAAGCGCTCTGGAAGTAATAAGAAGCCAAGCCGAGCAAAGAGGAGCGCTGCTTATCGTCCTGCCTCCCGGCGGTTTGGACCTTGAGAATCCGCCGACAATCGAGGATAAAAGTAAGCTCGCTTTTGCCGGTCGAGTCGATCAATTGTGTGATGCTCTGCCATTGAAGGGAGCCCATCAGCGCACCAATACATCATTGGCGTTGATGTCGTTTGCATTGTCATGGCTTGCTCCGGACTTCGATGAATGCTTGTTTGGCGGCATGGTGCGCTCCTTGTCCCGACTCTATTTCCCGGGCCGCATGCAATCTCTTTCTGACAAAAATCTCATCATGGATGCCGCTCACAACCCAGCCGGAGCAAAAACATTGCGGCAGGCACTGGATCAACGATCGGCAATGAACTATGTCTTTGTTCTTGGCTTCTTCGCAAACAAAGACATGAACGCCTATCTGCAAGCGCTTTTGCGCCAGGGCGATCTGGTCATCGCCTGCCAGGCGCAGACCAGACGGGCCACCTGCTCTCCGGATGAAATCGCTGCTGTCTGCGCTGATCTGGGCATCTCGGTGCAAATTGTTTCCTCAGTTGCCGAGGCTTGCAGGACCGCTCTCGCTCTTGCCGATCCCCAGCGCTGGTGCGTCGTTACAGGCTCATTCGCCGTATTGAGGGAATGCATGCTCATGCTCGGTTGGCATTCAATCGAAGATGGCGCGACACAAAATTGCTAGAATCAGCCAAATTAAGGTTAAAATCTCCCAAGTGTCGGATAACTGGTAAGAGACTGTGTCAGAAAAGAAAATATTGCACGCCCTACAGGGTCATGTGAAACACCAGGGGTTGCCGGTCGCCGGTGTGGCAGTCAGAGTCTACCCGCCAAATTCATCCGGGTCAGGCACGCGAAATGAACCGCCGATTGTCGAGGTTGTCACCGGAACGAAGGGCGAATACTCGTTTCAGCTTCAGCCCGGCTCATACAGTCTGGAACTCGTTCCCAACGGTACAACTCGTTTTTTGAAAGAACGCATCGCCCAGATCGATCTCAATGCTAATACCACATGTAATATCAACTTGAAGACAGGATCGGTTCTCAAAGGCTGCGTGCTGACCAATCGCGGCGAGCGCCTTGTCGGCTGCGAAGTCATTGCCCTGGGCATCGAGCCGAGCTCATATGCAACCCTGAGCCAGGTCGACGCCAACGGAACGTATAATCTCGTGCTGCCTCGCGGCCGCTTTCACATCGCCACGCGATGCAGCGCTGCCGGTGAGCTTGGCGATGGCGCTTCAGATCCGCACGCTAAGCCGATTTTGGAGACAAACGGCAAAGCCGGCGGCAGATCAGGCAGCAAAACGACTGATGAAAATTTGCTGCCGCCGCAACGCGGAGAAGCGGCAAAAGCCGAGAAGGCTGAAGCAGTCGCCACCGCCGATAGCAATGGTTTTCTCTCCTTTCCGTATGTATCGCGTTACGTCGCAGTCGTGGATGTGGTCGTTGATGATGAATACGAGCTGGTGCTGCCGGCTTTGGAGAAGCTGCAGGGCGAGGTGAAAGATGTCTTCGGGCAGGCTGTCGCCAGGGCAAGTTGCAAGTTCTACCCGCATGCAACCAATCAGCAGATCTTGCTCAAGGAGCTGGCACTCTACGCTGAGTGCACGACGGATGCGCAAGGCAAGTTCGAAGTTTATCTCGAGCCTGGATTCTACGACATCGAGATCACTCCTGTGCCTGGTTCGACGCACTTCGCTCTCAAACAGAGCAATGTAAAGATTGCCGGAGAGCAGTTCACTCGCTTTACGCTTGAGGAAGGACACAAGCTCAGGGGCGAAGTGCTCTTCGAGGACACGCCTCTCCCCGATTGTCTGGTTCGCCTGCAGGAAGTTGATGGCATCAAAGAATATATCGCCAAGACGGACGGGCAGGGGCAGTTCATGATGGGCGTTCCCGGCGGAAGCTACAAAATGGTCGTAGTCGCCCATCCGAAAAATGCACCGACTGTCACCATAGATGGTGCGGAGCATACCGGCATCGCTCCCTGGTCCAACAAGATAGTGGTGGGCGGTGACACGCATGTGGCCGTTTCGCTGAAATCGGGCACGGCGTTGAGAGGCAGAGTCCAGGACGATTCCAATCAAGCGCGCGCCGGCATGAACGTCTCCGTTTTTGCCGACGTCGGTCAGAAAATTTGCCGGGAAGAAGCGGAGCTGGCGCTGGCTCATTCGATCACCGACATCGAAGGACGCTATTCGATCTTTCTGGCGCCGGGGCGATATTTATTGGTCGTTCACAAAGACTTTGAGAATGCCACGCCGGTCATAGTTGAGGATGAGCCCGTCAATCTCGACATTACCTGGCACGGCTGGTGTCAGGTCAAATTCGAGCTCAGCGGTGAAGATGGGCAAAAAGTGCCGCGCTGCCAGGTGGACTATCGGCCATATGGCGATAAAGAGGATGACGACAACGAGCATCCGGACGAGCAAAGCGGCATGCCGAGAGGCTATGTCCTCACCGACGATGAAGGGCGATGCCAGATAACCATTCCTCAAGGCGTCTACAGCTTCAAATTCAGCCCGCCCTCCTCAGGGTCTTATGAGCAAAAGCATATACGGCAACTATCGATCAGTTCGGATCTCGTAAGAAAAGTCGTCCTGGCTATGAAAGATCGGGTATAACGAGACTCCGGACCCGACATAATCGCTTTACGAAACCTCGGCATAGGGGATAGAGTAAGATCATGATCTCCAATTCACTGGAACTTGCGATATCATTCCAAAGGTTACTAACTTAAAGTTTTAGAGTGGACACCGCCGGAAAAAGAGAGGCGCCATTGGTGGTTGACAACTTTCCGAAACGCAAGAGACCCAAGGTACCAACGAGCCCCTGGGATATTCTGGTTGCCTCGGTTGAACAGGCTATGGACCAGGGTAAGTGGTCGGATGCCGAAATGTTGGCGCTTTCCGCTCTTGAAGAGGCAGAATGCTTTGAAATCGACGATCGCCGGTTGGGCATCACTCTCGAGTTGTTGTCTGAAATTTACTACATGACACAGGAATACCACAGGGGTGCGCCTGTCATCCGCCGCCTACTGCAGATGTATATTCGTTGCCTCGGTCCTGACCACCTCGACACCGGCACCGTCACCCACAACGCAGCTATGCTCTACCACTCATGGGGCAAGCATGACGAGGCGGAGCCTTTCTACGTTCAAGCCCTTCGCATCAAGAAGAATCGCCTGGGCAGAGCCCATCCTCAAGTGATGACTTTGCTGGGTCACTACATCCAGTTGCTCTATCAAACCAATCGGGTCAAGGAAGCTGAGGAGCTGAAAGCGACAGCTATTGCCGTTTCCTCCGGCAAATTCACCAGGTCCGGTCAGTGGAAAGCTTTGCCTCCTCCTCCAAAAGAAGACGAGCAATAATCTATCGATTGCATCATAGTATTGTATGTGGTGCTCCAGCTGAGTCGGAAAACTTCATGCAATCCATCTTACCAATTTGCGATTCCTGTGTATGGGGCGCCGAATTCAGCAATAAATGAAAGAGCCCGGGCAAATGCCCGGGTCCTTCTACCCTCAATTCTGACGTAAAGCTATTGATGACCACGAATTTTTCGTGGCAGATTATTTCAGGTCATGAACGTCCATGTCCAGGCGATCATGCTGATACTGCATGTGGTTGCACGCCGACTGGAGGCGTAATGAATGCGCTCTCGCGTTCTTGTTCTTCGATGGCTCTCGGGAAGAGGTTGAGCGGGCGGCACTCGGCATTTTGCCAGTGCGCCATGATCATTCCCTTCTTATAGAGCTCTTGATGCGTGGCGAAGAAGCAGTGCTTGGCGAGAGTCGAGTCGCTCATGGCTGCGATTTTTTCTTGCAGCTCGATCTGCGCGTCTTCGTCTCTGGTGATGATCAAAACCATTTCGATACCGTTTTCCGACAAAGAGCTTTCCAATGATTTGAGCATTGCTTCATCGGCTGACGGATTGTTCACAAGACCGATATCATATGCGATACCGCCGCAGTTGAAGCTTACTTTGGCATCGAGGCAAAATTGTTTGCGCGCCTCTGTCTTGCATGTCGTCCATTTAAAGTTCGATATTTTGCCTTCGTTCTTCGCGATCAAATAGAGCATGCGCAGGTTGGCGACTTCGAGGTGGTGACGCTGCCATTTGGCGTCGAAGCGGTCGAGCTCGTCCTGCGAGATGCCGGAGATGCTCTTCGCCATCGGTGAAAGCATATAGACGAGTGGTTTTGTCGGTGTCGTCCACCAGGGCAGTTTTGTGGCGTGCCGGTGGCAGAGCAGGTAATCCAGGTAGAAGAGCTTGCGCAGCCGGTCGCGAATCAATACTGGTTTATCTTCTTCGGAGATGAACCAGGAAATGTGCTTCTCAAGCAGCACTTCATGCTCATCTATTAATTTGAAGATGAGGTGGTCTCTCTCGTTGAGCTGTATAGCCATGGTCTTCCTCGCTTGAGTGTAAAATTTGTTGAGGGTTGGTTTCTAGAAACTGCAGCGGGGAGGGCTAAGATGCCAGGTGCCGCCAACGCATTTTGGGATTCCGCTATCGTGCCGGTTTCAGTCCGACTGTTGGTTTCTCATGTCCCAGCGGTTTGCAGAATTGCTGCAGAGCGTCTTCTTCAAGCCTCATGTGGACATGATATTTTTTGCGCAGATCGATATCCATTGCGTGCAAATTTGCGTGCGTCTGCTTCAAAGCTTCAGCGCGATTCCTGATCTGATTCAATCCATCTTCAAGCTCCTCCATGGTTTTGCATGGGCGCCGAGGCTTGATCAGATCATCGTAAATATCGGCAGCATCGGAATACCAATCGGCTGTTAGATCGCAGTATGCCTTCAAATCAGGCGCATCGGCCGGAGGTTGCATTTTGTGCAGCATCTGAGCGAGCATGCGATATTTTAAAATTACTTTCTGAGCGGTGTCGGTCCATTGCTGAACGCGCTCTACTTCTTGATTCAACGGACGGCCGAGGATGGTGGCTTCGGCTCCGGTTTTGCTCCAGGTGACGCACTTCATGTCGAAGTCCTCGAACCAACGCACTTGCGGATCGTTTGGATTCGACATCATGGCGAGGGCGCCTTGCTTGCCCAGCGGATTCTCATAACCAGGCTCACCGGGTGCCGGTTCCTTGTGCACCGGCGGTGGTGTCGGGCGCGTCGTGGAATGGAATTCGTCACGACCAACCGGTTGGGCATCGGCTTTAGCGATTACGAAACTGAAGCTCGACAGACCGATAAGCGATGCAAGAAGCACAATGGCTGCCTTCTTCGTTTTCAATTTATTCAGGTCCAGGGTTCTCATCTTGCTCATCATCTCGTTGGGTTATTCAATTGATTCGGCTAGTGGTTCGTTTTGAAGGTTGATTAGTTAAGGATTGATCGCATTACCCAGTGGTACCACCGGTATGCCGCCGCGCTGCGGATTGGCTCTGCCGGCGCCCGGATTGACTGGAGTGTTGGGACGCGCCATGAATGCATCTTGCACTTGTGCTTGCGTCGGCCGCTGCACATTAGGCGTGTTGCCCGGGTTGTCGCTGTTAGCTCCGAATGTGTTCATTTGCACGATCTTCCAGATGGTGTAGCCGCACAAGAGCATCATCAAACCGGCTGCAGCGCCGAATGCTCGCGAGCCTCCGTAAGGATGTCCCATGACCATGGCGTATGATGCCAGAGCCATGAAGATGCATGCGCATACGACACCAAGGATGACCAGGTAGCGGCAGAAGGTCCACACCGTCGGCAGGGGATGAGTGTTATCGAAGCCGTAAAGGCTGTTTCGATTAGGTTTTGGATAGCCTCTGCCGGGAGCGTCGTTGTTGATCTTCTTTTTGCCGTTGTTCATGGCATACTGAGGATATGGAGAGAGCACGTCGTTGATTTGCTCGAGTTGCGCATCAGTGGCGGTGGCAACGATTGTTTGCTCACCCGACTCCATGTTGATTCCGAGAATGCCTTCGATTTGACTGATTTCGTCCTGGCTGAGAGTGTCACCGCGAAGCGTCTGCACTTCGCGCTCGCCGCGATTGTTTGTGTGATAGATTCTGACCACCGAACGATCGTGACCGGCACCGGTCGGGAAATTGGGCATCTTGGCGCTCGGTCCGGGATCGGCTGTTCCGCTCGGCACCGGAGGTGGTGCAGCGACATCGCCGGGAATTTCTTGCGGAGGATTGTTGCCGTCGCCGACCGGTGGAGGCTGCAGAGGTCCCGGATTGCCGGGCATGACTTGCTGGGCATAGTTGGGGACATAGTTGGGACCCAACTGCAATGATTGCGCCAGCACCTGCGGCGGAACGATTGAGCTTGCCACCAGAAGCGATACCAGCCAGATCAGTGATAGTTTGGCAAAATCTTTTGAGTTTCTTCTGCGTTTCATCTGCGAAACCTCTGAATCCGGACGGTAACTATTCCGTCAATTGCCCGCCATCAGTGGTGTCAGTTCCCACTTTGGCTGTGATTTGCTCTGTTTTCCGCGTCATATGCATGAGCTCTTGAGCCAGGCTCTGAAGCTCGCTCAGCGACGGGAAGTCGAATAATGCATCTTGTTGATCTAGCTCCGGAGCAATCAAACTGGACAGCTCAGCGGTCGCCGGCTTGGTTGCATCCTCGAGTGGATTTGCGACTGGAGCGGCATTAGCCCAGCCATCCTCGTCGTCGAATGGTTCAAAGCTGAGTTGCTCTGCAACGCCTGCCTGCTGCTCGATTGAGATTGCTTCGTTTTGGGACTGGCGGCTATCAACGACTGGTTCGTTATGGACGACTTGCTCGCTGAGCGGCTCTCCGTGGGCTGCTTCGCCATCTTCAACTGGGTCGAAGAACAAGCCACCGGTGACGGTGTTAATGAAGTTACTGACGAGGGCAGCGCCTTCCTCATCCGGCTCATTCCCAGCTTCAAAATCTCTTGGTTGATCAATGTCATCGATTAATGGTTCCTCTGAAAGTTCAAATTGTGCCTTTTTGCCATTTCTTCCAGTAGTCATGGAAGTGATCATAGGAACTCTCGGTGGACGGACCACCGGTTCGTAGTCGCCGGCGGGGACTTCGAGCATCTTCTGCCCGGCGTCTTCCAGTTTGGCGACTTGCGAGACTTGCAGCTGCTCTTCCAGCGTTGCATCTTCCGGGAGTTGAACGCGGCTGCAAGTGCGATCGGGCAATGGCTCGAAGCTGTCGACCACTCTGCCCAATGTCACTTCCAGACCGAGTCCGCGAATCTCGCAGCACAATCCGTCGAAGGCCGCCGTGCGACCGCCTGTTTCGACGTTCTTACCCTGGACCATGTCGGCGTAGGCTTGATGCCGCCCTTGAATGTCATCCGATTTGATTGTCATCATCTCGTTGAGCATGTAGGCGGCGCCGAATGCTTGAATGGCCCAAACTTCCATTTCGCCCATGCGCTGTCCGCCGTGGTTTGCTTTGCCGCCGACAGGCTGTTGCGTGACGGCTGCGTACGGTCCACCAAGGCCGGAGCGGGCGTTGATTTTGTGCAGAACCAATTGGTTCAATTTCAGCATGTACTGGCGGCCGACAAGACACGGTCTGTCGATTTTCTCGCCGGTTCTGCCATCATATAAGGTGACTTTTCCGTCTTCTCCCATCCATTCATAACCGGGCGTTTTGCGCACTTGGTTGAGCGCTTCTTTGACGACGTTGTAAGATGCGTCTTCCGAGAGCGATTCGTCGAATTGATGGATACGGTAATAGCGATTGAGAATGCTGGCATAGAGTCCCAGTTGTGTATCGAACACCTGACCGACGTTCATACGGCTGGGTACGCCAAGCGGGTTCAGCACGAGATCGACGGGTGTGCCGTCGGGAAGGTAAGGCATGTCTTCATCAGGAACGATGATTGAGACGATACCTTTGTTTCCGTGACGTCCCGCCAGTTTGTCGCCCACTTCCAGCGGGCACATGCGAGCGATCAATACTTCGATTTCGCAAATGATGCCGGCTTTCATCTCAGGCGTCGTTTCCGGAGTGAAGATGCGCACATCGATCACTCTGCCGCCGGAGCCGTGCGGTACGCGCAAGCTGGAGTCAGCCATCTCTTCAGCCACTTTGCCGAATATGGCTTGCAACAATTCTTCCTCGGAGCTCAATGCCCGGTGCTCTTTTGGAGTCAGTTTGGAAACGAGCACATCGCCAGGACCTACGTAGCTGCCTATTTTGGCAATACCGCGCTCATCGAGATGTTCCAGATCTTTGATGGCGACGTTAGGCAGTTCCGGTGTGAGAATTTCGGGTCCGCGCAATGTTTGATAAACGCCGGCCGAGTGTTTTTCAATTTCAATATGGGTCAAGCGATGATCGCGCACCAGACCCCGGCGCACCACAATCGCGTCTTCAAAGTTGTAACCGTTCCAGGGCAGAAATGCGATGAGCAGGTTACGACCGAGCGCCAGTTCGCCTTTGTCGATTGCCGGACCATCGGCGATAATTTCGCCGGCTTCCACCTTCTGTCCCAGGGTCACCGACGGGCGCTGGTCGAGAATCGTATTCTGGTTGGTGCGATCGAAGCGAATCAAGTTGTAGATTCTCTTCTCACCGCTGGCTTGAGTGATTTCGATTTCTCTGCCGCTGACATGGGTGACGATTCCGCCCCGGCGTGCCATCACCGAATGACCGGACGAGCGAGCCACGATCTTCTCCATGCCTGTGCCGACGCGCGGCCGTTCCGGTCGCACGAGAGGCAGAGTCTGGCGCATCATGCCACCACCCATGAGGGCACGGTTGGCATCATCATGCTCGAGGAAGGGAATCAATCCGGAGCCGACCGAGATGAAGCCTTGCGGAGCAATGCCGATCATGTCGACTTGCTCGGGGGCGACTTCCATGAAAATTTCACCGCGACGGGCAGCCACTAACGGTCCGACAACTTTGCCGTCGCAAACGCGCGTGTCGGGAGGAGCGAGAGTGTATCGCTTGTCGTCTGCAGGCGAGAGGAATTGCACTTCGTCTTGCAGATAGCCGTTCTTCACCTTGCGGTAAGGAACGCACATGAAGCCGTCATCATCGATGCGGCAATATGTAGCGAGATAAGAGACCATACCGCAGTTTTTGCCTTCCGGCGACTCAACCAGACAAACACGACCGATCTGGCTGGGGTGAACGTCGCGCATCTCGACCGGAGCGGCGTTCGGATCGATACCGCCAGGTCCGAATGACGTGATTCTTCTTCTGTGTGAAAGCTCCGATAGAGGATTCTGTTGATCGAGGTATTGAACCAGCGGGTTGCCGGAGAAGTATTTGCTCACGGCGTTGGCAAACGGTCTTGGATCGATCAGGTCGTTGGGGCTGCCGATCTCTTCATCTTCGTTCAGCTCCAATCGCATTCTTATCGAACGAGTCATTTGTGACAGGGCGGGGCGAACCGCTTTGGACATCGTTTCGCCGACGCCGCGCAAGTGTCTGTTCTCGAGGCTGTCGATATGATCGACGAAGCCCATGTCGTGCGGCAAGCCAAGCAAGTACTCGACGACCGCCATGATATCGTTTGGCGTCAATTGCAATGACTCGCCTTCCAATCTCAGTTTGTTGTTGAAACGGCGGCGTCCCAATTTACCCAGCGAGTAGCGGCGCTTGTCGGTCAGTTCTTGCAATGCCGTGCTGCCGGCGCTGGCACCACCGCCGCCGTCCGGTTTCCATCCCCGACCGACGACTGAGAGAGCTTCCTGCGGCGTGATTTCTTTCCATTCAATGCGATTGCGGGTCAAAAGTTTGCCGATGCGTTTCTCAATTTCCTGAGCATCGAAACCCATCGCCATCAGCAATGTGTGGCATGCGATCCAGCTGCGCTTGGGCAATTTGACGCGGCACTTGGCGCGGCTGGCTTTGCCTGGTGTGACTTGCGGATCGAGTTCGAGCTCGAAGGCGATCGGCGCGCCCAGTTCCGCCAGCATCAAAGCTTTGTATGTGATCGGTCCGGTCTGGCTGAAGTAGATTCCCGGAGCGCGAACCAGCTGACCGAGGACGACGCGCTCGGAGCCGTTGATGACGAATGTTCCCCGATCGGTAATCACGGGCATGTCGGCGATGTAGCACTTCGATTTGCGCAATTCACCAGTGATGGTGTCACGCAACCAGGCTTCCATCATCAGTCGACGCGCATGCGTCATATTGGTTCTTCTAGCTTGCTCGGCCGATGTCGGGTAGCCTGAGTCGGCTGTGTAATCTTCAAACCACCACTTCACCTTGCCGTCCGGACCCACGAAAGTAAGCTCGAAGCGCGGGCTGTACTCGCTGGAGATCGGTGATATTTCGGTGAATAGGGTGCCCAGTGTTTCTTCCAAAAAACGTCTGTAGGAACGTCTTGGGAATTCGGCTAAATCTGGGGCTTGGAAAAAGAAACTCATTACCTATTGATTGCCTCCGCCTACGGCGTTTTCTTCTCGGGCCTTGGATGTGAGCGAACGTTTGTGGACTTCGAGGGCGCGAGCGAGATCATCAGCATAATTTTTTTCTGTCGGGCGCAGGGCGCTGGCGATTCTGAATTCGCTGACCGCTTCGCTTATCAATCCTGCTCCCATCAAATTCACCGCCAGTCTGTGATGAGTCTCTGCATCCTGGAGGTTCGCCGCTACCACTTCTCTCAAAATATTTGCAGCCGACATAAAGTCGCGTCGAGCTTCAGCTTGTTCGACTGCTGCCATTTTTGGGTCGATCGTGGAGTTAGAGCTTATTCCCCCGGCTTGGCTGTTCATCGCCTGACTGTTTAGTGCAGCGGCGTTGTCAGCCCTAGCATTTAAATTATCGTTGCCCATCGCCCCGTTGGAAATGGTGGAGTCCGCATTCGAGGCGGGGAAATTACGTGTTGAAGTTAATGATCCAACCTGCTGCTCTGGTGGAGCAAACGATTGCGAACTCATCTGCGGGGGCGCCATCGGCTGCTGGATGCCGGGTCCGCCTTCAAACATGTTCTTGGGCATCTGCCGGTTGATCGGGGCGCCGAAGCGATATGGATCCGCCCCTGCCGGTGCTTGCATTTGAGGACCCGGCGCAAAAGCGGCGGGTGCACCCATTTGAGGGCGAGCTTGCATATTGCTTTGCATAGGCATAAGTCTCATCATGCTTTGCTGCGGGGGCATGACATTGCTCGGCACGCCAGGAGAAGCCGGCGCACCGGATTGAGCGGGCATATTAACAGGTTGCCCGGGCATAACGCCAGCTTGTCCCGCCATTGGTAAACGAGGCGTGAACTGCATCTTGGCAGCAGGCATGCTTTGCTGCTGGCCTGAGGATGCCGCGTAGCTCTGCATTTCCTTCATGCGCGCCGCCGCTTCCTTGTTGTTTTCCGGATCGATGAGAACGCAGGTCAAATAGGCTCTGTGAGCGCCCGCATAGTCACCGAGAGCTTCCAGGCATTCGCCCAGCAAAAATTGATAATGGGCATTGCGCTCCTCAATCATCACTGCTTGTGATATTTCAGCCAGCGCTTCTTTTCTCAGACCCTGGGAGAACAGAGTCTCAGCCGCCTTCATGTGTTTGTCGGCGCGAGCGTGCTGATAAGCTTTAGCCAGGCTGGCTCTGCCATCGGCCAGACCGGGATAATTGGCGTTGATCAACTCAAGTTTTTTATACTCGCTTTCCGCTCCCACGAAATCGCCGGTGAGCTGCAGCGCTCCGGCAAGACCGAGGTGGCTGTCCGCGTTAAGTGGATTCTTCGCTACTTGCGCCCGCCACAGATCAACCAGCGCCGTGCCGGCAGCCGCATCATGCGAATCGAGAATCACTGCCTTTCGCAAAAGCGCCGCCCCGCCGGTCTCGTCTCTGAGAGCCAGTTTCAGCATGCCGAGCTGGCGATGCGCGGCAGCGCAATTTGGATCCTTCACGATCGCTTGCTGATAGTAGTATTGCGCCTGGGCAACCCGGCGATACCTGTATTCCATGTCGCCGACTTTGACATAAGCCTTGCCGGACGGTTCGATTTGCAGCGATTGCAAATACTCTATGTATGCACCTTCGTAGTCGTTCGAGGCGAGCAATTGATCGCCGATGTTCATTCGCACTTCCGGATCAACCGGATCGAATCCCAGTTTTTCCAGGGCTTTTGATAAACCTTTTGCAGCCGTAGCATTGTCTTGCTGAGCAGCTAATGCTTTGCGAAACAAACTGGCGGCACCAGAGGAATCCCCTTCTTTGAATTTCTTTTCGCCGAAGGCGGTGCGTGCTGCTGAGAGATTGATGCGGAACTGCTTGTCGTAAGGATCGTACTCGACGGCTTTCTCATGATTGGTGATCGCTTCCTGCCAGCGACCTTGCTGGCCCATGAGCACGCCCTGGTTGTTGTAGTTGATTGCCTCGTCTCTGCGTTTTTTCGAGAGCTCGACTTGTTTCTTGTAATACTCTTTCTTCGCTGCTTCCTCTTGCGCTTTGGCTTGAGCAGCGTCTTTTGCCTTCTGTTCCTTTTGCTCCGCCTCTTGCTTTTCGACATCGCGGTAATCAGGTCGGCGCTTCCAGCGCGTGATCGCCAGCGGCTGATCCGGATCGGCATTACTCGTGTAATCGCTCGTCTGATTAGATGCGCTGCTGAAGTCTTTGCTCTGCCTGCTGTATGAGCTGCGCCCGGCCGGGTCGCCGTTTCGCGGTAGCGGCTTCGCCTGCATCTTGGTCGCGTATGCAGGCAGGAGTCCGAATGTAAGGCTCAGAGTCAGAGAAGCAAAAGCAACTGATGCGAGCAGTTTTTTACGCTTAACCATGTATAGAATCCAGTCGATTTGAGGGTTGATACAAACGCGGCGACGCATCGCCCATCGGTTTGTAGGCACAGCTTAACGGCTTTGTTATGCAACAGCTATTGGGGGTTATCCCACCTGCTTCGTAGTTTTCCCATGGATTAGATTAAAAGATCTGCTCGCCGCCACTCTCGCCGCCGCGCTCGTTATTGGCGATCAGGTCGAGCCGCGGTGCATAAAGATGATTGTCCGCCACGAGGCAACGGGCAAAGAGATTGTGCAGACCGGGATTCAAGCCGGACATCAGACCGACTACGAAGAGGATGATCGACAGGAGTGCGAAAATGCTTTTGATCGCAATTGCATCTCGACTGATTACTACAAAAACAAAGGCAAAAAGTGATGTAAGGATCAAAACGGACGGCACGCTCTGGAGAACATGACGCAAAGCGGCGCGAGCAAAATTCAAGCGGCAGCCGTCCATGTCCCTGACTCGCAAGCGCACGACCGCCTTTCCTAAAGTCGACTCTTTGTATGAGCATTCCATGATGGCGTGATAGAGAAAATTGATTGCCATGACGGTGCCGGCCAGGGTTAGAAGCGCGCAGGCTAAGGTGGTGTGCGACCACGGCACAAGCAGAGGCGCGGCACTATTAGCGATCTTAATGTCCAATGCCGCTGGTGACAAAAGTGTGATGATCATCATCAGAGGCGCCAGGCAGACGAAGCAACAGTCGAGAAAACCGACCACGAAAGCGGCAATGATGAATGGTATGCAAGAGCAAATGCCGATGCCCGTCTGGCTGCCACCAGATGCAATATCAACGATCGAGACGATGATGAAAACGGCAAAAGCGCTCAAACATCCCACGACCAGGGCATCGAGCCCTTTTGCCAGCAGCCTTTGCATCGGGTGCGCCGGAATCCACTCGCTCATTTGCGCTTTGTGCGACTGCAGTTGAGCCGCCGCCATGCGATCGCGCTCCGCCAGGTCGTGCTCGCGCTTGCTTTGATAGAGGCTGGCGCGCTCCATGTACAGTTCGATTTGGGCGGCGCGCGGCGCTAATTCAAGAGCGCGGTTGTAATCGATCAGGGCCTTGTCGAAATCTCCCACTTTCATATATGCAGCACCGCGACGGTTAAGAAGCTCAACGAGCAGGTCGCGCTGCATCTGCGGCTTAATCGTCTGGCAGCAAAACGAGATAATCTTGTCGTGATCGTTCAGTTCTTTATAACTGTCTACCAGCCTCAGGCAATCGAAAATGTAATAGCGCCTGCCCGGATCCAGTTCGATGGACTTTTCGAGATCGGATGCGGCTTGCTCGTAGTTGAGCGCCAGATAGTTCGCCCAGGCTCTCAGTGCATAAGTGCCTGCGTCTTTAGGGCTGAGCGCGATTTTACTGCTGCAATCCTCGACCGCCCCGATCAGATCGTCCTGGCAGAGCCTGGCGTAAGCTCGCAGCCCATAGTTATATGACAGCGAAGGACAGATTCTTATGCCGCGGCTCAAGCAGCTCTCCGCTTCTTGAAAGCGCAAAAGGATAACCTGAACCAGGCCTTTGATACCGTGAAAGTATGCTCTAAAACCGTCGAAGCGCATCCATTGCCGTTTTGAAAATCATCCGATTCTTATATTCACCGAATCGCACCCGTCTACACCCGGCTCGCTCCAAAGACATCAACCGTGTCTTGTCGTTTGATCCAAGATAAGAATGTTGGAATGCGCCTGAGGTTCAACCGGGGCATTATGTCTTATGTTTTATCTGCCTGTTGCTTATCATGCATATGAAGCTTGAATGATGTAAATAGAGACTTAGATCTGATGGACATAGTCATTCTTATTTTGGACAAACGGCTGGCAAACGGCTCTCAGCAACTGGATGTTGACGATCTGCCGAGATCGATTTAACCTTGCATAATGTAGGCAAAGGCGGAGGCACCCGCACTTATTACCACATTGCTAGAATGCATTGCTAAAATAAGGAGCCATCTGGATGGCGAAAAGCCCAAAGCTAATGCAATACAGGTCCAATCGCATATAACTTAGAAATAAATCGCTGTTTTTTAGAAATTGGAGAACCAATTGGACCAGTCAGTACATTCAATGACAACTACAGGCAGACCTTCCGTGTTCCGACCCCGTACAGTAATTTGCGAACGGCATGAATTGATTCGCTTCGGTTTGAAAAGGGTCGTCTCGGAAGTCGTGGAAATCGTCGGGGAAGCCGCCGACGGCATGGCTGCCACCGAAATAATTCGCCGCCTGAGACCGGACTTCATTATCCTGGATGTGGATCTCGACGTGCTGAACGGCGTGGAGGTTTGCCGAAGAATCAACCAGGAGCTGCCTAACTCACATGTTCTTGTTTTGACCGACTCTTACCATGCCACCAAATACCACAATCAATTGATGAGAGCCGGGGCGCGTGGCTTCTGCTTGAAGAGCTCCGGACCGAGAACATTGTTTGAGGCGATCGAGCAGGTGACGCGCGGGCTGCCTTACTGCGACCCGAAGATCACGCAGTTGGTCAAACAGCAACCCACGACCAGCATGCCGAACTGCAACCTGACGGATCGGGAAATCGAGGTTCTCATTCGTCTTGACTTGCGCAACAAAGAGATCGCCGAAGAGCTTGATATGAAGTTGCGCACCGTAGAGAAGCATATCGAGTGTATCCTGGCGAAGCTGAAGGTGCCCACCCGCACGGCGGCTGCGCTCAAAGCGGTGCAGCTCGGCTACGTCCTTCTGCCGAAGATGCCCGGGCGCGATCCTGTTACCGGCGTCAGTCACGAGCAGACCGTGGCGGAGCTTCAAGCCGAGTTGGCGATTGCCAATGAGCACTTGAAAGCCCTCTTGAGGCAAAACGAGCTTTTGAAGGAAGCGCTGCACGACAAGCTGCGCAACAGGCCCAGGCAGAGATTTCAATGCACGGCCCATCTTGAGGTGGTTTCGGATCGCCCTGGTAAATGCCCGAAATGCGGATTGGACCTGGAAGAATCCAAGGAGTAACGGTTAGTTAAGCTGCCGCCCTTTTCGGGTCGCTTGGAATCTGGTAAGCTCGCCGGCCTGGCATTCCTTTTGTACGTTTTGTACCGTTCGTATCCTTTCGTACTGTTCGTATCCTTTCGAACCTTTCGCGCTGTTCGTACTGTTGGTACCTTTTGTACTGTTCGTACCGTCGATTTGCTGAGACCGTGATGACTGCATCGTTGAAACGCCGTATTGTTTCTTTTCTTCTTGCCGTGAACCTGGCAAGCGCGTTCGGTTTAGGACTAATACCGTATGTGGTGCCAGCTTCCCGGGCGGAAGATCAACCGCCATTTCCTATAGGCAGTAAAACAAGCCGGGCAATACAGAAGTACACCGGCGTGAATTGGCTTACCAGCGCGGTTGCCGGACAGATCGCCGGTGCGGTGCTCAGTCATAAACTTAAGGGAAAGGCCAGAGTGAAGGTGAGGACTTACAGTCTTACCGATTTCGTTGCCGGTAAAGTCAAGTCAGTTGATGTACGCCTCAAAGAATCTCAAGTCGAAGGGCTTGATTTGCCGGAGTTGCGAGTCGCCAGCAAGAATCCGATCTGGTACTCGCCGTTTAAGGGCAAGCAGAACAAAAGAGGCCTGCACAATCCCGTCGTCTTGTCGGTAGAGGGAAAGCTGAACGAGGAAGATGTTGAAGAAGCGCTCCGCAAGCAGGAAGTGGCCACTGCATTGAGCGTGCTGAAATTGGACATTCCCGGCTTGAACGGTCAAGAATTGGAAGTGCTCGATCCCAGCGTAGAGATCAAAAAAGGACTCGTCGAGATCAAGGGCACACTCGTAACCCGTGGAGCGAAGCCTGACACAGGAGTTCCCATTACGATCTCGGCAAATCCGACTCTGGTTGCGAGCAACGAGATCAGGCTGGAGAACTTGAAAGTCGAGTCACCATATATAGTGGATCCCGATCAATTCGCCAAATTTATATCAGACCTGTTGAACCCGATTGTTCGCTTCAGCCGTTACGATCGGAACACTCACGCCTTCAGGTTGATGGCCCTGGATGTTTCAGATGAAACCGTATATGGTGCGGGAAATCTTTTGCTCGTCCCCAAGGATTATAAGCCGGTGTCTGCGAGCAGCCAGGCCGTTCAAAAATAAGGTTTGGGTTTTGGTACCATGTTTGGTGCGAGTCCTCAGCTTGTTGGAATCGTACTGGACAGATTCGTCCAGCAGGCAGGACTAGCCGCCGAAATTGATTGGTTGGCTGATTTCGAGCCCGTCGGCAGTGGTGGCACTCAAGCGTTGACCCTCAACGCTTACAAACAACTGCTTGGATGAGTCGATTTCTTTGACTGTGCGTGCGAGCTGCTCCAGTCTCGTTTGTATAGAAGTGGGGCCGCCGCCGGATGCGAATCGCTTCGATAAATTGATCTCAATCGAATCGCCCTCATTCTTAATGCCCAGCAAGATCGTTCCGCCTGGAATCTCGGTACCAAGACCCTGCTCTGACTCGGAATTATCTGGTCCTTGAAGAAGCGCTTCAACTGCCGATTTCAAAGCATCAGAATTCAATCTGGCTTTTGGAACGGAAACCAATTCAAGATCGTTATCCTTCGTTTTCACAAACCAGACATTGACCTGCTTGCCGCTTGGTACCACTTCGCCCCTAACAAGACGCTCAGCGTTCTTCGCCATGCCTTTAGTGTTGAACGGCAGAGAGCTGCAGGAAGTGAGCGATAGTGCCAGGCTCCCTATCAGGAGCAGCGCAGCTGGTTGGAATTTCCTTTGCATTAATAACTCCGATCTAATCCGATCCTGATTTGCAACTCAGATATTACTCCGATGTGGAAACGGCTGTCAAAATTTGACAGGGATATGCTCTATATCATGTGGCGGATTTGCCTGGTCTATATTCGAAGTGATGATGAGCGGGTGATGTGAACCGCATTTGATACCATACGCCGGACCATTTTGATACATGAGCGGTTCAGGGAGAACACTAAACCGGCGTCAGGAGCCAGATCCTCATATGCGGATTAAGCTTCTCTACGACTGCGTCGCTAAGACCCAGGCGTTCTGGCGAGACAAGATTACGAACCAGCTCGCTCTGATACGAGCCGACCCCGCTGAATCCATGCACCCTGATAAACTCGTTGATGGACTCCTCTGAATCAAACGCCGATTCATGAAGCTGCCGACCGGTTGTGCTGTTTATGGCTTCTCTGAATCGTTTCCTGGTCTCGGACACATTGTCTGCCACCTGTCTGGTTGTGAAGTCGGGGGTAATCCAGGCACCGCCGGCGAACTTGCTAAGCAGGTAACGAACATTATCGGCAAGGTCCGCCTGCTCTTCTGTCGACAGATATGGAATTAAGCCCTCGTTTACGATCACTAGTGGTTGATTGGTCTTGAAGGGAGCAATTGCCGCCTCCAGAGCCGATCTATCAAGGGCGTTTGCTGTGATGACGTGGTGATTGCCGCGGTCATCGAGGTCGTATCTCGTCCTGAGGACGGCGATCAGTTTCCGTTTCTCCTCATTGATGTCGGCGAGATCGGTTTCAACATAATGGATATCCGCATTCTGAGCCATCGCCAGCCCGCGCAATGAAAAGCCGCTTGCCAGTTCCAAAATTTGATTGATCGCCGTTTCTTGAATGAGTTGGACAATGCTTTTATAGCGAGCCTCAAGAAGCGGCGCCGCGAGCTTGCTTTCCTGCGCCATCTCCTTCTGTGCCTCTGGCGACTGATTTTCAATTTGCAGCTTGCTGACGATTTCCTGAATCGCCTCTTCAGCCTTGATATAGCTTGCGACGTCGTCTGCAAACGGTATATCCGAGAACTTCCGCAGATAGGCGACCAGCTTTGCTGTAATGCTGATTTTGCTGTAGTCGATGCCTTGCATCAGTCGATACCTGCAC
>JAJPJO010000306.1 GCA_021324135.1 Pseudomonadota bacterium
GGCGGCGGTGGTGGCGGCTATGAAGGAGGCCGTCCGAGAAGCAGCGCTCGAGTCAACGACATCGAAAATGACAATGACCTCTTCCAGCGTGACAAGAATTACACACCGCCAAAATTGCCGCAGCCGATTGCCGGTGACATGCTTGTTGAGGGTGAGCCGACGATTTCGCCGCAGCAAATAGACAAGATCCTTGCCGACTTCCATTCGCCGGCACAGGGAATCGGCCAGTACCTTTATGATAAAGGCAAAGAATGCGGCATCAATCCTGCAGTCGCACTGGCATTTTTCGTCCAGGAATCAGGTTGCGGAACAAAAGGCGTTGCCCGCAACACTAAGAGCTGGGGCAATATAAAGGGCTCCGGTCCGGCCGGCTCATACCATGGTTTCAGAGCCTATCATGACTATAAAGAAGGCGTCGACGACTGGTACCAACTGATCAAAGACAAGTATGTGGATAAGTGGGGATTGAAAACGGTCGGCGGCATTCTGCAAAAATATGCGCCGCCTTCGGAGAACAATACCCGCCAGTATGTGCAAAACGTCAAAGGTATGGTGCAAGGTTGGGCACAAAACGAGAACAAGACTCTCAACGCCTGATCCGGCAAACTAGCGGCTGCCGTGAAGTGATACCACTCTTAGTGCGGCACCGGAAACGAGCAGTATCAGCGGCAGTAAAATCACAATGGCTACAAGCAGCTTTCCGACTAACTCCGTCGGATAGGTCCCGCTTTGCGCTTTTTGCTTCTTGATGGGCAAAGAAGTAATCGCTGATTCCAGGCGTTGTGCTTCTGCATCATCGCCGTTTTTCCGCAGAAACTCGCCATAGCGTTTCAGTGTATCGTTCAACTCGGCGTTGCGCGCCCCCGGGTGAATTTTTCTGATCTCGACGGCCTTTTTGAAGTATTCGCTCGCTCTCTCTTTGTCGCCTTTGTCGGCATAGAGACTGCCAAGGTTGTGGTAGCTGTATCCCATATGGGGGTGCTGAGGAGTAAGATCGACCATGCGCTGCTTGCAAGACTGCCAGAGGTGGTGCTCGGACTCATCCAGCTTGCCCTGCCCGCGCAGTGCCTCGCCCAGATTGTTGTGCAAGGTTGGAACCAGAGGACCCTCGACAGAACCTTTCTCGCTGATCAATTTGAGAGCCCGGCGAATGAATTGTTCGGCAGCTTCATACTTTTCCGCTTTGAGAAGGGCATAGCCCTGGTTGCTGTATCCCAGGGCAACCGCCTCGGTGTTTGCACCAAATACGGTGGCTTTGAGGTTGATCGACTTTTCAAAAGCAGCCAGCGCCTTATCGACCTTGCGCTGGTCGACGTACATGACGCCAAGATTGTTAAGGGCCAGGCACAAGTTTTCCGCCTGTACCTTAGATAATGATTTTATTCTCGGCTCGAGCATGTTCACGGCCTTCTCGGCAATGCGCTCGGCTTGCTCAGCATCACCGCGCATGCCGAGCACATAGCTCTGGTTGATCATTTGAGCGACATGCTCACCCGATCCCTCCTTAAATTTTGATATTGCCACCTTCACAGCTTCCTGGCTGAGAGCAAGCGCCTCGTCAAAACGTTGCTGATCTACAAGGATGCCTTCATAGGTGTTCAAATCGGCAATAAGAAGCATGGCGGGATAGCCGCCTGGAAGCAGCCTGGCGCCGAATCGCCGAAAAAACAAGGAGGCGCGCGCCGTGCACTCGGCCAGGACATATTGACGGGCGTGGTAAGACTTAATGGCAATCAGGGCTAACTGCTCGATAAGCCACAGGAAGAAGAAAAAACAAAAGCCGATTTCTGCCCCCAGTGGCTCGTACCTGCCTATCCAGATGCAGATAAGGCAGGCAAACAAGTAAACGAAGGCAGGGCTAATGACTTGTCTTTTCACCACGATTCTCCGGCGCAATTACATCCACAGATCACCATTGTTTCACTAGTCTTGCAATGTCTCCCGTTTCCCGCTTGATAATGTTATGTGGCCGCTAACAAATTGTATCGAATAAGTTGTCCAACTTTTATTCACGGCGCCGCAGCACCATAACAGCCCCTGCCTCTTTAGTTAATGACTTCGAATATTTAGATCGCATCAATCAATATTTGCCGTGCTACACATGCACACAGTCCACTCAAAACGAGTCTGGATGCAAATAAGTGACCGAAATTGACGAAGAAAATGGCGTGAACTGACGAGGCCACCAGAGCAGATCAGTCGACCGAGAAGCGACCTTTGGTTTTGCTCAAGGAATAGGCGGTTACTATGACAAATGTTTTGGTCGTCGATGATGATGAGTTGTTCGCACAAACCTTGTGCGAATACCTCGAAGATAGCGGCGGGATAAAGATCGTCAAACGCTGCGGCTCATACTCCGAGGCAAGGGAATGGTTCCTTGCCGGGCATCTGAAAGAGATAGACGCCGTGATACTGGATTTGGTGTTGCCATTCGGCAGAGAAGGCATCCATCCACGCGGTAAGTTGGACACCAACGATCGTCTTGGATTGAAAGTGCTTGATGATTTGCGCACCGTTCATTACTTCAAGGGTCCAATCGTCATGCTCACCAATTCCCGCGAATCAATCTTCGGCAGGGAAGCACTCTCGCGGGGATGCAACGGTTATCTCTGCAAGCACGCCTCCGCCGAGGCGATACCGCAAATGGTGGCAGAGCTGAGGCTGGCGCTTACCGGTCAGGTGGTTCTCATCTCGACGGCGCTTCAACACCTGGTGATTGGCGAAGATCAGATGAGTTCCTCACAGTTCGAGCCCGGATTGGTCATGGCCGGTCAGGTGATGGATGTAATCGGCAGCAATCCCCTCTGGATTGATATCAAGAAAGGTCTTGGTTACGGCGCAGGCGGCGGAGCCAGCGGAGACGATCCGGTCTTCAATCGCATAGTCCGTGAATTCAGAGTCGGCCCGCCTGATTTTGAAAGCTCGGCAGCCCAGCGCGCCATTACCTTACAGCCGGCCGCCGAATCGGCCGGTCTGGTTCGCCAACTGCTCGAAAGCGCTCCTCGCGCCATTTTCATTACCACCACTGATGGTATCATCGTTTTTTCCAATCATGCGGCCGAAAAATTATTTGGTCACGATAAGGAAACTTACCTCGGGCAAAACATCAAGGAATTCTTTCCGGACCTCGAGGATATATTCGGACGGAAGGGGACCGCGGAAAAGGAGTTCTACGCGGTCAGCGCCGATGGAACTCATTTGCCTGTTTCAGTTGCATTCAGCACGATTGAAGAGAGCAATTGTTCTTACGCCGTCCACATCTTCACTGACCTCACTTCCCAGAAAATTACCGAGCAAAAGCTGAAGGCAATGGTAAGCAAGCTGGAGGAGAGCAGTACGAAGCTCGAGCAACTGGTTAAGACAGATCCGCTTACCGGACTGTTGAACAGACGGGGATTGGAAAATATTCTCGGCCGCGAAGTGGCACTGGCACGACGCAACCGCAGTGATTTGATCGCCCTGATCATCGATCTGGATGATTTCAAGTCGGTCAATGATAATCACGGACATGCCGCCGGAGACACGGTTTTAAAGGGAGTGGCCACCGTACTGCGTGAAACGGTGCGCACATCGGATTGGCTCGGCCGGATCGGCGGCGATGAGTTCATGATCTTTCTGCCCTCCACCAACATCGATAACGCTGCCTTGATTGCCGAGCGCATTCGTTGCGCCGTCGAGATGACATCGATGGGACGAAACGGTTCGGAGCTTCGCACGACCACGAGTATCGGTGTAGCTCGTTTGCCTTATGACGTTTCAACTCTGGAGGAGGTTCTCGAGCTCACCAAAGCCGGACTGAAAGCCAGTAAACGCTCAGGGAAGAATGTAATTTCCATCTCGAACGATGCAGCATCCGGTAACAATTTGAGTCTGTTAAGTCCGGAGGAGTTGATTGCCCGACAAAAAGAATTCTCCGTCTCGCATCAACCAATCTATAACTTTCAGAATGGTCGCCCGGTTGCAGTGGAGCTTTTCTCTCGCGGACCATCCGGCGATCTGAGCAAACCCCAGGATTTCTTCTTCGTTGCCCGGGTCAATCATATGTTGACTCAAATCGATCTGCATTGCCTGACCACATGCCTTGAATTCGGTCTGCGCTTCGACAATCATCTAATCATTCACATCAACGTTCTTCCATCAACCCTGGCAGAAATGCCTACAGAAAGCATTCTCGCCCTGAGCGAAAAGCTGAGGAGCGGACATCGGCTTTGCCTCGAGCTGAGCGAAAAACATCTGATGTCCGACCCGAGTTATCTGCTTCCGAAGATTCGACTTCTTAAGGACGCGGGCATTCTCTTGGCGCTCGACGATGTCGGTTTCGGCTGCAGCTCTCTGGAGACCTTGGCGCTTCTCGAGCCTGATTGCATCAAGATCGACCACAGCCTGGTCAGCGGGATCGCCGCCGAGCCTCGCAAATCACAAACAGTGGCACGATTGGCACAGGTGGCGGTATCACTAAATACGGTGCCGATTGCCGAAGGGGTCGAGACGGTCGCCGATTTAGCCGAGTTGAAACAACTCGGCGTTTCACACGGGCAAGGCTGGCTCTGGCAAAACGGCTTGCTTCATTGAGCCATCAATCACTTTCTGAAGTTGTTTGAACTTCTTTGATCCGGGCTGTTCGCCGGGAATTTAATCTGACTTTGCGGTTATTACGAATAATTAGAGTAAGTTCATGCTTTGGCTCTTTATTTCTCCAGAGCTTAAAGCTTATATAAAGTCAGGTTATAGAGGCTGCCTGCGCGAGGACCAATGATGGACGAATTAAAACCCGAGGTGAAGCTATCGGCAATCGAAAGAGCCCTGCGGGGCAAGGGCAGATCTAATGTGCCGGAAGGCAGTCAATCCTCGGACGATGCGCGAGCGAACGAGACTTCATCGGCCGGCAGCCGCAAAGAGCGCAGAAAACCTCTGAACACGCAGGAATTGCACAATTATGCCTCGGAGCAGAACATCGAGATCGCCTCTGACAGCGCCCTAAAGAACTGCGGCGTCTTATTTCCAGGCAAAAACGAAATAATCTCCTTCGCACCGCCGAGTGCTGACGAGGTCCCTCAAGCCGGAGAGGAAATCTCCTTTGCACCGCCAATGGTGCAAGATCGAATCATAACTCAAGAGACGATATTCGATTCAAGGGAAATCAGCCCGGCAACGGATGCCAGCACTTGCGCCTGGGCAGCGCCTCCAGCGCCGGCCGTAGCTGACGAGCAACCGTCCTTAGCACCACCTGTAGTGCAGGAAGCACCGATCACATTCCAGTCATCCTATAGCGCTCCGCCAAACATGCCGGAAATGCCGGCCTACAACTATGACTCCTTTTCCTTTGAACATGACCCGGCCAGCGCTGCTTCCGACGGATTGCAGAGCGGTGAGATAGCGCATCCTTATTTTACGGGTGCTCCGGAGCGGCAGACTTATACGGCTGAGCTTCGTTTTCGCTCCCAATTCAGTTCGCAGCAGGAAGCCCAGCTTCCCGAGCCGGAGCTCGCACCGCCTGTGGTGTCAGAAGAAAAATGGAATTCGGTTCAGGACTTTTCGCCTTCTGAAGACTCTGAGAGTTCGGGAGTGTCCTTGCACCCGAGCATTAACATGCTGGATGTCCTCGACAGCAGATACGAAAGCGTGCCGTCCTCAGGGGCGCCGCAGCAATTTGTGCCCTCCAGTCCGGTGGAAGTTAAGGTAGAATATTCGCAAACTGACAGCCGGCTCTCATCAACTCCTGGCGGCTTGGCAGGTGGACTGAATGTCCAGAGCAAACGCGGCCAGGGCAAAGGCAAGAACCGGTGGTCTAAGAAGAGCTAGCCTGAAAATTGAATCGATAGATTCGAAAGATTGGTCTTAGATGAACCGAGCCTGGATGTTGGAAAAAATCGCCCAGCGGGACCGTCCCTGGGACATGGTCATTATCGGCGGTGGCGCGACCGGAGTAGGCATAGCCCTTGATGCGGCCAGCCGCGGCTATGAAGTTTTGCTTATCGAGCAGAGCGATTTCGGCAAAGCGACCTCCAGCCGGAGCACGAAGCTGGTGCATGGCGGCGTTCGTTATCTCGAACAGGGAAACATCTCACTGGTAATGGAGGCCCTGAAAGAGCGGGGTTTATTGAGGGCCAATGCACCGCATTTAGTGCATGACCTTGCTTTCATCGTTCCTAACTATGATTGGTGGGAAGCCCCTTTTTACGGCATGGGTTTGAAGGTCTACGATTTACTGGCCGGCAAATTCGGCTTCGGACCTTCACGGCTTTTGTCACGCTCGGAAATCCTGGAGTATATACCGACGCTGAGGACCGATGGTCTGCGGGGTGGGGTCATATACTATGACGGGCAATTCGATGATTCTCGATTGCTGATCAATTTAGCATCGACCGCCGCAGAGTACGGCGGCGTTCTGATCAATTACATGCAAGCGACCGCATTGCACATGGACGCGGAAGGATATGTCAGTGGTGTTGAGGCGACCGATATGGAAACCCACACCAAATATAGTATCGGAGCCAAAGTAGTAATCAATGCCACGGGCGCCTTTACAGACAAGATCCGGCATATGGCTGATCCTTCTCTGGAGACCATGATTGCGCCGAGTCAAGGCATCCATCTCGTATTCGATCGTTCACTCATGCCCGGCAACAGCGCCATCATGGTCCCGAAAACGAGCGACGGCAGAGTGATGTTTGCCATTCCCTGGCACAAGCACATCATTGTAGGCACTACCGACACACCAATTGATGAAGCCGTTCTCGATCCTCGACCGATGGAGCACGAGATCGAATTCATCCTCGAGACAGCCGGAGAATACCTGAGCGTCGCTCCACGTCGTGAAGACGTCTTGAGTGTTTTCGTCGGCATCCGTCCTCTGGTTCGCAGCGGTGCAAGCAGCACGGCGGCACTGTCGCGCGATCACGTAATTCATATTGACGGCTCCGGCTTGCTGACGATCTGCGGAGGCAAGTGGACAACATTCAGGAAGATGGCCGAAGACTGCGTCGACCACGCCATCACTCTGGCAAGGCTTGGCGAGCAGCCCTGCAAGACCCGCGATCTGAAAATCCACGGTTACCATCAAAACCCGGAGTCGCTTGGAGAACTTTCAGTCTATGGCTCTGATGCGCTCGAGATTCAAGAGATCATGCATCAGGACAAAGCGTTGGCAGAGCCGCTCGATCCGCGCTTACCTTACACAGGCGCCGAAGTCGTCTTTGCCTCGCGCAATGAGATGGCGCGCACGGTCGATGATTTTCTGTCCCGCCGCGTCCGCGCTCTGTTCTTGAATGCCGACGCCAGCGTTTCCATGGCGCCAAAGGTGGCCCAGCTAATGGCGCAAGAGCTGAACAAAGATTCAAAGTGGGTCAGCGACCAGGTCTCCGCCTTCAATAGTTTGGCAGGCCAGTACATGATCTGCAGTAAACTTCATCAGGTCAATTGACACTTAGATGAACGGCGATTGCCCTGCATCGCTATAGCTCCAGTAAATCAATCGAGCCGAGCATGGTCGGGAACCCTTCGGCCAATTGAGTAGTCTGCTTATCCGATGGGTTCGGGTCGATCGGCATGATCTTGAAAAACTTATGCTATAGGCCTAACGTTCCTTTCGTACGTCTTTTAGCAATGTCCTGGAGGCTTGTCAGTAGAGACTTGCGGCACCGCATTTGAAACCATATTTTGCGCATTGGCTTGAACTCTCGCCTCAATTACCTTCATCAGAAAAGGCAACAAACTCCCTTCTTTGACTCAGGCAAAACCGGACTGTACGGTAATCATTCTTAACAGGAAAGAGAAAAATATGAATAACCTGAAAAAATTGAGCGCTTTCACAATTGCCGCGTCTTGTGCCCTCCTAACCGCTCATTCATCATTAGCAGCCAAGCATCACGGATCGGCAAAGAGGCATATATACAAAGGTTCGATCAGTCAAAGCGTCGCAGCTGCCGATCGTTTGTTGATCAAAGGAAAGTATGCCAACGCTGCCAGCCGCTACCAGGCAGCCTTGAAGAAAAATCCGCATGATGCCAATGCCGCGGTCGGTCTTGGAATGGCCCTAGCCAAACAGTTCAAACTTGACGGTGCCGAGCAACAATTCGACAAGGTGCTGGCTCACGATCCTGGAAATCCCGGTGCCCATGCCGGTAAGGCCATGGTCATGCTGAACCGTCTCAACTCCTCCTCAAATACAATCAGAAAGAGCAGAGACACAATCTTGAAGGAAGCTGAGAACGAGTCGCAACGCGCGCTCGAGTCAGACCCGGAAATACCTGAAGCCCACTATACGATGGGCATGGTGTACAAAGAGCAGGGTCGCATGAACGATGCTCTTGCCGAATTCCATAAAGCCGTAGCGATTGATCCCTCTTATGCCGATGGTTACAGCGGCTCCGGGCTGGTGAAACTGGCCCAGAACAATCCAGGATCGGCCGCTTCTGATTTCAAACAAGCAATTCGGCTCAACTCGGGTGATTACACCGCCCACTACGGACTGGGCGAGTCGTTGCGAGCATCAGGGCAAACCGATGCGGCACTGAAGGAATTCAACACGGCGCTCTATCAGTTCCCGAACAGCTGGCCCGTTCACCTGGCCATGGGTAAGACGTATGAAACACAAGGCAACACAGTTGCTGCTGTGCGTGAGTATCAAGAATCCATTCGCATTAAACCTGAGAACTCAGCTGCCTATCTCGGTATCGCCAACATAAGGGAGGCACGCGGCGACATCGAGCATTCCATCGCCGAATTGCGCTCCGGTCTCGAACTCATGCCGGACAACGCCGATCTCCATCAGCGTATTGGAGATGAAAGTTTGCGCATCGAAAAAATTGACGATGCCATCAAAGAGTACGAAACGATCATGTCGAGCCAGCCCGGTAATGCAAGGGCAGCCGAGGGTTTGACGACCGCGTATTACTTGAAAGCGCAAAAGGAAACCAAGGGAGGCTTCTTTGGCGACAACGATTATGACACGGCCATGCAAATGATTGACAAAGCCGTTCAAATGAACCCCAACGATTTGCGGTTGCGCTTAGCGCAGGCAAAAATTCGTGCCCTCACCGGTGATACCGTAGACCTGAACGCCATCGGACAACCCACCAATGATGGTGAGCGAGTCAGTTACGCTCAGGCGCTCTTGGCTCAGAATCGCTTCCAGGAAGCGGCTCAGGCGATGAATACGGTGATTGCGCACAGTAACACGCCGAAGCAAACATTCGCGCTCGCCGATCTGGCCCTCATGATTCGCGATCTGGACAGTGCCGAAGCCGCCTACAGAAAGGCTGCCACCATGCCAGGAAGTGCCGAACGCGCCCGGCGAGGTCTGGCCAATGTCGGCAAAGCACGCGAAGAAGCGCGTCAACACCTGACTCTGGCCGACGATCTTTCCAGAAAGAAAATGACCGGCAGCGCCATCGATACGTATCATCAGGCTATATTCTCCAATCCTAAGGTGCCGGGTGCACGCCTTGGCATAGCCAGATCCTTAGAATCAGTCTCTCACGCAACACCCGTGCAATTGCGTGAAGCGGCAATGCAATACCGCGCCTACATAGCCCTTTCTCCGACAATGCCAATCAAGGAGCAGGAGAAGTTCGAGAAGAAAGCCGCTAAGCTTGACGGCAAGGCAGGGAAGATCGAGCAGAGGTCCGCTTCGGCTCGCTAAGCATCATTGGTGCCCAACTTGCATCGACAATCGAAAAGGGCGGCATTTGAACGTGCTGCCCTTTTCATTCCGCTTTTCAGCGGCCTCGAAAACCTTGGTTTAACTTGACTCAACATGCCGCTATTCAATACATTCATAGGCTAAACGAACAGGCGGGTATCTGCTGATGCACAAAATTGATGACAGAGAGATTATCGTTGTTGGATGCGGCGTGAATGGTCTCACATGCGGTATCACATTGCTGAGGCAATATCCGGTCAAGATACTGGCTCACAAACTCCCGCCTGATACTACATCGAATGCTGCCGGGGCCTTTTGGGAACCTTATAAAGCCTATCCGATGGACAAAGTGATTCGCTGGAGCAAGGCTTCGCTGGTCGAATACAATCGGCTTGCAATGATTGAAGGATCGGGAGTGTCCATGACGACACTGGTTGAAGGGTTCAAAGATAAGTTGATCGAGCCGGCGTGGAAGGATGCAGTTGATAGCTTTAAGACTTGCGCTCAAGATGAACTACCGCACGGTTACAAGTATGGTTATGCAGCCAGAGTTCCGAAGATGGATACAACGCTGTACATGCCTTTTTTGCTGGATGCCTTTAAAAAATCCGGAGGCGAGGTAGTGCAACTCGATCAGCCGCTAAAGAGTCTGGCGGAACTGTACAAGAGCAATCGCATTATCATCAATTGCACAGGCTTGGGCTCAAGAGATCTTTGCTCTGATTCCGATATATTTCCGATACGAGGTCAAGTGACGCTTCTCAGCCGGCCGCCCGAGTTAGAGCGCATATTTATGGATGAGCATGACTATGTTTTGATTATGCCGCGCACCAATGATTGCGTTCTTGGTTTCAGCGCTCACGACAATGACTGGAATCTCAATTTCGATGAAAAGATGAGCGCGGAAACAATCGAGCGCTGCTGCAAAGTCATTCCTGAATTGCGAAGGTCCCAGATAACCGGGCACAAGGTGGGCTTGAGACCAGGCCGAAGCCAGGTTCGCCTGGAAGTCGAAAGGGTAAGCGACTCTTGCGCAGTAATCCACAACTATGGCCATGGTGGTGCCGGATTCACTCTTTCCTGGGGGTGCGCCCAGGAAGTAGCCGAGCAGGCAAGCAATCTACTGAACGGCAGTACTCTCAGGCTCATGACGGATTCCGCCGGATTGATCTGAACCCTTCTTCTTCTTTCTTTTTCTGCCCCCACCGGATGAGCGAGCGTACACCGCCGGCAATACCAGCAGAGTGAGAACCGTCGATGTTATCAAACCACCAATCACTACCGTGGCAAGCGGGCGCTGCACCTCGGCTCCTACGGAATCTGCGAAGGCCATCGGTATAAAACCAAATGAAGCTACAAGAGCAGTCATGAGCACCGGTCGCAATCGACGTTGTGCAGAAAGCAGTGCCGCTTGTCGTGGTTTGATCCCGCTGGTGCGCTCGAGTTGCCGGATAGTCGAAACCAGGACGACACCGTTCATCACGGCCACACCAAATAATGCTATGAAGCCTACTCCGGCTGTGACTGACAAATGCATGCCACGCACGAGCAAGGCGAATATGCCGCCTGAGAATGCAAGAGGGATATTGAGAAAAACGAGAACGCCGGGTTTGGCAGAATCAAACAAGGCATAAAGCAGCGAGAAGATCAAAAGCAGGGCAAGCGGGACCAGCACGACGAGCCGTTCTTGAGCCGCCTTCATATTCTCGAATTGTCCGCCCCACTCTATGCGATACCCAGGAGGCAGCTGCACCTCTTCCCTGACTTTTTTCTGGGCTTCCTCCACGTAACCGCCAAGATCGCGATTGCGCACGTTGACTTGCACGGTGAAGTAACGATCGCCCTGGCGATGTGAGATTTGAGCGGCTCCCTCATGGCGAGTAATCGTTGCCAGTTGCCCCAGCGGCACCAGATCACCGCCTGTCATGGCAACCGGCAGCGAGGCAAGATCTTCTCCGCGGCCGAGTGCTTGAGGCTCGAAGCGCACGCTCAGATCGAATCTGGGCTTGCCTTCATATATGGTGCCGACTACTTTGCCATCACGAGCGGCGGCGATGGTATCAAGCGCTTCCTGGCCGCTGACGCCATAACCGGCTAAAGCGACATTGTTCAGCCTGGCGGTTACAACAGGCAAACCTGAGGTTTGCTCTATTTTGATTCCGGAACTTCCTTCGATCCTTTTCAGAACCTCAGCCACTCTCTGTCCTGCCGAACGCAGCTCGTCCATATCGGGTCCGAGAATTCGAACAGCAACATCACCCTTTGCACCAGCCACCATTTCATTCATGCGCTGCTCGATCGGCTGTGATACCAGGATGGCAATGCCGGGGATCGCTTTCTGCAAACGCCTGGAAATCTCATCCTCCAGTTGTTGCTGCATGATATGAGGGCGCCACTGCGAGCGATCCTTGAAGATGATGAAAACATCAGTTTCGTCGGGTCCCATCGGATCAAATGCTATGTCGGAGCGACCGGTGCGGGAGACGACCGATCGTACCTCAGGCGTTTGCTTGACCAGATGCTCAATCAGTGTGGTCTGCTCGGCGGCAGTGTCGAGCGATGCAGACATTGGACGATTTACCGTCAAGACGACGGAGCCTTCCTTGAGAGTGGGAATAAATTCCGAGCCTAAAAGCGGCAAACAGGCCAATCCGGAGATAAACACAACAAAGGACATGGCGCTGAGGACGAAAGGATGGCGCACTGCCCAAATGAGCACGTATCTGTATGGCCTGCGCACTATCCTCATAAATAGACTTTCGCTTTCTGCCTTCCGTTCGGCACGGAACTCTCCCTGAGTATCTCCGTGGGCATCGCGCTTTCCGCCGGCATCGCCTTCGCGATCAAGATCGACGCCCGCCTCACCACCAGTGGTGCGAGTTGGGCCCTTTTCGCCCGGAAGGATGAAGTAGCAGAGGGACGGCGTGATAAAAAGAGCAATCAAAAGAGCGGTAATCAGAGCAAATATCACCGTCAAAGCCATCGGTAGAAATGTCTTGCCCGAGACGCCGGGCAAAGATAGGATCGGCAAGTAGACAACGGTAATAATTAGAACAGCAAACAAAACAGGCGCCGCCACTTCTTGAGCGGCTGATTTAATCACAGCCAGCCGTTTCTTCTTACTCGAGGCATAACCTCCACTTTCGCTAAGGCGGCAGACAATGTTTTCCATAACCACTACCGAGCCGTCGATAAGGATGCCAAAATCGATGGCGCCTAGCGACATCAAATTGGCTGATGTGCCGGTAGATTGCAAAAAGAGCAGGGCTCCGGCCAGCGAAAAAGGAATGGCAAGCGCGGCAATGATACCACTCCTGATACTACCCATGACGATGAATAGAAGGGCTAAGACCAGCAATGCGCCAAAGGTCAAATTGTGCCACACGGTATCGACCGTTCTATCAATCAGCCAGGAGCGATCGTAAAACGGCACGATCTTGACCCCGGAAGGCAGAGTATGCTGAATTTCAGCAATCTTCTCAGCTACTGATTGACTCACTTCCTTTGAATTCTCACCTTTGCGCATCACGACAATGCCAATCACGGTTTTGCCTTTGCCATCATGGGTTACGACACTGTAAGGCAATTTCGAGCCGATAACCGCATCAGCGACATCGCGAACCTTGACCACACCACCATGGGGCAAACGCTCGATCACTACGTTGCCGATGTCACTCGTTGATCTGAGCAAGCCCTCGCCGCGCAGAAGCACCTGGTCGTTTTGCTCGACCGTGTAGCCTCCACCGGCATTGGCGTTATTTCGGGACAAAACGGCCATGACCTGGCCGGCCGAGACCCTGTAGCCATGCATGCGCTCAGGGTGCAGCCAGACCTGGTATTCTTTGGCCTCGCCGCCCATCGACTGCACTTCATCAACTCCTCGCACCGTCTTTAGTGCCGGGATAATTTGCCAATCGAGGATCTGCCGAAGTTCCATCTGCGATCGCCCTGGTCCGACGACTTCGAACTGATAGACCTCCCCGAGGCCGGTGGCAATCGGCCCCAATGTCATGCTTACAGGAATGGTGGAGGGCATCTGCTCCTGTGCGTGTTTGAGGCGCTCGCTTACCTGCTGGCGAGCCCAATAGATATCTGTTCCATCCTCAAAAATAACCGTCACTTGAGAGAGCGCATACTTTGAAATCGAGCGCTGCATGACGAGCCTGGGAAGACTTTGCAAGGACAGCTCCACCGGATAGGTAATGTACTGCTCAACCTCGACCGGGGCCAGACCGTGCGCCGATGTCGTGACGGTGACCTGGACGTTGGATATGTCCGGAACGGCATCGACATGCATGGTGGTGAACGCCCAGCATCCAGCTGCTGCAAGAAGGAGCGAGAGAACAAGAACAATCACATGCTTGTCGACAGCAAAAGCTACCAGCTCCTCGAGCAGTCCCAAGCGTGACGAATCATCACCCTGATACCTCATTCGGTGCCTACTCCTTCGCCAATCTGCGAGCGCATGGCAGCCGACTTCAGGTAAAAGGTGCCGGCCACCACGACGGTATCACCCGGACTCAAGCCAGTCTCTATCATTACCCCTTTATCAGAGCGCTCGCCGCACCGGACCTCTCGCACTGCGAAACGGTTGGCGCCCTGACGCACGAACACGACGTTTTTATTAGCGAGAGTCTGCACCGCCTCTGGTGGCACTGTCATGCCGCCGTTACCGTCGTTTAGTTGCAGCTCGGCGATGATCAGCATGCCTGGTTTTAGCAAGCCGCCCGGGTTGTCGATCTCGGCCCGGTACTGGGCGGTGCGAGACTGCGGATCAAATATCTCGGCAATGCGGGTAATTTTGCCGGTAAATGACTTGCCGGGGAAACTTTCCGTTTTAAAATCCACCAATCCTCCGATCTTCACTTTAGGCACCTCGCGCTGCGGCACCTCGAGCATCACCCAGACCCTGTGCAAATCGGCAATTGTCATCATCGAATTCTGGCGATTAGCGGCATTGCCGGCCGAGGATGCCGAACCAGCCATGGTGGCAGGTCCGACGTTTTGCCCGGGGTTCACATCTTTGCGAACCACCACCCCGCTCACAGGCGATCGGATCGGCAATTCCGATGTAACGGCAGAGGCATGCAACCTGGCAAAATCCCTGGAGGTCAATTCTGAGGAGTTCTCGTCACCCGGCGGCTTCAAGCCGAGCGCCCTCAACTTCACCTTCTCAGCCTCGATATGGGCGCGGGCGGCATTCAGTTTGCCCACCGCTACGGCCTGCTCGGATTCAACCGCCAGGAGCGTCAAGCGAGCATTCTCAACATCTTTTTTGGATGCGATGCCTTCCTTGTTCAGTTGCTGCATGCGATTGACGTTTGAATTGCTCACCTCGATGCGCGCATTTACGGCTTGAATCTGCGCCCTGGCTTCCGACAGCTTTGCAAGCGCATCCAGGTAAGCGGCCTGCGCATCGGAAATATCCGGGCTGTTCACATACGCGACGACCTGCCCCTTCCTCACCGTATCGCCCACATCGACAAGCACCCGAGTGACGACGCCGCCCGCCGGGGAATAAACGATCCCGGTTTTGTCGGCAGGCGACTCGACCGTGGATGACAACTCGAGCACGCCCGCCTCGACACCTGAGAGTGAAACTTTTCTTTCTCGAATGCCGGCCGTTTTCTGCTGCTCATCGGATAACTCGATAACAGGCGCGTAAGGCAACTTAACTTCAGAAATCTGATTGCCGGTCCCAGATTCTTCACGGCCGCTCACACTATGCTGAGCACGCTCATTTGCATTGTCCTTGAAGGGAAGCTTTATTGCATCACGACTGCAGGCGCCCAGCAAACAAAGGGCAACCAGGCACATAAGCCTGAGCGCCGTCGTAACGCGGATCTTCCGATGGTCCACAATGGACATAGGTAACCTTTCTTTGAAAACGATTTTGATTGATCTGTGATATTTCCAACCTGATCATTGGCTCAGGCCAGACCTGCAGTCGAATGCCCTTCGGGATCGGCAGGCTCGTGGCTCAATTCCGATGCCACCGCGAGCAATGCCGCAACGATCAGAACGTCTGCGACTTCAGGTGAGTTGAGCAGCTATCGTTTAAATCAAAAGAGAACGTTTTGTCAAATAAAGCGAGACCGGACGCGATCGCAGGTGCGGCTGAGAATCCAGGGCTCCGCTCACGTTCGTCACATGGCAATAGTCCCGCACCGCTCCTGGTACTATGCAGGCAAGCCAGCACGGCGGCGGCTTTTCTGTTGCAGGCTGCAGTCCTGTATCGACTTTGCTCAAACAGGAAGGGCTATGAACGTGCGATGGACAAGAACAAGGCAGCTCGCCGCAAGAACCGCCGTTAATGACCAGGTTAGGCAATGCTACGCCATGATGGTCGCCACCATCCGTGCAATCACGTTCATCAAAAGGAAATTCATTTCCAGCTTTTGCAGCCGAACGCACCACGACCCTGCCGACTTTGTGATCCATACGGCTCTGGCAGTCAATCAAGCACTGCGACATCAACGGCATAATTTCCATACCGAAGAAATCGTGCCAGAGTGTTCCGGTCCACAAGAGAGTAAAAATTACGATTGCCGTCAGGCAGCGAGGAATCATGAGTTTGTCGTATGCCGCTAGCTGAGGGGAGCCTCGGTGGTCCCACTCTGATCTTATACCCGAAAGGAGCCAAGCGCGACTTCTTGCGAGATATTCGCAAAACGATTGTTGCTGTCCCTTACAGTCTCTTTTTCAAAGCCGCTTATCGACGATCGTGCCGCTATTTGTTGAAGTCATCGGCATTTTCGATGACCGCCTCGCTCTGATAGTTCCAGGTCGCCGGCGTGGTCAATCCGGGAATATCGGCGAAATTCATGCCCTCGAGCATTGGTTTTGTTTGAATCGTGGTTGTGACAATCACGATTTTATCAGTCGAGCCGCCGTCGCTTGTGCTGCCGTCTTTGTAACCGACCGATGTTTGCGGGTCGTTGACCAGGCTGCAATAACGCCCGACTCCCATGGTTTTCCAGTTGGTCGGAATATTCTTCATCACGTTTCCATTGGGATCGGTTGCCTCGGACTTCTTATTAACAGCCGCTTCCCGAATCTGCAAATTATTCAGCATATAACCGGAGCCATATGTAATGGCCAGGTTTATTAATAGGACGAGCGGGAAGAACGTCGAAAGAAGCAAGATCAGAAGCCCTGGTCCCAATTCGGCCATTTGGTTGCCATCGCGTCTGCGCCGCGAAGCATGTTTGACGTCCGCACAGATGTTGGACCTAGCCATAAGTTGCAACTCCCTTTCAATAACTCCGCTATTATTGCAACGCAAAATGGGCATCAAATAGGAAGATAAACGGTTTGTCTAAAACAATTTTAATACATTGCCTGAAATATTTAAGCTCTCAGTGATAACCCTCCTAATCTCAATTATTTTGAGCAATAGTAATAACAGCACTATCTGACTGCCCGCGTGACCAAAATGCTCGACAAGCCTCAAGACCGGCTCAAGCGTCTGACTTCAAGACCCAATGAAACGGAACTGCAATCCTTCATGCAGGAGGCTCTGAGCCAGGCACCGGTCAAATTTCACTACTCCTGGAAGGAGATGAGCGGCGAAAACTACCTGATGCTCAGCGTTTATTCTCAAGGGCAAGCAGGAGTCGGTCATGCCCTTTGCCACTGGAGGCTGTTCAACACGTGCGGTCCGGAGGCGAAGGAAATCTGGTCGCACATCACTTTTGACGCCGCCCAGATCTCCCGATTCATCACTGAGGCAGTCGATCGCTTGATTCTGGAAACGACCGACGACAACATCAACACCAGAAGCTCGAAAAGCTCGAAACCACTTGCGCAAACGGCAATCGAAGCAGCACCCCAGAGCGAAAAGAAACCCGCCGCCGCAAAAATTCGCAAGAGCCAGCAGCAGTCGCAGGCCGATACGCTGGCGACGACATTCGACAATCTGGCCGTTCAGAAAGATCAGAGCCTTCTGGCACCCGATGAGTTTTTCAAAGGCAATCTCAAGCTCGTGAATCTTTCCACGCTGTTGCAGTCGATATCCCTGGGCAGATTGTCGGGCAGGCTGAGAGTGCAGCGCAATCCCATCTGGGCCGATTTGTACTTCGTCCAGGGAGCGCCCGTGCACGCCGAGGGCACACGCGGCATCGGCGAGGATTGCCTGCTCCAGGTCATCTGCTGGAAGGAAGGCGAGTTTCACTTCGAGCCCAAGATAAAAACGGACGAGAAGACGATCAATCGCTCGCTCGAATCGCTCATTTTAGAAGGAGCGCTTCTCACAGATCATACCGATTTCCTCAAAGATAGCGGCGTGCGGCTGACCTCGGTATTGTTTCGTCCCAATCCGGATCTGTCGGAGGCTGATTTCGACAGGATAACGGCCAATGAGCGGCTGGACATCCAACTTTTGAAGAAAGCGTATTTGAGTGTAGACGGACGGCGCAACCTGGAGGACGTGGTCGATTCGCTGGGGCTGGTGCGCAGCCAGTGGGTGCCGCTGTTTGCCAGTTTGGTCCGGCTGGAGCTGGTCGATATCGCCGCCTTGCACAGCCAGATCGAGCTCCCCAATGCCAAACCAATCGATCTCAGCCAGGCCGAACTGGCTCGGCAATTGCTGCTCAGCAAGGAGACCGGGCTTTATACCTACGGCGCTTTTCTCTTCCTGCTCAGCGAGCAAATCAAATTTCGGGGCGAAACGCCAATCACACTGATGATTATGGACATTCAACCCTCGAAGTTTACCCTCGGTCCCTTCAAAGCGCTCGATCCCGCTTTGTTAGGCGAAGTCGGGCGCACAATCGAGTCTATGTCCGCATTTACCGGCATCATCGGTCATTACGAAAACGATGACCTGGCAATCTTGCTGCCGGGCTTGCGCTCCGAGAAAGCTGCCAAGATAGCCGAGCGCATTCTGCAAGCTGTCTCATCACCCGATCTCGTCTCCCGAGATGCAGGCGATCTGTGGATCTCCATCGGCGTTGCCAGCTTGCCCGATGACGCCCGAGACATCAGCACGCTTCTGGGTGAGGCCGAGAAAGCGAAGGACAGGGCGCGAACCACCCGCGCCGGTATCTGGCTGGCAAAGACGCCCACCTTATCCTGATCGGGAGAGGCTATAATATTTATTCTGTATCTTCGGTAACCCAACGGACAATCTGGCGTTTCAACTAGTAGACAAACATGACAGAATTTTGGGATGAGCAAATACTGAGGGCGCAGCAAGCAGCCGCCAGCGGTGAGTATTCAAAAGCAGAAGACATTCTCGGCAAGCTGATTACCTTTACGGAGAATCAGCCTGCTGATGACAAGCGCAAGTTTATCGTTCTTGAGATCATGGCAGAGGTCATGCAGGCTCAAAATCGAACCAGGGAAGCCGAAGACTATATTCTGCGCGCCCTGGAGCTGCGCAAATCACGTTATGGCATGATGCACCGCCGCTATGCCGAAGGTCTCGCCCGGCTTGCCGGATTCTACTGGGAGCACGAGCGCTACAAAGAAGCAGAGCCTTACTCGCGCGAAGTCGTGGACATACATGAGAAGCTCTACGGGAAGAACAGCGAAGAAGTCGGTCGCAGCTACGGCAACTTAGCCGAGATTCTTCGCACCCTCGGCAAAGGCGAAGAAGCTGAGGAGCTGTACAAGCGAGCCATACACATCCGCAAAGAATTAGGCGGAACGCTTGATTCGGAATCGGTGAATTTGATCCAGCGCTATGCTGATTTGCTGGAAGAACTCGGACGCAAGGACGAAGCGGACTTCCTTATGGCATCGGCTCAGGGACGAGTTTCAGGCATCTTCAAAGTGATCAAGGTACCACCCAAGAAAGGTCGGATGTAAGGTGCGCAATCCAAAGACATTTTTGATGGCGGCGGCAGCATTGTTTTTTACCGTCAATAGACCGGCATGGGCAGACGATTTCAGCTCTGAGACCAGCCAGGCAAAAATATGCGTTTCAAACGGATCGCTCGCGCAAGCAGAGGAGCACTTCAAGAAAGCCTCGCTGGCAGCCAAGAAAAAATCGCCTCAATATGGAGACTATGCCACCAGTTTATTGAACCTCGGCAGCCTCTACTGCCAGGAGAAAAAAGGCGCCGAGGCGGAGAATTGCTATAAGGAAGCGCTGGACATATATAAGAAGGCCTACGGCGAAAACACTCTGGAGACGGCCCGCGCTTACAATGGTCTGGGCGACGCCTATCGCCTGCAAGAGATTTACGAGAAAGCCGCACCCTGGTATGAAAAGGCCGCCAAGATCCGCGAGGCATCAGCACCGGAGCACACCGATCTGGCCGACACGTCAGCTTCGCTTGCCGAATGCTATGGTCATTTAGGGAGAAAAACGGATGCGATCACGCTTGTGAAACGGGCAGTTTCAATCAGGCAAAAAGCTCTGGGCAATCGCGATCCTCTGGTTGCGAAAACCTACTTCTTGCTGGCCAATCTCTACGAGGATACCGGTAAAACGCAAATGGCCATACCGGTGTACGAGAAAGTAGTCTCGGTGTGTGAAACCACATATGGTGCGGAAAGCCCCAAAGTGGCGACCACCCTCGAGCATCTTGCTTCCATGTATCAGAAAGAGAAGCGTCTGGCGGATGCAGAGAAAACGTATAAAAAGGCGCTGGCCATTCGAGAGAAAAAGCCGAGCGATACCGCCAAAATAAAAGCTTGCATCAAAGCTTACGCGCAGGTTCTGAAACAGGACAACAAAAGCGACGAGGCGAGCAAGCTGGAATCCAAACTTGCCTCATCAGCGGCGCCGGCAAAGGACAAAGGCGGAAAGGCCTCGAAGTAGGCGAAGTAGGATCGGCATTGCTGGCGCTCAGGGATCAAACAAGTGCGTTCTTGGCATTTGCACCAGAGGCGGTGTCCCATTGCGAATCATTATGAAATATATTGGTGTTGTCTCTGCCACCAGGGGTGGTGCGCCAGAACAGCTCTCCCATCTCCCGCATCCGCTTCATTCTCTGATCCAACTTCAGTCGCAGCTCCTCTTTCTCATCTTCGCTGGCTCCCTTCGGCACTCTCAGCGGCTCGCCGAAAATGTAGACGATGCGAGTCGTGATCAGGGGACCCATGAACTTATCCCAGCCGCGAAACCACCAGTTTGAGTGACCCGAGCAAACAAAGGGAACAATCGGCAGACCGGTCAACTCGGCTACGCGGATGATGCCGGGTTTGACCTCTTCTTTGGGACCACGCGGTCCATCGACCATCATCGTAAGATGCTGACCGGACTCAGCAGCGCGCACCATCTGCATGGTGCCCTCAATCGCCTTATGCGCCGGCGAGCCGCGCGCCAGGTTGAAGCCCAGCCATTCAAGCGCCCTGGCAATGATTTCGCCATCCCGGCTCCGGCTCACCAGGACTGTGTTTTTGTGGCGCGGAACCATTCGCAGTATGCCGACCATACGCCCGTGATAGACGCCGAAGAGACAGGGTTTCTCCGAGCTCAAGTACGGCCGCGCCGATGGATGTATGATCTTGATCACCCTGTATGAGTGGTCGACAAAATTGATACCGAATTGGCAGAATCCCGCGAGAAAGCCGATTCGCAGCTTATCGAGCGCCGGGTGCCTGTTCAAAAAGTCTCGCAGTCTGAACTTCTTTGCCATCTGATCTCAGCGCTAATGATTTGAGACAAGGACAACGGGAATGGGATCGGTGAGATGCCCTTTGCATTTTATCGCATAGCCGGGCGTCAGCGTGTGGGTGATGCCGATTCGTTTGCAGATGATGTTCAGCCGCGCCCTGGTAGTCTCACTCAAGCCCTTGAGCTTGTCTTCCGAGACGATCAGCAAGGCCGGCTCGGGAGATGAAAGAAAACCATCCAGTTGTTCGGTCGTTAGTTTCACCGGCTCGCGGTTCGTCTGAAAGGTGATCTCATCGATCCAGGAAAGCAAACTCTCGTGCACGCCGAGCTTATCGCCCGGCGGTATCTTATTTAACTCTGCCGCCAGAATTCCGGTTGGAACCAGGTGAACCAGATTAGGGATTATTTGACTGGAAAAGGCGGTTGCCGACAAGCACAGTCCGGCGAATGCCGCCACAAAAGCGGGAAAGAGCTTCCTTTTTTTGATCAAGAAGAGAATTGCCGCCGCTGCCAGCACCAGAGTTAGTGGCATGAGGAACCATAGTTGGCAATTGAGCTCATTCGACATGTTCGGCAATATGAACGCCGCACCAACTGCGGTGACAAGGTAACCGGCAGCCAACAAGTACAATCCCAGCCTCGGCGGAAGCTTATTGGCCGTGATCCATTTATCCAGATAGATGCCGGTCAAGCACGCGGCCGCCGGATACACCGGCAAAACGTAATAGTCGCATTTGCCCCGGAAAGCGAAAAGAAGCACGTGACGACGCCAATCCACAACCACAAATACAGCTCATGGTGAGGTATGCGGCTGAATGCGTGCTTAAGCCAGTTGTCGCCGCTCCTGGTAAGGTCCTTGATTGTCTGGAAAAGAATGATTGGCAGGAATACCGACCATGGAGCAAAACCGGTCATCAAGGAGACGACCATGAACCAGATCGGCTTGTGCGTGTCGTAGGTAGATCCTGCATAGCGAATAAGATTTTCGCGGATGAAGAAATAGACGAGGGCACCGGCGCCGTTTGCTCTGTATGCTGCAATCCACCAGGGCAAGCTGATAACCAGTATTGTCAGAGCACCAGCGGCAAGATGTTGAAATTTTATGGTTTTCAATTGCCGGGTCAAGGCGAGATAAACCAGGAAGCTCACCGCCGGTAATACCACTCCGACCGGGCCTTTGGTCAGGAAAGCAAATCCTATGCTCACTGAGGCGAGCCACCACATGAGGTTGCGTCGGGCGGCAAAGACCGTTCCCACATAAAGCAAAGTCATGCTAATCAGATCGAACATGACAAGCGTCATGTCGGACATGCAGAGATAGGCGAAGCCGATAAACATGAAGGAGCTCGACAGAGCCATGGCAGCCAACAAACCGGCTCGCCGGCTGAACAGTTTTGCGCTGACCACCGCCGTCAGGAAGGTTGTGATTGCGGCGGCAATTATGGAGGGGACGCGAGCGGCAAGATGAGTCACACCGAAGGTTTTGAACATGGCCAGGATGAACCAATAGACGAGAATCGGTTTATCGAAGAATGCCTGACCATGATAGAGGGGCGTTACGTAATCTTTGTCGCGCAGCATCTCGCGGGCGCACTCGGCGAAGAAAACTTCGGCACGGCTGAATTTTTCCCAGGTCCAGCCGAGCGATACATACAGCACCGTAGCCAGAACGATGATCAAAGCCAGGTCGATGTAAAAGGATCGGCGGCTTACCTCACCTTCAATTGAGCTGCGCAGCGCTTCCGATGCGCCCTTCTGTGCCGGAGCACTGGATTTTTTCAAGGGGGCGGCAGATTTGTTCATTACTACAGGTTGTCTCCGACGTGACCGGTCCAATTCGAGCCTTGCAGATCTCAGCGACGAGGCAAGGAGCTTTCTCCATAAAGGCGGCGGATGATGTTTATCGGTGCCATCTCCGGTAATACCATGTCATCTTGAGAAATAAGCAACGTCTGCTCCAGAGCATACTGACCGGACAGAACCGCATGACTGGTCATGTCCGTATATACAATCCAGGCCGAGTTGGGTGGAAATTCCCAGCGCATCTTGCGGCAATTCGTTTGAAAGTCGCTGTTCTCTTTCAAAAAGTTGTGGAAATTGGTCATCCATCTGTCGTAGGGCGAGGCGGCGCTGAGTTTGACGCCCAAAAGCTGAGCGATGGCTTGCAGAGCCGGAGCGTTGTCCAGCAATGCATTTGACTTGCCTGGTGGCTTTTGCTGGCGCCAGAAGGTCTCCGCTAACTTCTCGAATGTCTCGGATGTATTCCACACCCGAACTTGAGTGGGATGTATATTGACGAATACACGCAATATGCGATCGCCATACACGGGGCGAGTAGGAAACGAGTCGACATGTAAAAGATCGTTGCGCGCCCGCAATCTTGCTTTTCGCCCTCTCTCTTCAATCGGTCTGAAACTGGCGAAATCGACTTTCCAGCCCCGCGCGTACGGAGCAAGCGCTTTGTTCAGAAGGGATATGACCTGCCAGTGATAGTTCGACAATATCTTGCGCAATCGTGCCGCATCAGCCTTGCTTGTCTTTTGCATGCCGGTGACCCGATCTTCTTCGGGGCGATAGGCGATATTTTTGCGATAGTCGGCGCTCTCTTGCTTTTGAGAAAGCAAAAAATCGAGGTCATCGCCGCTGAATTGAAAGGGACTTCTGGGAAAGTAAATGATGCCGCCGCGCTCGAGATAAGCGCACGCCGCTTCCGGACCGGTCTCCGGTCGCTTGATATTGCCGCTCCCGTCGGTCATGAAGACTTCATAATCAAGGGCTGTGGCTTGGCTCAGCATAGTGCCTCCGGGGATAATAACGCAACGAGCGCGCTGGCTAATTCATACCAGGGACCTGGTAACCAGCAAGTGATCATCAGAATCTAATCTGGCGATGGCTCATTGTAGTAGCTGGCCTGAGCCCGGTCCTTAGAAAATCTAAATCAGTTCCTGACTACCGCCACAAAGCGCCATGGTATTGGCGAAGAGGGTTTGCCGCCTTCATTAAGCAAATGCCAGGTTCCACACCAGACTTGGTGCCTCCGTGGCCAGCGCCCGTACAAGAGATTGCTCACCGACATGAGCTGAGAGCAACCTGGAGAAGGTTTGCGGATTGCGAGCCAGAGCTTTGATTACCGGCTCCTGCGCCCCGGGGAAACGGTCGAGCAAGAGCATAATTCTCGCCATGCGAAGCGGCAATCGCATGATTGCCTTGTGCCGCGCCTCATAGGCGCTCAGATCACCATGGGCGATGGCATCCGATAAAGCGGCCGCCTGCCTGAATGACAGAGCCATTCCCTCACCGGTTGCCGCATCGACCGAACCCGATGCATCTCCGATCAGTGCCACCTTATTTAGTGCCACCCTTTTGAGAACGCGGTTAGTGGTCGGCGCTCCCATTAATTTCCCGGCAGTTGCCTTAGCGAGGCGCTCCCAGACGCCCGGGAAGGCTCGCAACGCATCATCAAATTTAACTGATCTGCTCCGGGCAAGAAATGCGACACAAATCTCATCGGCCGATACGGGACCTATGAAAAGCTGTCCGATATTGGACCAATAAACCTCGACCATCTCGCTCCAGGCCGAGCAATAAAAATGGCGCCGGAAGCCGACTCTGGGCGGTATCGCGCCGACCTCCTCAAAGCCGAAGAATTGTCGAACATATGATTTCTGGCCATCGGCACCGATCAGCCAGTGGCAATCAATGGTGTCGCATGTGGTATCGGACCTGACGATCAATCGCTGCCCATCCAAAATCTCGACTTTCGAACGCCAGGAGAATGCGATATTCTCGTTGCTTGCATGCTCATATAAAAGCTGATGAAGAGCGGTTCTTTGCACTCCCAGACCCACCCCTTGCGGAAACGCCGCTGCGGTGGCGTGCCCTTTGCAGTTGAATCGTATTCCTTTGAAGGCGACGCCGAAGCCGGCCGGAAGGTGCACACCCAGAGCCGCGAGTGCCCCAAGAGAGTCAGGCATCAATCCCTCGCCGCAGGCTTTGTCGATCGGCGGACGCTTGAAGTCGATTACCAGACAGCGAGCCCCAATGCGGCTCAGGGCGATGGCCGCCGCCAGACCGGCAGGTCCACCACCGATTATTGCCGCATCGTATTTCGCGCTCACGAGCCATCACCTCTTAAAAGCGGGCACATGGTAAACGATCGTCTACCAACGCATGAGGACCATCTCCGAGCAAAATCCCGGGCCCATCGCCGAAAGTACTCCCCATGTCCCTGGTTGAGGAGGTTGCTGCATGATCCGATCGAGAACGGCCAGAACTGATGCCGATGATAAGTTGCCGACCTCATTCAAGCAAGCCCAGGAAAAATCCAGGGCATCGGGCGATAAATCGAGCGCGCTCTCGATCGCTTCAAGCACTTTGGGTCCGCCGGTGTGCATGATCCACAGACCGATGTCATCGATGCTCAGATCGTTTTGCCCGAGAAATTGATCGACGTCGCGGCGCAGATTTTTCAAAACCACATTCGGCACTTCGCTGGAGAGCATAACCTTGAAACCCTCGGCTCGAATGTTCCAGCCCATCACATCCTCGGTATGATCGTAAAAGACGGACTGCGATGCGATTATCTTTGGTCCATCAAAAGAGCACTGTGCACCGCACAAAACAACCGCGGCCGCTCCATCGCCGAAGAGCGCCGTAGAGATGATGTGGGCATTGCTCAAATCCTCTCGCTGCCAGGTGAGCGAGCAGAGCTCCACAGAGAGGAGAAGCGCCATCTGCTCGGGATAGGCTTTTAAATAGTCCGCCGCTCGAGCAATGCCGGCGGCACCGCCCACGCAACCAAGTCCGAATATGGGAATGCGTTTTATATTCCTCGAGAAATCGATGCGATTCATCAGACGCGCATCAATTGATGGGTTGGCAATGCCTGTGATTGAAACAAATATGATTGCGCCGATTGCCGAGGCCGGAATGCCTTTCATGTCGAGGGCCTTGCGAACCGCCGATTCACCGAGCTCGACCGCTTGCTGGATAAAAACATCATTGGCCTCGCCCCAGTTTTTCAACTTGCTCAGATCCTCGAGCGGTATGGCAAAATGCCTGCCGCCAACTTTGGCGTTGCGGTGAAAGCGCTCCATCGCCTCGCGACTGTCGAGCTCGTCCCGCCAATACTCACCGAGAAAACCGGCTATTTCCTGTTGCCTGTAGTAGTGCTTGGGAAAAACGGTTGCCGTACTGATAATTTTCATGCCTTTAGGACCTGTGCCTAAAATCAATTCGCTCAGGGACAGAGTGGCGAAAAATGTCTCTTGCTCGAATTGACCGGAGATTCAATGCGCCTTGAAAATGAACACGGCTCCAACCACAAGCGCGACCAGGACGATAATCAGCGCCAGGTTGATCATAGCTCTCGATTCGATCCTGGATTCGTCTGTGCGAATTTTCTTAATTGATCTGAGGTTGGTTCGCGAAGAGCTTGCCTCGGACTGCACGCGCTTCATATCCAGTGTGGCCTTGATTCTTTCATGCTCCTCAGTCTTCCTGCGGCTCAGTTCGACTTGAAAGTTTTGTTTCGAAGCGATTCGATCGAGCACCTCGGGTAATTGAGCGTGCATGGTCATATGATCGAGAAAATCATCGGCACCCGTCTGCATAGTCATCTTGACCAGATCAGCCTCGAGAACATCGTTGGATACCAGGCAATGCATGTCGGGATAGCGTTCCTTCAGCCCGACCAGAAGCTTTATGCCTTCATCAGGATCGGGCGTCAGCTCAATCCAGGCAAGTTTGGGATTGAGAAGCGGAATCTTCTCGAAAGTCTCGTGCATGGTGGAGATGCCGACCAAGGTCAGCCCGGGAGTGGCTTTGACTAGCCCGGTGATCTGAGCCGTCCTATCCTCGCCTGCGTCGCAGACCACCAGAGTTGGCAGATTCAATGGCTAAAACCCCTCATATCCTCGATTATCTTATATCATTGACCATGCCCCGGCGACTTGAAACACCCCGAGCCCCACTTTTTGCCCTGGAAAAAACGCCCAGAGCCCATGCCTTCAGGAATGGAAGGCTGGGTACAAAATTATTGGCGCCTGTTCGGGAGAATTTTTATTGGCAACCCAGAAGTCAATAGACCGGTCATTTATCGATGAGAGCATCGACGTGCTCCGCGAGGGCAGGAAGCTGAGGCGAAAGCTGCCGACCTGGGGACAGATCTTAATCGAACGCCAGCTTCCGTTCCTTTGTGTTTATCGACAGCCGCCGAAATGGGACGATTGGGGCACGGGTCAGCTCCTCATTGAGGAAAGTTCTTATCTGGTCGCTTCTGCCAAACGCCAGGAATTCGAAGGCGTGAAGCTGCTCGTCGATAAAATTGCCGAAGAGTTGTCTGGTTGTTTCGGCACCTTTCTCATCGTTGAAATCTGGTCCGGACCCGATCTGAGCGCCGATCAGGGGCCGCCCATCGGGGCGCCCGGCTTTCGCATTTTCCACAAACGCGGCAAGCGGGCAAGTTCTTACGTGCAAACTCTGATCAAGCAGTTGCAAGCGATAAAATTTCACGACATGCCGGCGCAAGTCACCGTCCAGCCGCTGGACAAAATCGCGCCGCCGGGGTTGAGCCCTCTTCTCACCACCAGTGGTGGCGACTCGATTCATATAATCGGCATCGAGGTGACGCCGATTTATCGAAATCAAGCAAAGAAGGAAGTTTATCCGGCTGTCTTCAAGCAGGTGCAAAAACGTTTTTCAACTGCGCTTGAAAAAGCTTTCTTCGAGTTTCTCAAGAAAGAAACAACAATCTGCCCGCCCAATTATATGTCCCTGGGACGGCGGAGCATCGTTCACTCAGTCTGGCAAGTCGATCGCGTCCTGGCTGAGGTGGCTAATCTAGTCGACTTTTTGCTTCTCGTCACACCGACGAATACCGATGAGGCGTTTGACGAGTGCAAACGCAAAGGCTTCACAAAGCCGCCCAGATTCGTTTATCATTCGCCGCCTTTCGATCCGGTCACACTCAAACGCCTGCTCTACAAAGCTCCGGTAGAGCGCATCGAGGACCCGACGCTGGCGCAATTATTCCGCGATCAACAACTCGACATCGACAGCCGGATCACGATGGTGTCGGAGCGCGGAAGCAAGCGTTTTCTCTACCATAGCCTGCAACTTTATGACGGTCCTGACGAGCGCCTGGTGAAACTGGCTGTCGAGATCATGGAAAAGGTCTCCGAGCGCAGCATCGGCGAATCGACCAAGAAGCTTTTGTCGGCTGAAGAATTCGCCAGGCTTGCCGAGGATCTGCTCGACACATACAGAGCACAATGCCCCGACCTCCAGAGTCGCGTGGAGATCCGCAGCGACGTCCCGGGCGTCTTGGTCTCACAAGGAAATTTGCTGATCGGGAAGGAACGAAAGATCTTTCAAGCCAGAGCCGAAGCATTATTGAGCCATGAGGTGGGAACGCACATCCTGACTAATTACAATGGTCATCATCAGCCGTTCAAACAGCTTTCCTCCGGCTTGCCCGGCTGCGATCAATTGCAAGAGGCTCTGGCGGTACTGGCCGAGTATCTGGTGGGCGGACTGAGCAAGAGGCGGTTGCGGACGCTGGCCGCGCGCGTCATCGCCGTGCATCTTTTGATTCAGGGTGCTGAATTTCTTGATGTTTTTCGCCAGCTCAATGAAAAGTATGAGATGCACGACGAGCTGGCTTTCATGATCACTATGCGGGTTTTTCGCTCCGGAGGATTTACTAAGGATGTCGTTTACCTCCGCGGTTTACTTGAGTTGATGCAAGAGTTGAGGAACGGCCTCGATCTGGATATGTTGTATCTCGGGAAGTTCGGCATCGATCAGCTTTCGATCGTGCGCGAGTTGATCTCGAGAAAAGTCCTGGTGCCGGCTAAGATTCGCCCGCACTTTCTAGACACGCCATCGGCACAGCAAAGACTCTCAAAGGTCAGAAAGGGCATCTCGGTGATCGAGTTGGTCTCGAAAAATTAGATCTCATTCCAGCTCGATCAACTTGTCTCGCACGTTCACATCCAGAAACTTGTACTGGCGGAGATCCGCTTCGGACTGCGCCTTCTGACCGAGCTTGAAGAAACAATAGGCGCGCGCCAGATAATATTGCGGCACTTGCGGATTGTCTACGATGCAGCCTTTCAGCTCTTGCATCGCCTTACCCCACTTCCCGAGCTGAATCAAGATTTTCGCTTTGCGAAAATAATAGTCGGTGTCGTTGAAATGCGCTGCTTGTGCCTGGCATGCGGCTGTGTATGCCGCAGCAGGATCCTCGACGTTGGAGAAATAGGCGGCGTTTATTTTCATCACACCACTAGTAGTGCCGGCGGCCACTTCATTAACGTCCGGCAGATTCCTGGCTCGGCGCTCGCTTTGCTCACTCTGCTCACTGCTCGGCTCGTTCGTGCTCGGCGTCGGGACCGGTCTCTGGGCGCCCTTGATTTCGTTGTCCGGCCTCGAGATGCGGGTGCCATATCCGGCACTGTCCTTATCCAGTACTGACATCACCGAATCCGGTATCACTTGCGGTTGAGCCGGTTTAATGGCGATTACCAGATTGTCCCCGCGCCATTTGCTGTTCATTACAGGCTTTTGCCGCATGCCCGGATAATCTTCCTTGACCTCCCGCTGCACCATCACTGCTGCATCTTCAAAGGCCTTCGAGATCGGAACCTGCCCTTCGCTGCCTCGCATAGCCTCCAGCAATCTCTTGGTGAAGACGCCATTTTGATAACGCTTCGACTCCCAGGATTGTTGATCGGGTTCGCTCGAGCTGATCACCATCTGCCCCGAGCCCATCGCAATCGGTGCGACATCGAAATTTGCCGTGCGCGTAATCCCCTTGCCCACCGGCGTAATGCCGCCACTGTGGCAGGCGTCGAGAACCAGAAGGACGCGGTCGGAGAGGACGCGATCGCTGATTGAATCGGCAATTTCCTGCATCTCTATGCTGGTGGCATATAGATCTTCGGGGTCGGAATCATATGCGACAATGTAGTTCTTGTGTCGCACATCAAGCTCTGATGGGCTTCCGTGAGTAGAGATGTAGAGGACGATTAGATCGTCTTTGTCTGCAACCCGCGCCAAGAATCTGTTTCCTAATTCCGATAGAATGCGTTTGCGAGTCGCTTTTTCGTTGAGGAGCAAACGAACGTGATCGGGCGCGAAGTGCGCATCTTTGATCAAGAAATCATAGAAATCTTTTGCGTCTTTGGCAGCAAACTTAAGCTGGGGAACGCTGTCCTTCTCGAAGTTGCTTATACCGATGACAATCGCCCACTTGTCCCTTACAGGGCGGTTCGGGTCGGCTGCCGCACTCCCGGACGAGTTTTGAGTAACCAGACTTGATGCGCCATTGGCGTCCGCCGGATTGTCGGCAGCAAACGCCACGGTCGGCATCAATGCCAGGCAAGCCAGAATCAGAGTCCATATGCATTTCATGCGCGATAGTCCTTGCACTGCTCCCTTCCCGATGGCAGGGATTTGAGAGGATTTGTCGGCACTGATCGACTGTTGACCATCACCAACACCGTACATTTCTTATACCTCTTGCTCAACCTTAAGCAACTTGTCCCCTTCCGGCTTCAACGGGCCAGGTTCAGAAATTAGGCGAAACGTAACAGCAATGCAGGCTTAGCCCAGAAATTTTTTCAGAAAAGTTCCGCCAATCAAAGACAAAATTTGAAGTCATCTCGACCGGGGCGGGAACCGCCGGGGCAAACCAGCGTCCGTGTCTGGGCAGCAGATAATGCTTCAAGAGGATTGCCATGAAGAAATTCCACATCGATCCCAAGGAAGGATTTGAAGTCCTGGCTAAGACAAAACGCTCCGAGGTGGCCACGATGGTTATTCATCCGGGCGATAAAGAAGGCGGTCCTGATAACAAACATAAGGGCGATCAGTGGCTCTATGTGTTGTCGGGAAAGGGTACGGCTCTTGTGGAAGGCAAGGAGGTCAGCCTCGAGCGCGGCGTTCTGCTGGAGATTCCCGAGGGCGAAAGACACGAGATCAAAAACACGGGGCAAACAGATCTGCGCACGATCAATTTTTATAGTGCTGTTGTTTTTTAAATTTGATTGGTTTAAACGGCTTACATGGTCTGGTGAATTATGGAACGTGAATTTAGTATTGCTTTCAACACGGTCATCAAAATGGTTGATGGGTTCTTCGCTATACTGCCGAACCTGCTAATTGCGCTTTGTGTTTATCTCGTCTTTTCATTGATCAGCCGACTTTCCAGCAAAGCGACCTTCAATATGGCCAGAAAAGCGAGAATGGATCGCACCTTAGCTGCAGCGCTGGGCAAGTTGATCGGAATCAGCACAGTCATTCTGGGTCTTCTGATTTGCGCCGTGATCGTCGTACCTAGCTTCAGCCCGGACAAGCTCGTGGCGGGGCTCGGCATCACATCGGTGGCAATCGGATTTGCATTTCAAAATATTCTTCAAAACTTCTTCGCCGGGATGCTGTTGCTCTGGCAAAAACCGTTTGGCATCGGCGATGAGATCAAAACCAGAGATTATGAAGGCACGGTTGAGGACATCACAATCAGAACGACATTGCTGAAGACATACAGTGGGCAGCGCGTCTATATCCCTAACGGCATTTTGTTTACCGATCCGGTTACCGTCAACACCGCATTCTCAAACCGCCAGGTTCATATTCAGATGCCGGTGCCCGAGGGTATCCCGAGCGAAGACGCTATCGAACTCTCGCGCGCCTCTCTCGATCGCTTGCCCTCCGTAGCCCGGGAGCCGTCTCCGGAAATTTATTTAGCACCACTTGATGGCTCGCCGAAGTTGGACATTTTTTTCTGGGCGAATTCTCGCAACAATGAAATCGTGAAGACGACCGATCAAGCAGCATCAGCCATCCATAAGGCTTTTAAGGAGCACAGTGCCAATGGCAATCACAGGGCGGCTGCGTAGCGGGCGGCTTCCTGCCTGACCAGCACTCTTATATAATTTGTTTTCGCCTATAATTTGGTGTTGCCATTGCATCTGCAGGCGACATATTCTCTTTCGAGGAGTCCGAGTTGAATTTCTGGACGATTGTTGGAACAGTGCGAAAGCTGTGGCATTTCGTCGTCGGTTTGTTTCCCATTCTGCTGACTTTTAGCAATGCTTTCGATGCCGGATTGCGTTCCCTTCTCGAGCGCGGGGCGCTGGCGCCCCATTGGAGCAGGCTCAATCAGAGCAAGCAGTTTAAGGCGATCAAAAAGATCAATGAGCGTTTCATCTGGAGAGACTATTCAAGCGATCAGCTCAATCTCGAACGATTGCCATCTGATGTGCTTCCGATCTTGCGGCAGGTATTTATTTTTTCCGTAGCCCTCTGTTTGCTCATACCGTTTGCAACAGCAGGCAGAGAGATGATTGCCATAACGACGTTTTCAGGCTTCAAGGGAACGGCTCCCAACTGGAGCGTCTGGTTGTGGATGGCGACCGCCGCGCTCGCCTGGGGCTGCGCGGTTGCCGGCACGGCCTGGTCCAATCGTGTCGCCTTCATTATCAGTGCCTTCGCCTATGTCATGATCTTCGGCACATGCGCCTTCTACATTCCGCGCTCATATTGGAACGCGCTCGTCCCGGCATCTGCCGTTATAATGGCTGCCCTCTGCGAGCGCCAATTGAGAGAGGAGTGCCGCTCCAGCACCATATTCGGTATCATTAATTGCATTCTCGTCTGCGCATTCGCCGGAGTCTATACATTTGCCGCCACACCGCTCCACTCATTCTCCGGTCCTAATGCCGTGCTTTACGGAACAGTCCTTGGCTGCTCTCTTGGACCGGTCTGCTTCCTGTGGTCGAGACTGAAGGCGAACCTATCGGCGCCCTTTGCTTTGCGGGGCCAGCCTGTCTCGCTCGTCACAGCGTCGTTAATCATTTCATCTGCCTGCTTGGGTTTTATGGTCAGTCTCGTCTGGCGAAGCAGCCCATCGGCATTCGGCGGCCAGCTTGTTTCCATGCTCACCCTGTGGAACAGCTATCTCTGGCCGGTCTGGTATTTTCTTGGCGTCGGGATCATTTTCAAGCTCCTGAAGAGCGCCAAGATATTTGCCGACTCGGTGGCGGATACGATACCACCAAAATTATATGCTCCCTCTGTTCTGATCGCCATTGCTGCAAGTGCAGCGCTCACCTGGAGCGAATATTTTGTCTTACACGTCAACGCATATGGCGGACTCTGGTCGACAATCAGCCAACCGTTCTTCAGCATCTACAGCCTGAGCGCATCGTGGCTCTGGTCGAATCAGATTCTCTGCCAATCTTCACTGGTCATGCGTTGGATTCTCCTTGTCGATTTGCTTTTCATCGCATTTCTGGGCGTGAGGAAACGGCTGAGCGCCAAAGTGATTTCGACAATCTTCTTTTTGACGATGCTGGGTTGGTTTCTCGTTTCTGAATACATGTTTCAGCTCCTCTCCTTTCAACGCTCGCCCGGTCATTCGGTTCTGACCCTGGTGCTGTTCTCCATCTGGTTGCTCTGGCTATTTCACAAGGTGGGGCTCGATATGAGCTTGCGCAGTTCACCGCTCTGGCCGGCAGTGGGTCGCCTGCCCGTATATGGAAGCATCTTGCTTTTCCTCCTGCTCGAGATCAATGCTCGCTGCGCTCTGCAAGATTTCAATGTTACCAACGAATTCTATATGGCTCTATTTCGCGGCGTTATAGATGTAGGTCTGCCTTACGGGCTCTACATCTATGCCACGCGCCGGTTCAAGACGCTGCCGCTTGGACTGAAGGGCATTTTCATCAGCTTCTGCCTTGGCGGGATGGCCACGCTTCCGATCAATGTTTTGGATAAACTGGCATTATGCAACTGGTCCATCGAACAATTCCGATTGCTGTGGGCGACTCAGTCATCGCTTTTGTTGGAAAAGGGCATCTCGAGCCTGCCTGCATTTACGACTCTGCCCGTGGCATGGGTTGCCGTCCGATCGTTGTTATTCGTGGTCTCACTATATCTGGTGGCGCAGGCGCTGAAACGAAAAGCTGATATCGAAAATGGATCAGGTCTGGGCATGACACCACCTTCAATACTATTTTGTCTGGTCTCATTTGCCTCGGGCTTTGCATCATTTTATAAAACGTTCGTCGATTTGCCCCTGCCTATCGACATGCGTGCGTTGCTGGCTCCCGTTTACAGCACGGTCTTCTTCGACACAGCCTCTCTGGCGACGTTTCTGACCGCCTGGACAATCTCCATGCTGATCGGGCTGGAATGTTTTCGCCGGACGAAAGCAACCCGGCGCTTCGCCACTTCTGTCTTCTGTTTCCTGATTTGCTTCTCGGCGTCCTACATGTGGCCGGCAATGGAGCCATGGTTGTATTCAAGCGGCACGATCATCACTCTAGCCGTGCTTCTCGTTGGTCTGTTCCTCTACCTCTGCCGAACCTGTCTTGAAAGGATAAACGATTGCCTTCAGAAGACTGATGAAGAAAAGACTGAATCGGCTGACCCGAAACAGTTCGCTCTGGTGAGCCGGAGCGAGATCAATATTTTAGCCGCCGGCGGCCTGGTATTATGCCTGGTGACAGGTGCGATACAAATCACCGCCAGCCGCATGATACCACAGCAAATACCATCGCTTGGACACTGCTTGAATGTCCCGGCCTCGTGGGGAAATCAACTGGTCAGCGATCAAAAGTCTTCTTCGTTCAAACTGGTGAATTTACCAGGTGCCTCCGTCACCGCTACGATCACTACCAAGCCGTCAGTCAACGGCGGCTCGGTTGCACTTCTCAAGCAACTCAGCGAAGACGCCCGAAGCGGCGGCACACTGAGGAACTTGTCGCTGATCAAATTGGAATATTGGAATCACTACAGCGCCGGTTGCTGCGCGTTATCCTATACATTCGATCAGCTGCAAAACGGCGCCACCATTCCGGTCATGGGCATCACCGCAGCAAAGCCAGGCACAGGCGGGAACAGCGAGATCTATACAATCCTCGGCACTCCCAGTGAAGTGCTCGACCGGAAGTGGGATCTAGTGAGAGTGATCGGCCAGAGCTTTTGATCAATCACCGATGCATTCATTGCCGTTGGCGTATGGCTCCAACACGGCTTTCAGCTCAGCCATAGTTTGAAAGCGTGAAGATGGTTGCTTGGCAAGCGCCTTCAGAACTATAGATTCGAGGTTGTCATCGAGATCCAGATCGGGAACGGCAGCGCTCATTTTAGGAGCCGGCATACTTACCTGCTTGACCAGGATAGCAAATGGATATGGGGCATCGAAGGGTCTGCGCCCGCATAAGACCTCATACATCATGCATCCCAAACTATAAATGTCCGATCTGCCATCCAATTCGAGCCCGCGGCACTGCTCGGGGCTCATGTAGGTGGGACTGCCGACCACGATTCCTTCCTGCGTCAACTTCGGATCTTGGTTGGGTGGCGCTACGATTTTGACAATGCCGAAATCGACAATACAAACCTTGTCATAATCGGTATATCCTCCTATGAGAAGGATATTGCTCGGCTTCAAATCGCGATGCACAAGACCGGCTTGGTGCGCGTATTCCATAGCGTCGCATATTTGCAGAAAGATTTTGCATGCCCGCTTGGGCTGCAGGCGCCCCTCTTCCTCAAGCACCTTGGAAAGACTTTTTCCCTGCACGAAGTCGGTTACAAAGTAAGGATGTCCGGATTTGGAGTTTCCAAAATCGTAGAGCTTTACCAGATTCTCATGATTGAGCTTGCTAATCGCTTTAGCTTCTCGCTCGAAGCGCTTGTTAGCCTCTTCGAGATGAAGAACGTCCGTGTTCAGCATCTTCATGGCATAGAGGTCATCGGTGCGCACGTCTCTTACCAGGAAAACGGTTGCATTTCCGCCTCTGCCAAGCGATCTGATCACTTCATAATATTCTCCGACGACTTCGCCAGGTGCTGCAATCTCTTGCATGTTTATCTATATCTCTCCGCCTGGGTACTATACATCTGGCTGTACAAGCCGCCTTGTTCCATCAATTGATCGTGGGTGCCGGATTCAACCAGCTTGCCCTCATCAAGAACAATTATGTTCTTCGCCACCTTAACTGTGGAAAACCTGTGTGAGATTATAATCGATGCCTTGCCAGCCGTCAGCTCCTCGAACAGGCTATAGACCTCCATCTCGGCAAAAGCATCCAGATTCGATGTCGGCTCATCGAGGATCATAACCGGCGACTCCCGCATGAAGCCGCGAGCCAGCGCTACCTTCTGCCATTCGCCGCCGGAGAGCTCCTCGCTGATCAGGCCGTATTGCCGCGCCAAATAAGTCTCA